>NZ_BHYL01000388.1 GCF_003851725.1 Cellulomonas algicola | reverse complement strand
CGTCGGCGTCGAGCAGGTAGTCCGCGCGGTCCTCGTAACGCACCCAGTCCTCGTTGAAGAAGACGTGCGTGCCCACCAGCCCGAGCTCCTCGGCGAGCTCGCGGCACCGGGCCGCGACGGCCATCTCGGGGACGTCCGGGTTGGGGTGCCGCATCCCGAGGAAGTAGAGCCGGACCTCCGGCACCCGCGCACGCAGGACGTCGACAGCGCGCACGAGCGTGAGCGGGTCGAACCAGTTGTAGACGCCCCCGCCCCACAGGACGACCTTGTCGTCCTCCCCGATGCCCGGGACCACGCCCTTGATGGCGTGGCGGCGCTGCACGGGACGCTCCGCAGGGCTCCCGAACGGCGCGATCGCGAGCAGCGACCGCATCGACGGGTCGTCGTCGTACGTGTCGGGGTTGAGACGCCCCGCACCGGCGAGCTGGCCGAGCCACAGGTCGCGCTGACGACGCGACGCGCACAGGAAGAAGTCGCCGCGGCGCAGCTGGTCGCGCAGCTCGCCGAGCGCGAAGTCGAGGGCCCGCTCCCGCTCGGCGGCCGGCTTGTAGCGGTCCACCTCGAGCGTCTCGATGTGGAACGGGTCGTACAGGTCGACGACGAGCACCTGCTCGCACTCCTGCAGCCACGCGAACGCGTTGAACACGAAGCCCTGGATGACGACGACGTCGCTCGCCTCGACGCGCGCCCGGAAGTCGGACACGTCGATGTGCTCGGTGACGAACCCCTCGCCGTCACGCGTGCAGCGGCCGAACGTCACGACGCGCACGTCGTGCTCGTCGCTGAGCGCGCGCGCGATCTCCCACGCGCGGATGGCGGGACCGGCCATCCGGTCGGCGATGGTGTCCAGCGTGACGACGAGGACGCGCCGACGCGTGACCGCCGGCGCCGCGGCCTCCGCCGTCACGACCAGCGCCCGTCGAGCGCCAGGTAGCCGCCGGACTCGACGGGGTCGCCGAACTCCACCGCGACCCAGGCCGCCTCACGGACGTAGTCGAAGACGTGCGTGGTCGTCGAGTCGACGATCGACGCGAGGACCTGGAACCGGCCGGGCTGCAGCGCGAGCCGCGGGATCCGGCACTCCACGACCCCGGTGCCCTCGATCGCGTCGACGGAGTACTTCGCGTCGCGCGTGTTGTTCGCCCACAGGTAGACGCCGTCGTGCGACTCGATCGCGAGCCCGAAGACGGGCTTCTCGATCCGCTCGGTGGCGGTGTAGCGCAGCCGGATCGACACCTCGTCGCCCGTGCGCACGGCCTCCACCGGCCGGCCGTCGTGCAGCACCTCGACCTTGTCGAGCCGGGCCTCGCCGGTGCCCCACCGGACCTGACCGTCGGCGCCCGTGACCGCGTCGGTCCGCGTCGAGTCGAGGTAGCGCTGCAGGATCGGCGTGGCCTCCCCCGTCTCGACGAGCTTGCCGTGCTCGAGCCACGCGACCTGGTCGCACATGCTGCGCAGCGACGGCATCGAGTGGCTCACGACGACGACGGTGCGTCCCTCGCGCCGGAACTCGACGAACTTCTCGGTGCACTTCTCCTGGAACGCGGCGTCGCCGACCGCGAGCACCTCGTCCACCAGGAGGATCTCCGGGTCCACGTGGATCGCCACCGCGAAGCCGAGCCGCACGTACATGCCCGACGAGTAGTTCTTTACCGGCTGGTCGATGAACTGCTCGACGCCGGAGAAGTCGACGATCTGGTCGAACTTCCGCTCGATCTCGGGACGCGTCATGCCGAGGATCGACCCGTTGAGGTAGACGTTGTCGCGCCCCGACAGCTCCGGGTGGAAGCCGGACCCGACCTCGAGGAGCGCCGCGACCCGGCCGTTCGTCACGACGCTGCCCGAGTCGGGGTAGAGGATGCGCGCCATGCACTTGAGCAGCGTCGACTTGCCCGAGCCGTTGTCGCCCACGAGCCCGAACGTGCTGCCCTCGGGGATCTCGAAGCTCACGCCGTCGAGCGCGTGGAAGTCCTCGTAGACCGAGCGCCGGCCGCGCATGACCGCGGCCTTCAGCGTCTGGTTGCGCTCGTGGTAGACGCGGAACTTCTTGGTGACGTCGTCGACGGAGACCGCCACGGGACTCACAGGGCCTCCGCCAGCTTCGTCTGGTGGCGCCGGAACACGTACGCACCGACACCCAGGGACAGGACCGCCCAGCCGAGGCACATCAGGCTCGACTCGAGGCTCGGCCAGCGGTTGTCGTACAGCAGGTTGCGGAACACCTCGGAGAACCGCTCCATCGGGTTGAGCCGGTACAGGTCGAGCAGCGTCACCGACCCGAAGAGCGGGCCGATCTTCTCGGACTGCTCGGCGACGAGCGACACCGGGTAGACGATCGGCGTCGCGTAGAACCACGCCTGCAGCAGGATGCCGACGAAGTGCTGCGTGTCGCGGAAGTAGACGTTCGCGATCGACAGCATGAGCGAGACGCCGAGGGCGAACGCGAGCAGCACGACCATCGCGACCACCACGGCCGGGACCCACATCCAGGCGGCGGCACCCGCGACCACCAGGGCCACCAGCAGCACCAGCATCTCGAGCGACCACGTGAACCCGACCGAGAGCGCGTTCGACACCGGGAGCGTGACGCGCGGGAACGCGACCTTCTTGATGAGGTTCTCGTTGCCGACGATCGACCCCATGCCGCCGTTGACGACGTTCGTGAAGAACGCCCACGGCAGCAGCGCGCACAGGAGCCACAGCGCGAACACGTCGAGCCCGCTCGGGTCACCGGGCGCCGGCTGCATCCGCAGGATGAACGAGAAGACGGCGGTGAAGATGACCATCTGCGCGAGCGGGTTGACGAGCGACCACAGCTGGCCGAGCGCAGTCCGCTTGTACTTGCCCTTGACCTCGCGGCGCGTGAGGTTGGCGAGCAGCTCGCGCGAGGACGTCAGGTCGGAGACGAGCGACATCAGCGGCTCCCCCCGCGACCCAGGACGCGCCCGTACAGCGCGCGCGGTGCACGCAGCAGGCGCCACGACCGGGTCGCCTGGATCCGCCGGAGCGACTCCTGCGCCTCGGCGCGCTCGGCCGCGGCGCGCTCGACGTCGTGACGCGCGTGCTCGAGCTCGGCCCGCAGCGCGTCGCGCTCGTCGACGGCCCGGCGCAGCGCGCCCTCGCCGTCGTCCGGGACGGCCCGGACGATGAACTGGTACGTCCCCGAGTCGGGCTGCTGACGCACCCAGTCGACGACGCCCGCGGGAAGGTCCGCCGTGTCGACGTAGACGTCGGAGTCGAGGACGTCGCGCCAGGTGGTGCGCACCTCGACCGCGACGACGCCCGCCTCGGCGAGCAGCTCGAGCAGCGTGGTGCGCGTGACGAAGCGGATGTGCGTCCGGTCGAGCAGGCCCGTCTCGGTGTACCGCCAGCGTCCCTGCAGCAGCGCGAGCCGCAGCGACCCGTGCGCGACGTTCGGGATGGAGATCACGACGGAGCCGCCGGGACGCAGCAGCGTGACGAGCCGGCGCAGCGCGTCGACCGGGTCGGGCAGGTGCTCGAGGATGTCGGCGCACACGATCACGTCGTAGCGGCGGTCGCCGAACTCGTGCGCCAGGTCCATCGTCACGAGGTCGCCCACCACGAGGTGGTCGAGATGGGGACGCGCCTTCTCGGCCGCGTCGGCGTCGTACTCGATACCACTGACCACGCACCCGCGGGCGACCAGCGCCTCGGCGAGGTAGCCCGTGGCGCAGCCGACGTCGAGCACCGTCGACCCTCGCGGCACGAGGCTCATGACCTGGTTGTGGCTCGTGTTCGACACCGTCGGGTCGAGCGTGGTGTCGTACTGGGACATGCAGGGACCCGCTTACCTCGGCTGTCAGAAGGCGGGCGTCAGCATACAAGGCCGACACCCCGGACCGGACGCCCGTGACTAGCGGAAGTACCCCATGACGTCCCCCACCACGTCGACGCTGCCTGCGTTGTTGTACACGGAGACACCGCTGGTCCCTGGCCTGACGAAGGTCACGTTCGCGATGTCGGCGCCCGCCCCGGCGTTGAGGTCCGACGTGGCGGGCCGCGACCCGGGACCCCACGCCGTGAGGTACGTCGCGTAGGCGTTCGCGCGCGTCGCCGTGAGGTTGAGGACCACGGACGACGCGTCCGCGGGGACGCCGCCCACCGAGGCCACCGGGAAGGTCCGCGTCTGGCCGTCCCCGAGCTGCCGGCCCGTCAGCCGGGTGTCGAAGGCGCGGGCGGGCGCGACGGGCGTGAACCGCTGCGTGCCGCCGGGCCCGAACCAGCCGACCACGTCGACGACGACGTCCGCCGCCGACCCCGCGACGTTCACGTCCACCGCGCCGGAGCGCAGCGGCACGACCGCGCGGTTCGCGACGTCGCGACCCGGGACGTGGTTGACGGTGGAGGTGATGCCGGGCGCGCTGCCGCTCGGCACGACCGCGACGTTGCCGTAACCCGCCGCGCGGGACACGACGTTCACGACCACGGCCGTCGCGTCGGCGGGGATCCCCGACGTCCCCGCGAGCGGCACGGTGCGCCGTCCGCCGGCCGGGATCGCGCCGCCGCTCGTGCGGGTGTCGAGCGCGCGCGCCGCCGTCGTCAGGGGTGCGTAGCCGTCGGTCGCGCCGGAGTCGGTGAAGTAGCCGGTGACGTCCACGACGAGGTGCACGCTGCCCGCGTTGTTGTAGAGGCTGACCAGGCCCTGCCCGCCGACGCCGACCACCGTGGAGGCCGCCGTGGTCCGCCCGGCGTCGGCGTTCAGCACCGACGCCCCCGGTCGGGCCTGCCCCGCGGGCCAGGCGCTCACGTAGGACACGCCCGCGGAGCTGACGGCCGTGATGTTGAGGGCGACGGCCTTCGCGTCGGCCGGGACGCCTGCGACGCCGGCGACCTTGAGGTCCATGCGCGACGACGCGCCGAGCGAGCCTCCCGTCGCCCGCGTGTCGACGAGCCGGGCGGGGTCGACGGCCTCGTACCGCAGCGAGCCGGTGAGCGGCACGGCGGCGACGACGGGCGGGTTCTGGCTGCCCGTGATCTCGAAGTTCTGCGACCACGGCACGAGCGGCGACCCGTCGACAAGGTCGGTGCCCGTCATCGTGAGCGTGTACGGCCCGGCGCCGAGCGCGACGCCCGCGTCCGACCGGCCGTCCCAGCCCGCGATCGTCGTGCCCGACGTGGGGCCGGTGCTGCCGGCGCGGCGCACGAGCTCGACCCCGGTGCGGCGGTCGACGACCGTGAGCGTCCACCCGATGGAGCCGACGACGTCGGAGGCGACCGCGGTGCCCGCGCCGTACGCGAGCGACGTCGAGAGCAGGTAGGGATTCACCATCTGCGAGCCGACGAGGTCACGGGCCCGCGAGCGCACCGCGCCGAGCATCGCGTACCCGCGCTCCCCCGGGCACGCGGTGAACGCGACGTCGCGGTGACCGATGACGACCGGCAGCTGCAGACGCGTGCCTGCCGCGTACCGCGAGTTCTCGCCGCCGCCCGTCGTGTACCAGAACGACCCGGCCGGGTCGCGGTGGTAGGACGCGAGACGCCACGCGATCAGGCGGGCGACGCTCTCCTGCGTCGCGGCCGGCGGCGCGACGGCGCCGTACTCGCCCAGCATGGAGACGCCGACGCTGCCGGTGTTGAAGCCGCCCGCGTGCACGCCGATCACGGGCCGGTCGCCGGAGCCCGCGCGCCCCTCGTAGACGTTGCCCCACTTGTCGACGAGGTAGTTGTAGCCGATGTCGCACCAGCCGCGGGACTGCTGGTGGTAGCGCTGGTCGTTGCGGATCTGCGCCATGGCCTGCGCGACGCTGGTGTAGGCGTTCGAGCCCGCGGTGTGGTGGACGACCGCGAACTGCAGCGTGGACGCGACGTCGAACGCGCACAGCTGCGGGGCGGCGCCCCACTCGGCCCGCGAGACGATCGCGGGGGCCGCGACCGAGGACGCCTGCGCGAGGGCGCCGACGTCGCCGTCCTCGAGCGCGGCGGTGGTCGTGGCCGCCGCGGTCCGCGCCCCGGTGCCGTCGGTCGTGGCCGTGCCCGCCGCCGTGCCGGCGCCGTCCGTCACGTCACCCGTGACGCCGTCGGTCGCCGCGTCGCCCACGAGCGTCAGCTCGAGGTCCGCCGGTACGGCCGTCGTCGCGGGGAAGGAGAGCTCGACCGCGTCGGCGTCGCCGATCCAGACCGCCTCGGTGCCACCGCGCAGCGTGCGCTGCGCCTCGCTCGTCGACGCGTCGGGCGACGTGACCTCGTCGTCGAGCGCGCGCCACTGCGACCAGGTCCCGTCGGTGCGGGTCCGGACCTGGACCGCGAGCGAGGCCGCCGGGTCGGCCCAGGAGACGCCGATCGTCGTGTGCTCCGACGTGGCGATGGGCTCGGTCCGGACCCGGTCGGACCCGTGCGGCCGGTCGGCGGTCGCCGCGTCGGGCGTCGTCGCGTCGGACGCGGTCGTGTCGGGGTCCGTCTCGTCCGGGGTCGGGCCCGTCGTCGAGGGCGCCGGAAGCGCGAACGCCGACAGCCCGGACGGCGGGGCGACCGTGAGGTCGACCTCGTGGAGGGGCACGTCGGTGACGGCCCGCACGGCGGCGGCGCTCCCACCGTCCGTGCGGAGCGTCGCCTGCGCGGCGGGCGACGTGCCTCCCGCGGCGACGGGCAGCGCCTGCGCGGGCCCCGCACCTGCCACCAGACCTGCGGCGGCCACGGCTCCGGCTGCCCACCTCTGCACACGACTCGACATCGTCGCCCCTCCCTGCGTCGTGGCTCGCAGTCTTCGTGCCCCTCCGGGGCTGGTCAAGCCGCCCCGCCGGGCGGCGCGCGGGCACGTCACGCACG
>NZ_BHYL01000387.1 GCF_003851725.1 Cellulomonas algicola | reverse complement strand
GGCGCGGCCCGCACGCGCCAGCAGGTCCGCGCGCGCCGCCCACCACGGCTGGAACGCCGGCACCGGCTCCGACGGCAGCGCCGCGAGCCCGGCGACCGGCCCGTCGAGCCGCCCGACCACCGCCGCGAGCGCCGTCCGCGACCCCAGGCTCGGCGCGACCGCGTCCAGCGCGAGGTACAGGGTGCGCAGCGCCGCCCAGTCGACGACCCCGGTGCGCCGCCGGTCGCAGTGCACCGCCTGGATCGCGGCCTCGAGCCGGAAGCGCCCCGGCGGCCCGGGCCGCGTCGCCCGGCGCAGGTACTGCTCCCCCTCGGCGACCAGGTGCTCGTCCCACGTCGCCGGGTCCTGCTCGTCGAGCGGCACGAACACGTCGCCCGGCTGCCGCCGGGCCAGGGACAGCGTCACGAGCGCGGCGAGCGCCCACGCCTCGGCGTCGTCGTCGAGCAGTGACGCCAGCACGACGGCCAGGTGCTGCGCCTCCCCCGCGAGCTCGCGCCCGTCCTGCCGCCACGTCACCGCCGCGCACCCGTAGACCGCCTCCAGCACCGCGGGCAGCCGCTCCGGCATCGCGCGCCGGTCCGGCACGACGAACGGGATGCGCGTGCGCGCGATGCGCCGCTTGGCCCGGACGAGCCGCTGCTGCATCGCACCCGGCGGCACCGCGAACGCCCGCGCGACGACCTGCGAGTCCAGGCCGAGCACGGTCTGCATCATCAGGGGGGTGCGGACGTCGGGCGCGATCGCCGGGTGCGCGCACACGAACAGCAGCGCGAGCCGCCGGTCCTCGATCGCGTCCGGGTCGACGTCCACCCCGTCGGTCGACGTCAGCGCGTGGGCGTCGTCGAGCGGCGCGGCGCGGCGGGTCGCGGCGGAGCGCCACACGTCACGGAGCCGGTTGCGGGCCACGGTGAGCAGCCAGGCATCGGGGTTGCGCGGGACACCGTCGGCCGGCCAGGTCGTCAGCGCCCGCTCGAAGGCGTCGGCGAGCGCGTCCTCCGCCTGCGCGAGGTCGCCCGTCGAGGCCGCGAGCAGCGCGACCAGCCGGCCGTAGGAGTCGCGCGCGGCACGCGAGGCGGCCGCGCGCGCTCCCGCGGTCACGCGTTCGGCACCCACACGCCGTCGACGACGTGCGTCGCACCCGGCCGGACCTCGACCGCGCCCCACTCGACCGACGGGGCACGCTTCGCCCACTCGAGCGCCGCGTCGAGGTCGGGCACGTCGACCACGAACGTGCCGCCGAGCTGCTCCTTGGTGTCGGCGAACGGCCCGTCCTGCACCTGCAGGGCACCGTCCACCGTGCGCAGCGTCGTCGTGCTGCTCGACGGCTGGAGCACCTCGGCGCCGACCAGGACGCCCGCGGCGTGCAGGGTCGCGGCGTAGGCGCTGAACTCGCGCTCGCCCTCCTCCCACCCGCCCTCGCCCAGGTCCTCGGGGGTCATCTCGGGGTAGTGCAGCAGGATCGTGTACCGCATGGGGTCCTCCTCGGTGTCGTCAGCGTAGGTCGCGAGCAGGGCCGCGACACCAGGATGACGATCTCGCGCCCGCCCGACAGACACCCGGGCCGCCGACCGTCGACGGGCCCACGCCCGGGACGCGGACGGCCCCCGTCGAGCACGTGGCTCGGCGGGGGCCGTCGGTGGTGCGGGTCAGCGCTCGCGGCGCGACCGGCGCGTCACCAGGACGAGCGCCAGGCCGGCGGCGGCCGTGAGACCGGCGAGGCCCGCGAGGGGAACGCCCTCGCTGCCGGTGTGGGCCAGGCTCCCGGTGCGGCCGCCCGACACCGGGTCGGCGGCGAGGACCTCGCTCAGGACCGGCACCACGGTGGGCGTCGGCTCCGGCGCCGGCTGCGGCTGGGGCTCCGGGTCGGGCGTCGGCGTCGGGTCCGGCGTCGCGACGGGCTCGTAGACGTAGGTCACGACCACGGTGCCGTCGGGGAGCGTGCCGGTCGGGTCGCCGTCCACGCGGACCAGGACGTAGCCGTCGATGTGCTTCGGCTGCGTGCTGTACGGGTCGCCCGCGTCGCCGGTCGTGGTGTCGTCGTCCGCCAGCGGGGTGCCGTCGGCGGTCTGGTGGTGGACGACGAGGGAGCCGGGCTTCGGGGCCGGCGGGACCGGCCGGTAGACGTAGGTGACCTCGACGGTCCCGTCGACGTACGTCCCGGTCGTGCTGCCGTCGACGCGGACCAGCGTCCAGCCGTCGAACGACCTCGCTGCGGTGCCGTACGTCGCGCCGACCTCGTCGGTGGACGTCGTGTCGTCGGCGAGCGGGCTGCCGTCCTCCGCGACGTAGTGCACGACGAGGGTGCCGGTCGCGTCGGCGGGCTCCGGGTCCGGGTCGGCCGTGGGTGCGTAGACGTAGGTCACGACCGCGGTGCCGTCGGGGAGCGTGCCCGTCGGGTCGCCCTCGACGCGGACGAGGACGTAGCCGTCGATCTGCTGGGGCTGCGTGCTGTACGGGTCACCGGCGTCGCCGGTCACGTGCTCGTCGTCAGCGAGCGAGATGCCGTCGGCGGTCTGGTGGTGGACGACGAGCGCTCCGGGCACGGGGAGGGGGGCGACGGGCTTGTAGACGTACGTGACCTCGGCAGTCGTCCCCTCGGCGTAGGTGCCGGTGGCAGGGCCGTCCACCCGGACGACCGTGTAGCCGTCGATGTCGAGCGGGCCGCTGCTCCAGGCCTCGCCGGGCCTGCCGGACGACGTCTGGTCGGCCGCGAGGGGCGCGCCGTTCTCGTCGACGTGGTGCACGACGAGGTCACCGGGCGCCTCGAACCGCACGACGGCCTCGGCCGGCGCGTCGATGCCCTTGCGCACGACGATGTTCGCCGGGCCGTTGCTGTAGGTGCCGGAGGTCGTCGACGTGACGTCGACCTCGACGGTGCACGACGCCTGCCCGGCGGCGAGCGACCCGTTCGTCACCGCGACCTTGGTGCCCTGCGCCCAGGCGTCGCCGACGCACGACGAGACGAGGTTCGGCTGGTCCGCGACGCGCAGGCCGTCGGCGAGCTCGTCGGCGAACGTCCAGCCCTCCTTCGCGGCGAGCTCGTCGGTGTTCGTGACGGTCAGCACCAGGCGCACGGACTCGCCCGTGGTCGCGACCGGCCGGTCGAACGCCTTGTCGAGCTGCGGCGTGACGTCGATGACCTGCAGGTCGTCGAACGCGCCGTCGTTGCCGAGGTGGCCCGACGTCAGGTTGCGCACGACGACGCCGAACGCGCCGCCTTCGTAGAGGAAGGACCGGTCGGACGCGAACTGCCCGCCGCGCACCGGCTCCTTGGTGCCGTTGGCGGAGGCCGTGACGGCGATGGTCTGCGAGCGCGGGTCGGTGATCGGGTCGATCGGGGTGCTCGTGAGCGCCTGCTCGCCCGTGCCGGCCTGGTTCACGTAGAACATGAGCCGCGGGTTCTCGCGGTCGGGGTGCGCCTTGTCGACGCCGTTGGTCGCGGCGGCGTTCAGCGAGAACGCGAGGAAGCGGCCGTTGGCGTCCTTGAGCTCGATGTCGTCCTTCGTCCGCAGCATCACGAGGTTGTCGGCGACGTTCGACGCCTTGACGTCCTGCGTGTAGGCCGAGATGGCGAGGTTGCTGCGCGGGTCGGAGCTGCCGTTGACCTTCCCGAGGGCCTCGGCGAGCTGCCGGAGGGTGGCGCGGGCGGTGGTCTCGGTGTCGTTCTTGGCGCCGGTCGCGTCGGTGGTCGCGAAGGTGCTCTGCGCCGAGACGACCATGCCGTTCGCCTTGACGGCGTTCTTCCAGTAGGGGTCCGCGTCGTAGGTGTGACCGTCGGCGCCGACGTACCGGTCGATCACCGTGCGCAGGCCGCTGACGGGGGCGTTCTGGAAGTCCTCGTGGAAGACGACGGTGGCGGGCTGCGGCTGACCCGGGGTCCCGGGGTTCGCGAGGCCGGCCGAGGCTCCGGCGACCACGAGGGTCGCGGCGAGCCCCGTCGCGGTGACGGTGCGGAGGACGGACATGGGAGGCGCTCCTGGGGTTGTCGGTGCGATGACGTATTCAATGTATTTCACCGTTCACCGTCCACGGTCAGGACTTACGGCCCGACTTTCACCGATGACCGACCTACGATCAGGGCGTGCCCATCCCCACCACGCCGATCGACGTCACCGGAGCCGCCGAGCGCGCCGCGCTCTACGACCGGCTGCTCGACGCGATCGTCACCGGCGACCTGACCCCCGGGCAGCGCCTCGGCGAGCAGGAGCTCTGCGAGCGCTTCGGGACGAGCCGCGCCGCGCTCGGCGAGGCGCTCGCGCGGCTGTCGCTCGTCGGCCTCACGGACGTCGTCCCGCGCCGCTCCACGCACGTCACGGCCGTCGACCCGCGACGGGTCCACCAGGCGCTCGGCGTGCTCGGCGAGGTCACCGCAGCCGCGATCGTCGACGGGTTCCCCCGGCTCACCGACGCCGACCGCGACACCCTCGTCGCCTACCGCGACACGTGGCTCGTCGACGACGCCGCCGCGCTCACCGCGCTGCGCGAGTCACGCGTGAGCACGGTCCACGACGTGTTCTACCGCCGCGCCGCGAACGCCGACCTCGACCGCGTCCGGTCCTGGCTGTCCCCCGGGATCGTGCGCTTCCACCGCCTGCACGGCGACGCAGCCGACGCGGCCGCCGCCCGTCGCACCCAGCGCGCACTGGTCGACGCCGCCCTCGCCGGGGACGGCCAGGCCACCGTGCGCGCCTGGCGCGACGCTGCAGCGGCCGTGCCGACGGCGGTCCGCGAGGCGACCGACGTGCCGGCGCGTCGACCGACCACGCCCCTCATCCGCGACCGCGTGCGCGACGCGATCCGCCGGGCGATCCTCGACGGCACGCTCCTGCCCGGCGAGCTGCTCCGCGAGGCCGACCTCATGCGCTGGCTCGGCGTCTCCCGCACGCCCGTCCGCGACGCGCTCGCGACCCTCGCGGAGATCGGGATCGTCACGCAGCGGTACCACCAGCCCGCACGCGTCGCGACGCTCGACCGCCGCGAGTTCGTCGACGCCATGCGGACGGCGGGGGTCCTGCGCGGCTACGCCCAGCGGCTGTGCGTCGCACGCTCGCCCCAGGCGCTCCTCGACGCGCTCGACGCCGAGATCGCGGTCCTCGCCGACGACGACTCCCCCGGCAGCCGGCTCGCCGCGGCCACCCGGGTGGTCGACGCGACGCTCGCCGGCGCGCGCGACGAGGTGCTCACCGTGGTGCTCGACCGGCTCGCGCCGCGCGTGCGCTGGTACGCGACGCACGAGCCGTCCGTGCTCGACGCGTTCGACGCGGCCGCGCTCCGCGAGCTGCGCGACGCCGTCCGGGCAGGCGACGTCGCGCGCGCGGCGGCCGTCGACGCCCGCTTCTACGACGTCGCGCCCGAGCCGCCCACCACCGCCTGACCGACCGCGCCCCACGCAGGACGTTCGGCTCTGCCGCAGGTCGGACGCACGGCGAAGACTGCCGACGTGGAACGTCTGACCGTGTACGACCGGGCGGAGCTCGCGACCGACGTCGGGCCGAACCCGCGGCACATCACGGTCCCGCTCACGCTCGCCGGCCCGGCGCCGGGCGTCGACGAGGTGCGCCGACGCATGCGGCGCGCGGTCGCGGCCGAGCCGAGGCTGTCCGCGCGCGTCCGGCACCGCGCCGCACGGCCGCCGGTCTGGGAGCCTGTCCCGATCGACGTGCCCGACCACGTCACCGCCCGGCTCACCCCCGGTGGCGATCCCGTCGACGTCGCGCTCGACGACCTCGCGCGTCCCTTGCCGACCGGCGCGCCACCGTGGCGGCTGACCGTGGTCGACGTCGGCGACCCCGAGCGTTCCGCGCTCGTGTGGACGAGCCACCACCTGCTCGGCAACGGCCCGAGCCTGCTCGGGCTCCTGCTGGAGACGCTCGGCGACGTCCCACGCGGCTCACCGTGGCGCACGCCCGGCCGACCGCGCGTGCGCGCCGGGTCCGGCACCGGCCCGGACTCCGGCCCCGGCTCCCGCGCCGGCGGCGGCACCGGCTCCCGCTCCCGAGCGGACGACGAGCGACCGCCACGCACCGGTCGCGCC
>NZ_BHYL01000386.1 GCF_003851725.1 Cellulomonas algicola | reverse complement strand
GTCGTGGTGCCCGCGTCGCTCGGGCTCGTCGCCGCGGCGCACCCCGCCGGACCCGCGCGGTCGCACGCCGTCGCGCTGTGGTCGGCGATCGGGGCGGTCGCGCTCGCGGTCGGGCCGCTCGTCGGCGGCGTGCTCGTGCAGACCGCCGGGTGGCGGTCGATCTTCTGGCTCAACGTGCCCGTGGGGGTCGTCGTGTGCGGCGGGCTGCTCGCCGTCCGCCGGTCCGCACCCGCCGCCGCGCGCGTCCCGGGCCGGGCGGACGTCCTCGGCGTCGTCGTGCTCGCCGCCGCTCTGCTCACCGCCGCCGTCCTCGTCATCGAGCACGTCCCGCCCGGTCCGCTCGGCCCGGCGCTCGCGGTCGTCGTGCTCGTGGGGGCCGTCGTGCTCCTGCTGCGCCGCGGCCGCGGCAGGCCGCACGCCGTGCTCCCGACCGACCTCGTGACCCGCTCCGAGGTCGCGGTGCTCCTGCTGCTGGGCGGCGCGACGTTCGCCGGCCTCTACGCGTTCGTGTTCCTCGTCCCGCTCAGCGACCAGGCCGCGTTCGGACGCAGCGCGCTCGCGACGGGCGTCGCGTTCCTGCCGCTCACGGTCGCGCTGTTCGCGGTCGGGTTCGTCGCGGGCCGCCTGGCCGAGCGGTTCCCCGAGCGGCTGCTGGTCGGCGGTGCGCTGCTCGCGATGGCCGCGGGCACCGGGCTCGCGGTCGGTGTCGGCCTCGACCCGGCGTCGCCCGTGCGGCCCGTCGCGCTCGTCCTGGTCGGCGCGGGCGCGACCCTCGCGCTCACCCCCGCGACGATCGCGCTGCTGCGGTTGGCCGGCGCGCCCCGCGCGGGCGTCGTGACGAGCACCAGCAACCTCGTGCGGAACGCCGGCGGCGTGCTGGGCGTCGCGCTCGCGGGGTGGGCCGTGCACGCGGGCCGTCCCGGTGCCGGGCCCGTCCCGGCCGGTCCCGAGCTCGTCGACCGGGTCGGCGGCGCGCTCGCGGCCGTCGCCGTCGCGCTCGCGGTCGTCGCGGTCGCCTTCCTCGTCGTCTGCCCACCGGGGCTGGCCCGACGCGTCCCGCGCGCCGAACCGGCCTGACGCGCGCCCGCCCGACCCGCACCCCGACGGACGTGCCCCGCGCACCCCGACGTCACGCACCACCGAACGGAGAACCCATGGACCAGGTCATCGACCTCCCGCTCATCGTCAACGGCGTCGCGCGCTACGCCGACGGCCCGCAGGACGACGACGTCCACCTGCTGCGGTTCGAGAGCGGCGCCGCCGTCCGCATCCCGCAGTTCCACCGCTCGCACCTCGACGAGATCCACGCCGCCGGGCCCGCGCTCGACGCCGAGCTCGCGGAGCTCTCGTCGGCGGAGATCATCACGTTCCTCGGCAAGGTCGGCGAGCTGTGGGACGCCCGTCGCCTCGCGGCGCGCATGTTCGTCCGCCGGCACGCGCACACGCTCACGCAGTTCCCCGACGTGATGATGGAGCGCGACTACGAGACGATCGGGCACTTCCTCGCCCAGCGCTGGCACCTGTACGACCAGATCGAGTCGGAGTTCGGCGACCAGCGGATCCTCGACGAGTGGCTGCCGGTGCAGATGTCGTACCGGCGCGCGTACCCCCGCGGGCTGGTCCTGCACTACCTGGTCGGCAACCTGCCGCTCGCGTCGATGTACAGCCTGTGCCGCGGCATGGTCACCAAGAACCGCTCGATCGCGAAGCTCCCCTCACGTGACCCGATCTCGCCCGTCGGGCTCGCGCTCGCGGTGCTGGAGGTCGACCCGCAGCACCCGGTGTCGCGCGCGCTGTCGCTGCCGTACTGGCCGCACGGCGACGCGGTCGGGGACGCGGCGATCGCGTCCGTCGACGCGGCCTGCGTGTGGGGCGGCGAGGCCGCCGTCCGGTCCGTGCGCAGCAAGCTCGGCGTCAACGTCCCGCTGGCCGAGTACGGCCCGCGGCACAGCGCATCGGTCGTCGACCTCACCGACGCGGACGTCCGCGAGGCCGCGATGCGCGTCGTCGAGGACGCGGCGTTCTACGACCAGGAGGCGTGCTTCAACACGCAGCGCGTCTTCGTGAAGGGCGACACGACGGCGTTCGTCGCCGCCGCGCGCGACGCGTTCGCGACGTTCACGGGCAACCTGCCGTTCGTCACCGAGAACCGCGACGTGCTCGCCAACCGGTCCGCGCTGCTCGCCGAGGCGTCGTTCCGCGGCTTCCCGTCGACGGTCACACCGGACTGGGCGGTCGTCGAGCTGCCGCTCGGCACCACGGACCTGCCGCACCCGCTCGGCCGCACGCTGTTCGTGCACCCCGTCGAGGACCTGGGCGACGTGGCCCGGCACCTCGACCGGCACAGCCAGACGCTGAGCGTGCACCCGTGGCGGATCACGACCGAGCACCGCGACCGGTGGGCGGCCGCGGGCGCGGACCGGCTCGTCGAGGCCGGGTTCTCGCGCATGCCGCGCGCCGGGTTCACGCACGACGGCTCGCTCGGCATGCACACGCTCGTCCGGCTCGTGTCGATCGAGCGCTCGTGGGACGACCCCGGTCGCTACTACACGCGCCGCACCGACGCCGCGCAGCACTACCTCGTCGACCGGTACGACCGCGTGCGGGCGACGATGCAGGCCGACGACCTCGCCGCCGTCGGCACGGACCCCCGACCCGCGCCCGCCGAGGGAGAGCAGCGATGAGCACGACCGCGACCCGACCCGCCCCCACGACGACGGCCGACGAGGTCAGCGCGCTCGACGCGTGGCTCTCCGCGACCGACGTGCTGCGCGACGGCGCCGCGCCCGAGGTCCGCGCCGCGTTCCTGCGCGACGCGGTCGCGCACCACGTCGCGCACAACCCCGCCTACGCCCGGTACGCGGACGGCCTGGATCCCGCGTCGATCGACGTCGACACGCTCGACCGCATCCCGCTGCTGCCCAGCGGCGTGTTCAAGCGCGCGGCCGACCTGGTCCGGACCGGCGACGCGCCCGTCGTGCAGACGACGAGCAGCGGCACGCAGGGCACGGTGTCCCGGGTCCCGCGCGACGACGCGACGCTCATGCGGTTCTTCGCGTCGGTCACGGCGGCGACGCACGAGCTGCTCGACGTCGAGCACGCGGAGACCGTCGTGCACAACGTGGGCCCGCGCGTCGACGAGTCGCAGCACCTGTGGATCTCGTACGTCATGTCCGGCGTCTCCGTGCTGCACGAGACCGACTTCTACGTGCGCGACGGGGCCGTCGAGACCGAGCGGCTGGTCGACGCGCTCGCGGCCGACGACCCGTCCGTGCCGTCGCTCGTCGTCGGCCCGCCGCCGCTGCTGTGGGACCTCGCGCACGCGCTGCGCTCGCGTCCGCTCCCCGCGCACCCGCGCCGGTTCGCCGTGACGATCGGCGGCTGGAAGGGGCGGCAGGGGCAGGCCGTCGGCCGGGCCGACCTGCACGACGCGCTGGTCCCGTCGCTCGGGCTGCGCGACGTCGGCGCCGTACGCGACGCGTTCAACATGGTCGAGCTCAACACCATCGCGCTCGAGTGCGCGCACCACGCCAAGCACTGCCCGCCGTGGCTCTACGTGAGCGCGCGCGACGCCCGCACGCTCGCGCCCGTCGAGCCGGGCGAGTCCGGGCTGCTCGCCTACTGCGACCCGACCCCGACGAGCTTCCCCGGGTTCGTCCTCAGCGAGGACTTCGGCTGGGTCGACCGCGACGTCGCCTGCCCGTGCGGCGTCACGGGCGACGTGCTGCGCATCGAGCGACGCGTCAACCGGCTGGAGAGCCGGGGCTGCGCGATGAAGATCTGATGCCCGACGATCCGGGGGCGCGGGCCGGGCGCGTCGGCCGGACGGCCCACGTCGACGACGCCGTCGACGTGGTCGTCGTCGGGCTCGGCGTCGCCGGGGCGACCACGCTGTGGAGCCTCGCGCGCGCGGGGCTACGGGCCGTGGGCGTCGAGCAGCACGAGCCCGGCCACGTGCACGGCGGGTCGCACGGCGGCACGCGGCTGTTCCGTCGGCTGCACTGGGAGGGCGCGCACTACCCGGCGCTCGCCGACCGGTCGCTCGCGCGCTACCGCGACCTCGAGGCCGAGTCCGGCACGACCCTGCTGACGCCCTGCGCGCACGCCGTCGTCGGGCCCGGCGACGGTCCGCTCGTCGGGCGCACGCGCGCCGTCGCGCAACGCTGCGGGACCTCCGTCCAGGTGCTGCGGTCGCGCGCCGCCGCCCG
>NZ_BHYL01000385.1 GCF_003851725.1 Cellulomonas algicola | reverse complement strand
CCCCGCCTGACCGCGCAGCCGCATCCCGCACCACCCCCGGACGGAGGACACCCCTGGCGGCATGTGGGTGGTCGGTTCGAACATGTGTTCGTGAGCGAGTCCCCCGCCCGTCGCGCGGCGATCCTGCACGCCGACCTCGACGCGTTCTACGCGTCCGTCGAGCAGCGTGACGACCCCCGTCTGCGTGGCCACCCGGTCGCCGTCGGGGGTGGAGTGGTCCTCGCGTGCTCGTACGAGGCCAAGCGACGCGGTGTGAAGACCGCGATGAGCGGACGTCAGGCGCGGGCGCTGTGCCCCGACCTGGTCGAGGTACGGCCTCGCTTCGACGCCTACGTCGAGGCCAGCCGTGCCGTGTTCGACCTCTTCCACGCGACGACGCCGCAGGTCCAGGGCGTGTCGATCGACGAGGCGTTCCTCGACGTCGCGGGCCTGCACCGCATCGACGTGCCGCCCGTCGAGATCGCGGCCCGGCTGCGCCGCCAGGTCCGCGACGAGGTCGGCCTTCCCATCACGGTCGGGGTCGCCCGCACCCCGTTCCTCGCGAAGGTCGCGTCGCGCGTCGGCAAGCCCGACGGCCTCGTCCACGTGCCGCCCGACCGTGAGGACGCCTTCCTGCACCCGCTCCCCCTCGAGCTGCTGTGGGGCGTCGGCGAGGTCACCGCTGCGAAGCTGCACGGCTACGGCCTGCGGACCGCCGGAGACGTCGCGATGCTCCCCGAGTCCGTGCTGGTCGGGGCCCTGGGCCCCGCCGCGGGGCGGCACCTGCACGCGGTCGTGCACGGCCGGACGCCGTCACGTGTCGAGACGGGACGCCGACGCGGCTCGATCGGCGCCCAGCGCGCGCTCGGACGCGGCCCGCACGACCCCGCGTTCGTCCACGCCGCCCTGCTCGGCCTCGTCGACCGCGTCGCGCGCCGCATGCGCACCGCGCACCGCACCGCCCGGACCGTCGTGCTGCGGCTGCGCTTCGAGGACTACACCCGCGCCACCCGGTCGCGGTCGTTCCGGCACGCGACGTCGTCCGGCACCGACCTCGCAGCCGCC
This sequence comes from Cellulomonas algicola, assembly GCF_003851725.1. GTDB lineage: Bacteria > Actinomycetota > Actinomycetes > Actinomycetales > Cellulomonadaceae > Cellulomonas > Cellulomonas algicola. Next base: position 1,758 of record NZ_BHYL01000385.1, on the reverse strand, counting down.
GCCGTCGCGCTCCTCGACTCCGTCGCCCCGCTGATCCGCGAGCGCGGGCTCACCCTCGTCGGCGTCGCGCTGACGAACCTCGAGTCAGACGACGTCGTGCAGCCCCAGCTCGCGCTCGACGGCCCCGACCTCGGTGCGCTCGACACGACCCTCGACTCGCTCGCCGACCGGTTCGGCAAGCGTTCCGTCACGCGCGCCAGCCTGCTGCGCACGGGCGACGGCATCGCCGTCCCACTCCTCCCCGACTAGCGCCGGCGTGCCGCGCACCAGCGGGGGGTGGAGACGTGTCGCGCTGCTCGCTCACGCTGGTCGACCCAGACCCACCTGCGAGGTGGCGCGCAGTGTCGCCGGCGGGGCGTAGGGCGCAGGCCAGCTCTGGATCAGGTAGTGCTCGAGGACCTCGAGCGTCGAGCCGTCCCAGTAGGAGTCACGACCCCGTGCGTGCACACGCAACCGGTAGCAGCCGGGCCCGTGCGCATCGAGAGGATCGGGGGGCTCTTGCCCCGGGGTCGGATCGACGCCTGCCGCCCGCATGGGAAGTTCTGTGGAGGTCTCCAGGGAGACTTCGCCCACGTCCTCCCACGTGTCGTCGACCGCCTCCGGCGGCCCGTCAAGGGGCTCGGTGGTCAACCGGACAAGTCCGGTGGCGATGCCGGTCACGACGGTGCAGTACGTGCGCTTCACCCGCCCGATCACCCCGTGCTCGTCCGCCGGGTCGTCCAGGAAGGGCTCTCCGATGTCGTGCCCGACGATGAACTGGTGCCAGTCGACGAACGCGTCGGCGCTCCTGGGCATGTTGACCTCCCGCGTCAGCTGATGACCTTGACGAAAGACTGGTCTGTCGAGCGTCCGCTCGTCGCCGGGACTATCACTCGGCGCGGGCCGACGACTCCGCCTCCACGGTGACGCCGTCCGACCACGCCGACAGGATCCCGCCGACGACCGGGACCCGGACGACCGCGCCCAGCCGGACGTGCGCCGATCGGCCGTCGGGGCTCGTCGCCTCCAGCACCCGCACGGTGACGAACGGCGCCGTCGCCGCCGGGTTGTCCCGCAGGTAGGTCTCGGTGGCGGCGCGCACGCTGGCGTCGGACAGGTCGATCCCGCCCTGCGACGGATCACCCTGGCCGGCGCCGGGGGCGAAGTAGCCCGGGTCGGCGAGGGCGTCCGCCGCGTCGAGCGCCACGACGTCCGCCAGGGCGACGAGACGCTTGCGGTCGAGGTGCACGGCCGTCGCCGCGGACACCACGAGCACGAGCAGCAGCGCCACGACGACGAACCCGAGCGTCAGCAGCAGCACCTGCCCCTCGTCGCCGCTGCCAGCTGCTGCGACCCGGCGCCGGATCACCGCCCCCACCCGGCCCGACCACCTGTCGGACGATGACGTCGGACGCTCCCCTGCCCGAGAGTCGCCCGTGGGTCGCACCGACCCGGCCGGCACGCCGGCCCGCGCACTCATCCGCGCGCCCGGTAGGTGTCGACCGGCGCGACCCGCTCGGCGCTCACCGGGATCTCGAGCGGGACCGCGTCGCGGACCACCGTCGGCACGAACGGCAGCGGCACGACGACCTCGACGCGCGCGGTGACGCGCGAGCCGGGTGCGAGGCACGGCGTCGACGTGCACGTGAGCCGGAGCGCGTCGGCCGGGTCGTCGTCGAAGCCCTGGTCGCGCAGCGCCACGCCCGTCGCCGCCGCCGCGCGCGCCGCCGCCTGCTGCGGGTCCTCCGCGGCGACGGCGGTCCGCGCCGCCTCGCGCGC
>NZ_BHYL01000384.1 GCF_003851725.1 Cellulomonas algicola | reverse complement strand
CCTCCGCGGTCGTGCCGTCCTCCGCCGTGCCGTCGGCCGCCGGCACCGCGACCGCGGGACGCTCGCCCAGGACCTCGTCGGCGGGCGCGGGCGTGCGCAGCTCCGCGGTCAGCGCCCAGAGCGCGACCGCGAACGCGGCCGACCCGACGAGCCAGACGGTCAGCGGTGTGACGGACGTGTTCCACCACCACTCGCGCGCGGTGTCAGGGTTGAGGCTCAGGTTGTCGTCACCCGTGAGGTAGCGCGCGAGGTTGACGTGCAGGGCGACGGCGTTGGCGACGGCGAGCGCGCCGACCACGAGCCAGCGCTGCGTCACGCTGAGCACGAACGCCGCCCCCGTCGTCCGTGTCATCGCCGTCGCGGCGAGCAGCACGACGAGCGGGAAGACGTAGCGCGACTGGACCTGCTCACCCACGGGCGCGTCGGCGATGTACTGGATGTACGAGGGCACGACCGCGACGGCGAGCGCGACCAGCGCGAGCGCGAGGCCCCGCCGTCGTCCCAGGCCGGTCAGCGCCGCGAAGACGCAGCCGAAGAAGCACGCGAGCGCCGCGACCCACACGACCGCGGGCATGGCGGTGTCGAGCCACCCCAGGTTCCACGTGCCGAAGCTCCCGACCCACAGGCTCGGGACCTGCAGCAGCACGCGGCTCAGGCGCAGCAGCGAGAACGGCTCGCCGGACTGCGCCTCGACGGCGGACGACTGCCCGGCGGACAGGAACGACCAGCCGGCGACGGCCGCGAGCAGCGCCGCGTAGGCGAGCCGCGGGAGGTCGGGTCGGCCCACGCGGCCCGCGATGACGACGGCGACGACGACACCGAGAGCCGCGTAGAGCGCGCCGTCGGCCCGCGAGCCGGCCGCGAGCAGCAGCGCGGGCACTGCGACCGCAGCCGTCGCGTAGGTTCGCCACCGTTCGCGTGCGGTCAGGAACCCGACGGTCGCGACCATGAGCAGCGCGGCGGCGTAGAGGGTCCACCCGCTGGGGTTGATCGAGCCGACGAAGAACGTGCCGTACGGCACGGCGCACACCAGCATCGCGAGCACGAGCCCGCGACGCTGACCGGTGCTGACGAGCGCCGCGACCGCGGTCGAGACGAGCACCACGACGAACGCCGCGAGCACCCGCATCGCGACGACGGAGCGCTCGACGTCCGGCCCGACGAGGTGGCTGAGCGTCCAGTAGTAGACCGGCGGGTAGTCGCCGGTGAAGTTGCCGCGGTTCGTCAGCTCCATCGCGCCGTCGGGCTCGGTGAGCCGGTCACCCTGGCACGCGGCGCTGTCCTCGGGCTTGAACGCGTAGCAGGGCGTGTTGACGATGGAGGTCGGCACCTGACGCGTCGTCGGGTCGGTGCCCGCCTCGCACACGCCGTCGCGCAGGCCCTGGCCGCACCACACGCTGCCGAGGTGGAAGTCCTCGTCCGGGCTCGAGCCGACGGCCGAGGACAGCGCCCACGTGACGAGGGCGACGAAGACGGCGACGACGCCGACGGCGGGACGCAACCAGGGATGACGGCTCAGGACGCGGGGAAGCACGCGCCATGGTAGCGGGAGGAACCGGTCGCTCCCGCGGTGCCCCGGCAGGGCCGGCGGCCGGTCAGCCGGCCGCGAGCACCTCCGACGCCGCCTCCTCCCAGCGGGAGTCCCACGCGCCGATGGGCTCCACGCCCGCGGCCCGCAGCGACGCGTGGCCGAGCACGGAGTAGGCCGGTCGCGGGGCCGGCCGGGCCGACGCGTCCGACGTCGACGGGCTCACGATCGCCGGGTCGAGGCCCGCCGCACCGACGACGGCACGGGCGAACTCGAACCACGACGCCTGCCCCGAGGACGTGCCGTGGTAGACCCCGGCGGGCGCCTGCGCGTCGACCAGCCGGACGACGAGGTCCGCCAGGTCGCGGGTCCACGTCGGCTGGCCGAGCTGGTCGTCCACCACGTCGAGCGCGCCCCGCTCACGCGCCGCCCGTGCGATGGTCCGCGGGAAGCACGGGCCGTTCGCGCCGTACAGCCAGGCCGTCCGCACGATCAGGTGGTCCGGCGCCTCGGCCCGCACGGCCCACTCGCCCGCAGCCTTGGTCCGGCCGTACGCGGAGAGCGGGGCGATCGGCGCGTCGTCCTCGTACGGCGTGCCGGCGTGCCCGCCGAAGACGTAGTCCGTCGAGACCTGCACCAGGCGGGCCCCCGCGTCGTGCGCCGCGCGGGCGAGGACCGCGGCGCCGACGGCGTTCACGCGGAAGGCGTCGGACTCCTGCGACTCCGCCGCGTCCACCGCCGTCCAGGCGGCGCAGTTCACCACGACGTCGGCCCCGCGGACCGCGCGCGCCGTGGCGTCGGCGTCCGTGATGTCGACCGTCCCGCGGTCGGCCGCGACCACGTCCTCGTCGCGGGCGCGCAGCAGCGCGACCAGGTCCTGCCCGAGCATCCCCGCCGCTCCAGCGACCAACCAGCGCACGATGCGTCCTCCCCGTCGTCCCACGATGTCCGGGTCAGGGTAGCCGCGCCGATACCCTGGTCGGCGACCAGCGGACGTCGTCGGAGGAGATGCAGTGGAGTTTCGCGAGCTTGCCGTGCCCGGTGCCTGGGAGATCACGCCCCGGCAGTTCGGCGACCCGCGCGGGGTCTTCCTCGAGTGGTTCCGCTCGGCCCCGTTCGGCGACGCGACCGGCCACGCGTTCGACCTGCAGCAGGCGAACCTCTCGGTGTCCGCGAAGGGCGTGCTGCGGGGGATCCACTTCGCGGACGTGCCACCCGGGCAGGCCAAGTACGTGACGTGCGCGCGCGGCGCGGTGCTCGACGTCGTCGTCGACATCCGGGTCGGCTCCCCCACGTTCGGCACGTGGGACTCGGTGCTGCTCGACGACGTCGACCGCCGTGCGATCTACCTCGGCGAGGGGCTCGGCCACGCGTTCATGTCCCTCGAGGACGACTCGACGGTCCTGTACCTGTGCTCCGCGGGCTACAACCCGGGGCGTGAGCACGGCATCCACCCGCTCGACGAGACGGTCGGCATCGACTGGCCGACGCAGGCGCGTGACGGCAGCCCGATCACCCCGCAGCTGTCCGAGAAGGACGCCGCCGCGCCGTCGCTGCGCGAGGCCGAGGCGCAGGGGCTGCTGCCGCGCGCCGAGGACGTCGCGCAGTACCTGGCGTCGCTGCGTGGCTGAGGCCGCCCCGGACCGTCCGCCGGTCGTCGCCGTGATGGTGACGTACCGGCCGGCGGTCGACCAGGCGCTCGCGCTCGTCGACGCGCTCGCCCCGCAGGTGGACCGCGTGGTCGTGGTCGACAACGGCAGTCCTGCCGACGACGTGGCCGCGCTGCGGGACCTGGTGGCGGCGTACGGCGGCGAGCTCGTGGCGCTCGGCGCCAACCTCGGCATCGCGTCCGCGCAGAACGTCGGGATCGCCCGTGCGCGTGAGCTCGGTGCGCGCCTCGTCCTGCTGTCCGACCAGGACTCCCTGCCCGCGCCCGACATGGTCGACCGGCTCCGCGCCGGTCTCGCGACCGCCGCGGAGCGCGGGCCCGTGGCGGCCGTCGGCCCGATCACGACCGACGAGCGCAACGAGGGTGCGGCGCTTCTGTTCTCCGACCACCGCTGGGGCCCCCGACGCGCGGACATCCCGGCGACGGACGGCGCCCTCGTGCCCGTGACCTTCCTCATCGCGTCCGGCTGCCTGGTCGACGTGGCCGCGCTCGACGTCGTGGGCGACATGGACGAGGCGCTGTTCATCGACCACGTCGACCTCGAGTGGGGCCTGCGAGCGCGACGCGCAGGGTTCGCGCTGTACGGCGTCGTCGGCGCCCGCCTCGCGCACGCCCTCGGGGACGAGACACGGCGGATCGCGGGCCGGCGCCGGGCCGTCCACCTGCACTCCCCCACGCGCAACTACTACATGGCGCGCAACACCGTGGCCCTGGTGCGCGGCGACCTCCTGCCCACCGCGTGGCGCTGGGGCTACGCGGCGTGGATCACGAAGTACTCGGTCTTCTACGTGCTCGCGGTCGCGCCGCGCGCCCAGCGGCTGCGGCTGCTCGTGCGCGGGCTCGCCGACGGCCTGCGCGGCCGCACCGGCCCACTCGCCACGGCGCGCCGGTGAACGGCGTGCGAGACGGCGCGCGGGGTGGCACCGCCACGGCCAGCGTGCCGACGTGGACGGACCGCGCGCGGGGCATCTGCCCACCTTCGGTAGGCTGCTCCGGTGTCATCGAGCGTTGACCGGGCGCTGATCGTCATCCCGGCGTGGAACGAGGAGGCGGCGTTGCCGGGGGTCCTCGCGGAGGTGCGTGCAGTGTGCGCCTCGCGGCCGGAGCTCGCGTCGACCGACGTCCTCGTGGTCAGCGACGGCTCCCGCGACCGCACGGCCGAGCTGGCCCGCGCGGCGGGCGTCGCGGTGCTCGACCTCCCCATCAACCTCGGCGTCGGCGGCGCGATGCGGGCCGGCTTCAAGTACGCCGTGCGCGCCGGCTACACGCAGGTCGTGCAGCTCGACGCCGACGGTCAGCACGACCCGCGCGCCATCACCGACCTCATGGCGGCCGCGCGCGAGCACGACGCCGACCTCGTGATCGGCGCCAGGTTCGCCGGCGCCGGCACCTACGAGGCCCGCGGGCCGCGCCGCGCCGCGATGCGCGTGCTCGCCGGGGTCCTGTCGCGCGTCACGCGCACACGCCTCACGGACGCGACGTCGGGCTTCAAGCTCGCGCGGGGACGTGCGCTGCCGCTCTTCGCGACCGAGTACCCCGCGGAGTACCTGGGCGACACCGTCGAGGCGCTCGTCCTGGCGGCGCGTGCCGGGCTCACCGTGCGCCAGGTGCCCGTCGAGATGCGCGAGCGGCAGGGCGGCCAGCCGTCGCACGGCCCGCTCAAGGCGACCGTCTTCCTGCTGCGTGCCGTCCTCGCGCTCGTCGTCGCGCTCAGCCGCCCGTCGCAGGTGAGCACCGCCGACCGCGGCGAGGTCGCCACGGGTGCCGCGCGGTGAGCGGCTACGTCACCGCCCTGGTGCTCACCGTGGTCACCGTGGGCTCGATCGTCTACCTGCTGCGCGCACGCCGGATCCGCGAGAAGTACGCGGCGATCTGGATCGCGCTCGCGATCGTCGTCCTCGTCATCGGCGCGTTCCCCGCCGTGCTCGAATGGCTCGCGGCCGCGCTCGGCGTCATCCAGCCGGTCAACCTGCTGTTCCTCGTGACCGGGCTGGTGCTGTTCCTCGTCTGCGTGCAGTTCAGCGTCGAGATCTCCCAGCTCGAGGAGGAGACGCGCACGCTCGCGGAGGAGATCGCGCTGCTGTCCGCCAAGGTGGACGCGCAGGCAGCCGCCACGCAGGCAGTCGCCGCGCAGGCAGCCGCAACGACGCGTGCCGCGCTGGACCACCCGACCGACGGCTCCGTCGCGCCGGCCTCGGCGACGCCGGTGGACGTCGACGACCCGCGGCCCACGGCGCCCGGCCCGACCGAGCGCGCCTGACCGCTCGCTCGAGCGACCCGGCCGCCCGGACCCCGACCGTCCGCGCGCACCTGACCGCACGCGCCACGAGCGACCCACCCGCCCGGACCCCGGCGTCCGTCCGAACGCGTCCGTGCGCGTGGACCTCGCCGTGCGGCGACCCGGTCCACGCCGTCGACGACGCACCCCTCGTCACGTCGGCGTGATGCCCGGCGACGCGCGGGCCGGTGGCCGTCCCCGAGAACGCCGACGGGCGGGTCTGACGGAACGCTGCCGCCACACCCGCCCGTGCGCGGGCGTCAGCCGAAGTACCCCACGACGTCCAGCAGCAGGTGGGACGTGCCCTGGTCGTTGTAGACGGCCACGGCTCCGCCCGCCCCGAGCCGCACGACGACGGCGTTGGCCTGGGTGTGGGCGCCGGTGCTGTTGAGGTCCGACGTCGGGGTCAGGGGCAGACCCGCGGGCCACACGCGTGCGTGCGTCCACGGGGCGGTCTGGTTGACGGCGGTGACGGTGCCGGCCACGGCGGTGGCCCCGGTGGGCACCACCGACGTGGGGACGGGGACGACGCGCTGCCCCGTGGGGCCGAGGGGCGTCGTCAGCCGCGTGTCGAGCACCCGGGTGGGGGTGATCGGGGTGAACAGCGCGCCGCTCGTGCCGCCCGGCGCGCCGTACCAGCCGCCGATGTCGACGATCGCGTCCGCGGGCGCGCCCTTGAGCGCGAGCGTGACGGTGCCGTTGACGACGGGCACCACCGCGCGGTTCGCGACGTCCGCCCCGAGCTGCAGGTTGACGGTCGACGTGGTCGGCAGACCGCCGCCGCCGTACGCGACGACGTAGCCGTTGCCCTGCGCGCGGGTCGTGGTGACGTTCACCGTGACGGCGCTGAGCGAGGCGGCCGGGACGTCGAGCGCGGCCGCGACGTCGATCGTGCGGGGTGCGCCGTCCGTGAGCTGCTGCCCGGTGTACCGGGAGTCGAACGCGCGGACGGGGTCCACCGCGGTGTACCGGGCGCCGGTGCCGCCGGTCGTGTAGTAGCCGAGGACGTCCACCAGGTAGTGCGTGGTGCCGACCGGGTTGTAGACGCTCACGGCCCCGCCGCCGCCCAGGGCGACGGTCACGAGGCTCGCCTGGACACGGGCCGGGTCGGTGTTGACGACGGACGTGTTCGGCATCGCGGAGCCCGCGGGCCACACCCGCAGGTGCCCGGCGACGCTCGTCCCGACGGCCGTGACGTTGAGCACGACCGCGGACGCGTCGGCGGGCACGCCCGCCTTGCCCGCGACGACGACGTCGGCCCGCCGGCCCCCGCCGAGGGCGGAGAAGGTGTCCCGCGTGTCGAGGACGCGCGTCGGGGTCAGCGGCACGTAGGAGCCGGCGCCGCGCAGGGTGACCTCGGCCTGCGGCGCCGGGTCGGCGGGCGGGCGGACCTCGAGCGCCGTCCGGAACGGGGCCGCCTGGTTGCCGGCGTCGTCCTGCGCGGACAGCGTGAGGTCGTAGGTGCCGGGCCCGACGTAGGGCGACGCCCCTGCGGGCGGCGAGTCGTAGGTGCCGAACCAGTTGGCGTTGAACCGGACCCCCGACTGCGCGGAGCCGTGCACGGTCGCCGCGAGCCGGCCCGTGCTCCGGTCCACGACCGTGAGCGTCCAGGACAGGGGCACGTTGGGCGTCGCGCCGATCGCGAACTGGCCGCCGTGGTCGATCGCGCTCGACGAGACGAGCACCTGCTCGAGGGCGGGCGTCGTGGGCCGCGGACGCCACCAGCTCGAACGGAGGCCGAACGCGGGCGTCGCGATCGTGCGGCTGCCGGTCGAGCAGTCGACGCGGGCCTGCAGGACCCGGCCGCCGAGCTCGCCGTTGCCCGTGCGGCTCGTGACGACGAGCGCGCGCAGCGTGCCGTTCGACGGGCACTGCGCGGCGACGGTCGAGACGGGCAGCGAGGCCGTCCACCGGGAGACCGTGTCGCCCGGCGCCGAGCCGGTCCACGGGTCCTGCTGCGCGATCTGGTACGGGTAGCCGCCGGCCGTCGTCCAGCCGCCGTTCGACGACGAGAACTCGGTGAACGCCGCGGCGCCGTTGTACGTGCGGACCTGTCCCGCGGTCGCGGCGATCGCCGCGTCGGAACGCGCGTCCTCGTTCGAGGCGGTCAGCGTGCCGGCGGCGTTGGCGGTGCCGCGGCCCGCGTAGACCTGGCACGTGGTCGTGTCGCACAGCGCGCTGCCGTGGTCGACCTTCCACTGCGCGTAGGTGCGGGCCGCGACGGCCTGCGCCTGCAGCGCCGCGGCGCCCCAGCTCGCGGGCGACTCGCGCGGGACGACGCTGCGCAGGTAGCTCTCCATCGGGAGGCTGTTCGTGACGTTGAACGCGGTGCCGGAGGTCGGCTCGATGCGGATGTCGCCGCGGTACCAGCGGCCGCTCGTGTCGCCCTGCGACGCGGCGATGACCATCCCGTACTCGTCGAGCGACTCCATCCGGAAGACGCCGGTGAACTGGCGGGTGTCCGTCACGGCCCCGTTCGGCGCGTCGCGGCGCTGCGCGGTGACCGTCTGGCCCGACACCGTGATCGTCCAGCGGCCGGTGAACCCGAACGTCTCGGAGCCCACGGTGCCCATCCGGATCGTGCGTCCCTCGGGTGCCCACACGGTGACGCTCGACGCGGGCGTGTACGTCACCAGCGACGTCTTGACGTAGGTGCTCGCCGGCTGCGTCGCGGTGCCCGTGCCCGGGTAGTAGAAGTCGAGGATCTGCGCGGCGGACCGACCCTGGAGCGCCTGCGCCTGCGCGCCCCACTGCGACATGCCGCGGCCGTGCCCGAACGCGCGCCCGTCGACCGTCCAAGCCCCCGACGCGGGGACCGGGTAGACCTCCTCGGCGGCGTTCGCCGGTCCGGACAGGGCGACGAGCGTCGTCACCCCGATCGCCAGCGTCGCCGCTGCGGCGACCAGTCGGCCTGCGAGTGTCACGGCACCTCACCTCGTCGGACGTTCACGGAGCCGTCCGAGCATAGGCGTCAGGGGCGAGGCGTGGTGCGGACTCGCACGAACGTCATCCCACGAGCTTGCGACGCACGACGAACGCCGTCCGACGCACGACCGCGACCGGCCCGTCGGACCGCAGCACGCGGCCCGCGGCCACCACCTTCGACCCGCCGGGCACGCGCAGCAGCAGCTCGCGCAGGTGGTCCGCCGACCCCGCCGGGATCCCCGGGTACGGGTCGAGCCAGCCCTCGGTCGAGTCCAGCGGCTCGTCGTCCAGCACGGGCTCCCAGCCGGACGCCGCGCGAGGGCCGTCGGCGGCACGGGCGCGCCACACGGTCGTGAGGATCTCCTCGTACCGCTCTCCCTGCGCGTGCGGACCCCACCGCAGGAGCGCGTCGCGGCGGGCGCGCGACCCCGTGCGGCGGCGTGCGAGCGGGTCGTCGAGCAGCGTGGTGATCGCCTCGACCCACGACTCCTCGTCCGTCGCGAGCATCCCGGTGACGCCGTGCTCGACGGCCTCACGGAACGGCTGCGTGGGCGAGGCCACGGTCGGGGTCTCGACGAGCGCGGCCTCGAGCCACTTGATCGCGGACTTCGCCTCGTTGAACCGGTTGTCGAGCACGAGCGGCGCGAGGTTGACGTCGACGTCGCGCAGCCGCTGCGGCAGCTCGTACCAGGGCAGCATCGGCAGACGTCGCACGCGGTCGCCGAACTGCTCGAGCGCCGGGCCGGTACCCAGCTGGCCGCCGAGCCACAGCTCGACGTCGGGGTGCGACGCGAGCACGCGGACCACGGCGGGCTCGACGGCGGCCCAGTCGGCGTCGTGCGTGTTCGTCCCCGAGAAGTACCCGATCCGCAGCGGACCCGGCGTGCGGGGACGCGCGAGCGCCTCGTCGCTCACCTGCGCGAGCGCCTGGCCGACGCCGTTCGCGAACCGGTGCGCGGGGATCCCGGTCACGGCGGTCACGTGCGCGCACAGCGCCTCGGTGCTGCCGACGTACGCGTCGCACATCTCGAGCGTCGTCCGGTAGCGCGCGACGCCGCGCCACCACAGCGCGTGCTCCTCGGCCGACAGGACGTGCAGGCCGTGGACCTCGCCCTCGAGCTCGGGGTCGAAGATGAGGTCGTCGACGTCGAACAGCACGGGCACGGCGCGGTCGCGCGCGCGGACCCGGTCGACGAGGTCCGCGACCTGCACGGTGGCGGGCACGCGGTAGAGGACCACGACGTCCGCCCGGTCCGCGAGCTCGGCGATCTCGGGGTCGCGGTAGTGGCGGACGTCGACGGTGAAGCCACGCATCCGCAGCGCCTCGGCGGGCAGCCGGCCGCGGTACCGCAGCGCCGCACCGCGGATGCCCACGACGACCAGGACCCGGTTGACCAGCGAGCGCAGCCCCGCATCGACCTCGGCGGTGCGCTGCTCGGGGTGCTCGGCCGGGTCCTCGCGGTCGACGAGCTCGCGGTAGACCTCCTCCACGTGGTCGAGCTGCTCGTCGACCGTCCGGATCGGCACGGCCTGGGTGCCGCCGCGCAGCCGCCGGACGAGCGCGGGCGACTCCGCGAGTCGTCGCAGCGCGGCCGCGAGCGAGTCCGCGTCGCCCGCGGGCACGACCAGGCCGTTCTCGCCGTCCCGGACGACCTCCTCGGGACCGAGGGTGTCCGTGCACACGACCGCGAGCCCCGACCCGAGCGCCTCGCGCGTGACGATCGAGTACGACTCGCGCATGACCGACGGCAGCACGAGGACGTCGTGCGTCGCGAACACCTCGGCGACCTCGTCGCGTCCGTACCGCGGGTGGAAGCGCACCTCGGGGCGATGGCGGCCGCGCTCCGGCACCCCGTAGACGTCGAGCGTCCACGAGCCGTCGGACGGCAGGGTGTCGACCGCGCGCAGGAGCACGTCGATGCCCTTCATCGGGTCGGGGGTGCCGGCGAAGAGGAGGCGCACGGGGTGCGGCTCGTCGTCGCCGGCGTGCGGCACCGGGGCGCCCACGAGGTCCTCGGGCGGCACGCCGTTCTCGTCGACGCGCAGCCGGGCACCGTCCACGCCGTTCGCCTCGAGCACCGCGCCCGCGCTCGCCGACGGGGTGAGCACGACGTCGGCGTGGCGCAGGTACCGCGCGAGGACCGTGTTGCGCCGCTCGAGCCACGTGTGACCGCCCGCGCACGGGCAGGTGCCGCAGTCGACGACGAGGCTGCACGGCCGCATGTCAGGAGCGACGAGGAACTGCCGCGCGCACGTCCACCAGAAGTCGTGCATCGTCACGACGACGGCCGCACCGGCGCGCTGCGCGACCTCGACGAGCTCGCCCCCGAGCGTCTGGAGCGAGTGCAGGTGCACGACGTCGGGCTTGACCTCGTCCAGCCAGCGCGCGAAGTCCTCGCCCACCGGGGGGTTCACGCTGTTGCGCGGGTCGGCCCACGCGGTCCACGGCGTCGTCACGATCCACCGTACCTGCACGCCGGAGCCGTCGTCCTCGGTCCAGGTCTCGAGCGGCCGGCGGTGCTCGTCGAGGTGACCGGCGTACACGAACACCTCGTGCCCCCGCGCGGCGAGCCCGCGGGCGAGGCGCTGCGGGACGAGGGTCCCCCCGCTCACGTGGTTCGGGGGATAGTGAGCGGAGACCTGCACGACACGCATCCGTCCACTCTAGAGGTCCGCGAACGTCCGCCGTTCGAGTGCCCTGGCACGGTGTCCGGATGCCTTACCCTCACCCCATGTCAGTGCATGAGCCCTCGAGTGCAGCGTGGCACTCGGCCCTCGCCGAGAAGGACGCCGCCGCCCACGCCCGGATGGCGGACTTCACCGACCGGGGGGAGGTCGACCTGCTGCGCCGGCGGCTGGAGGCCACGGTCGCCGAGCTCGAGGTCGCCCGTGCGGGCGTCCATCTGCGCAACGGCCTGCTGCACGACCAGAGCGTGGCCCTCACCGAGCGTGACGAGCGGATCCAGCTGCTCGAGGCCCGGCTGACGCCTGACGAGGCGCGCGGCAGCGCGTCGGGTGCGGCACGCGCCGTCGCCCGTCGCGGCCGCTCGGTGCTGCGTCGGGGCCGGTCGGCCTTGCGCGGCGTGCTCGCCGGCCGGCGCGCGTGACGCCGTTCGTCGCCCTCGTCCTGCTGCCCGGCACGGACGACTCGGGCCTGCTCCGCACCGCGCGCAGCGTCGCCGCGGCCGGGGACGGCCCGTGGACGCTCGTCGTCCCGGCCCGTGTCGGGAGCGAGCACGCACGCGGCGAGGTGCGCCACCTCCTCGGGCGGCGGCACGTCCAGCTCGCCGACGACGGCGCGCCCGGGGACGAGCTCGGTGCCGCGTTCGACGCCGTGACCTCCCGGTACGTCGGCCTGCTCGGCGGCGGTGACGAGGTCGAGGCCGGTGTCCTGCGTGCCGTGGTCGACTACCTCACGGAGCGCCCCGAGGTCGACGTCCTCTACACCGACGAGCAGTGGCCCGCGCCGGGGATCACCGGCATCGCGACCAAGCCCCACTGGGTGCCGCACTACCTCGAGGGGTGGGACTACCTCGGTCGGCTGTGCGTGCTGCGCCGGTCGCTCGTCGCGGAGGTCGGCGGCCTGCGGACCGACGCGCCCCGCGCCGTCGAGTGGGACGTGCACCTGCGCGTGACGGAGCGGACCGACCGCGTCGAGCACCTGCCGCTCATCGGCGTGACGCGCGAGACCGGCCCCGCACGCGACGCGGAGACGGCCGAGCACGGCCGACGCGCGGTCGCGGCCCGGTACGCACGGCTCGGCGTTCCCGCCACGGTCGAGGTGACCGGCCCAGCCGGGTACGTCCGCGCCTGGCGCACGCTCGACGACCCGCCGCTCGTCTCGATCGTCGTCCCGACGGGCGGCGGGCGCCGCGAGGTCGGCGGCGTCCCCACACTCGTCGTCGAGACGTGCGTGCGCTCGCTCGTCGAGCGCACGACGTACGACCGCTGGGAGCTCGTGCTCGTCCCGAGCGAGAACACGCCGCCCGACGTGGTCGAGCTGGTCCGCTCGATCGTCGGGGACCGGCTCGTCGTCGCGCCCGTCACGGGCGAGTTCTCGTTCTCGCACTCCGTGAACGAGGGTGTGCGCGTCGCGCGCGGCGACCTCGTGCTCCTCCTGAACGACGACACCGAGGTCGTCGAGCCGCGCTGGCTCGACCGGCTCGTCGCAGTCGCGGCCGACCCGACGGTGGGCGTGGTGGGCGCCAAGCTCCTGTACGAGGACGGCACCATCCAGCACGTCGGGATCATCCACGACGACGAGTGGCTGCCGATCCACGCCCACCGGCTGGGCGCGGACGACGACAGCCACTTCGGTGCGAAGGTCGTCGACGTCGACTACCTGGCCGTGACGGGCGCGTGCCTGCTGACGCCGCGGGGCCTGTACCTCGAGCTGGGCGGGTTCAGCACCGAGCTGCCGATGGCGTTCAACGACGTCGACTACTGCTACAAGGTCGTCGCCGCCGGGTACGGGGTGGTGTGCGCGCCGTTCGCGACGCTGTTCCACTACGAGAGCACGTCACGGGTCGCGGACGTCCGACCGTTCGAGCGCCGCTACCTCGAGGAGCGCACGACCCGGCTCGCACAGGTGGACCCGCACATCAACCACCGCTCCGCGCGCTGACGGCCGCACGGCCCGGCGTTCGCCGGCCGTCGCGGACCAGCGTGCGCCGGGCGGCGACGCCGCGGTCCTGTCCGGGCCGGGTCAGCGTCGCCGCGCGAGCCGCCAGCGGACCTTCGACACGACCTGCCGTGGCCCGCCGGCACGCAGGTGGCGCCAGGCGGACCGTGCGTCGGCGACGAGCCGACGCACGCGCGACGGCGCGGCTGTCCTGGGCGCGGGCGCG
>NZ_BHYL01000383.1 GCF_003851725.1 Cellulomonas algicola | reverse complement strand
GGTCGGGTCACGTCGGGCGGGTCGGGTCACGTCGGGCGGGTCGGGGCGGGGCGCGTCGGGTGGGTCGGGTCGCCGCCACGTCGGGCGTGCCCGGTCGGGTGGGGCCGCCTCAGGTCGGGTGGCGGGTCGCCGCCACGTCGGGCGGGCGCGGTCGGGTGGGTCCGCGTCGGGTCGGGTGGCGGGTCGGCGCCACGTCGGGCGGGCCCGGTCGGGTGGGGCCGCCTCAGGTCGGGTGGCGGGTCGCCGCCACGTCGGGTCCGATGGACGGGCAGGGGGTGGGCGTCAGGTCGGGGCCGCCGGCCTGGACGGCGCGGTGCGGACGTGGAGTGACGACCGCCGACGACACGGTCAGCGGTCGACCGTGACCGTCGACGGACATCGACGAGAGGTGGCGGCATGCGGGTGCTGGTGACGAACGACGACGGGATCGACTCCCCCGGGCTCACGACGCTCGCCGTCATGGCGGCGGACGCGGGGCACGACGTGGTGGTCGCGGCCCCCGCGCGCGAGTCGTCGGGCGCGAGCGCGTCGCTGCTGGGAGCCGAGCAGGACGGGCGGCTGATCGTCGCGTCGAAGCCGTCGCCGGGCCTGCCCGACCACATCCCGTCCTTCGCGGTGCGTGCCGCGCCCGGGCTGATCGCGTTCGTCGCCGCGTACGGCGGCTTCGGGCCGAAGCCTGACGTCGTGCTGTCGGGTGTGAACCGCGGGGCGAACACGGGGCACGCGGTGCTGCACTCGGGCACGGTCGGCGCCGCGCTCTCGGGCGCGACGCACGGCATCAAGGGCTTGGCGGTGTCGATCGCGTACCACGACCCGCGGCACTGGGAGACGGCCGGAGCCTTCGCGCGGCCGGTCCTCGACTGGGTCGTCGCGCACTGCCCGGGCGACCGCGTCCTCAACCTCAACGTCCCGGACCTGCCGGTCGAGCAGGTGCGCGGTCTGCGCAAGGCGCCGCTCGCGTCGTTCGGTGCGGTGCAGGCGCGCATCCACGAGCTCGAGCACGGCCACCTGCAGCTGACCTACTCGGACGTCGAGATCACGCGCGAGCCCGACACGGACGCGGGGATGCTCGCGCGTGGGTGGGCGACCGTGACGCAGCTGCTGGCCCCGGCCTTCGACGCGGACGCGGAGCTGCCGGAGTCGGGCCCGCTGACGACGGCCTGACGGCGGCGTCAGGTGCGGGCGATCGCGATGAGCAGCATCGTCACCAGGAACCCGGTGACGAGGTTGAGCCACAGGAACCGCCGCCACCCGGCGTTGGCGCGCTCGCAGTCGTCGTCGGTGACGCGCCAGAACGTCGCGGTCGACACGGCGTACGGCAGGGGCAGGACGGCGGCGAGCACGCCGGGCCACGGGACGACGAGCAGCACGCCCGCGGCGGCGACGTAGGCGAGCGTCGCGAGCACGACGGTGGGGTGGGCGCCGAGGACGGTCGCGACGGAGGAGATCCCGCCCTCGCGGTCGGCGCGCACGTCCTGCACCGCCCCGAACGCGTGCGACGCCATGCCCCACAGCACGAACGCGACGAGCACGGGCCAGACGGTCGGCGCCGCGAGGTCCGCCGCGACGAGCACGAGCGCGTAGAGCAGGGGTCCGACGAAGTGCATCGCGGACGTGAACGAGTCGAGGAACGGCCGCTCCTTGAACCGCAGCACGGGCGCGGAGTACGCGACGACGAGGAACAGCACCAGCGTGAGCACGACCGTCGCCGCGACCGACCCGACGGCGACGAGGTAGACCACGAACGGCACGACGGACAGCGCGCTGGCCCACAGGATCCGGCGGTGCACGGCCCGGGCCCGCTCGGGTGCGACGAGCCCGCCCTCGATCCCGCCCTTGCGCGGGTTGCGCAGGTCGGACGCGTAGTCGAACACGTCGTTCACGCCGTACATCAGCAGGTTGTACGGCACGAGGAAGAACAGCGTCCCGACGACGAGCGTGAGGTCGATCCGCCCCTGCGTGGCCATGAGGTAGCCCGCGGCGAACGGGTAGGCGGTGTTGATCCAGGAGAACGGCCGCGACGCGGCGAGGACCTCCTTCACCCCGCCCCCTCGACGTCGGTCCGAGCGGCCGACGACGCCGCCACGCGCGGCCGGCGCCGACCCAGGACGGTCCACAGCACGGGCATCCCGACGGCCGCGGCGATCGCGTACGCGAAGTCCTCGAGCGGAGCGCCGAGGATGTACACGCCGAGGATCTTGTCAGGGGCGTACACGTACAGGTCGGCGGCGATCATGAGCGTGTCGAACACGGCGGTCAGCACGCACAGGTGCACGACCGTCCAGACGACGGGCCACCCGCGCAGCCGCCGCAGCGTCGGCCACGACACCGCGAGCAGCACGACGAGGACCGCGGCGTTCAGCACGATGTTCGTCACGCGGCACCCCCGTCCGAGCCCGACGGCCCCGACGACCCCGGACCGCCCGCCGCGCCCGACGTCCCCGGCGTCCCCGACCCGCGCTCGGCGTCGTGCAGCGCCCGCGCCCCGGCGGCGCGCAGCGACGCCGTCCGGTCGAACCACCGCCACGCGAGCAGCGCGACGTAGCAGAGCAGCGTGAGGAAGAACACCTCCTCGATCGGCAGCTCGGGCGCGAGCAGGATCCCGGTCATGTGCGGCGACTCGCCGCGCGCGAAGATGCCGAGCAGCAGCCCGGCGACGTCCCACAGCAGGAACGCCACGACGCCGATCCCGACGGTCCACGCGGCGCGGCGCGGGTCGTGCCAGAAGGCGAGGCGGGACCGCCGGTCGAGCAGGGCGAGGCCACCGAGGGACACCAGCAGCGCCCCCAGGTAGGCGAGTCCCGTCATGCGCCCGACCGTACGCCGGACCAGAGCCCGGCCGGGCGGGCGGCGTCGAGGAACCCGCGACGCAGGGGTGCGGGCAGCGGGCGCGTCGACGTCTCCCCGAGCAGGCGCTTCGCGACGAGCTCGGCGCTGATGAGGCACATCGGCAGCCCGACGCCGGGGATCGTCCCCCCGCCGACGTGCAGCAGGTTCGCCACGCGCGCGGACGCGTCGCCGGGCCGGAACATCGCGCTCTGCGCGAGCGTGTGCTCCATGCCGAGCGCGGTCCCGCGCCACGCGGACAGGTCGCGCGCGAAGTCGGCGGGCGCGACGACGTGCCGCGTCACGACCCGGTCGCGCAGGTCGGGCACCCCCGCCCACGACCCGACCTGGTCGAGGAACCGGTCGGCGTACCGCTCGACGGCCTCCCGCTCGGGGCTCCCGGGCGGGCCGTCGCCGAGGGACGCGTCGGCGGGGAACGGGACGAGGAGGAACAGGTTCTCGTGCCCGGGCGGCGCGGCGGTGGGGTCGGTCGCGGTGGTCCGCGACGCGTACACGGAGGCGACGTCGGGCACCCGCAGGTCGGCGGGCGCGGTGGACCGTCCGGTGCCGAGGATGTCGTCGAAGTTGCCGGGCCAGTCGCGCGTGAAGAACAGCGAGTGGTGGGCCAGCTCCGGCAGCGACCCACGGACGCCCGCCATGACGAGCAGCGCGGAGATGCCGGGACCGTGCCGCTCCCACGACGCGGCGGGGTGGTCGCTGTGCCGCGGCTCGAGCAGCGCGGTCTCGGTGTGGTGCCGGTCGGCCCCCGAGACGACGACGTCGGCCTCGACGAGCTCCCCGCCGGCGAGCCGCACCCCGCGCGCGACGCCGGTGCGCCGCGGGGCCCGCGCGGACCACGGCACGTCGTCGACCTCGATCGCGACGACGTCCGCGCCGGTCCGGATCTCGACGCCCTCGCGCACCGCGAGCCGTTCGAGCGCCTCGATGACCGTGTACATGCCGCCGCGCGGGTACTGCACGCCGTCGACGAGGTCGAGGTGGCTCATGAGCGAGTACAGGGCGGGGACGCGGTACGGCGACGACCCGAGGAAGACCGCGTGGTAGCCGAGCGCCTGCCGCAGCACGGGGTGCTCGACGGTCGTCTCGATCTTCTCCGCGAGGGTGTGCGTGAGCAGGTCGACCAGCGTCCCGGCACGCCGCACGACGGGTGCCGACAGCAGCCGGTCCGGCCGCTGGAACGTCGTCCAGAGGAAGTGGTCGAGCGCGGTCCGGTAGGCCGTCGACGCGTCCTCGGCGTACCGCCGCACGGCCTCGCCCGCGCCGGGCTCGAGCGCCTCGAACGTGGCCCAGTTGACCTCGGGGTCGCCGCTCAGCTCGAAGCCGCCTGCGAGCCCGCCGGGGTGGTCGGGCTCGGTGAACAGCCGGTACGCCGGGTCGAGCCGCACGAGGTCGAGGTGGTCCTCGACGCGCTCGCCGAGCAGCGCGAACGCGTGCGCGAACACCTCGGGCATGAAGTACCAGGACGGCCCGGTGTCGAACCGGAACCCGTCGAGCTCGAGCGTCCCCATGCGGCCGCCGACGCGGTCGTGCCGCTCGAGCAGCGTCACGTGCGCTCCCCCACGGGCGAGCAGCGCGGCCGTCATGAGCCCGCCGATGCCCCCGCCGACGACGACGACGCGCCCGCCGGGGCCGCCGTCCCGCCCGGAGGCACGAGGTGCGCCCGCGGAACGGGTGCGCGGTGCCGTCATCGTCACGCCTTCTGTCCTCCGCGTCGTGCGTCCCACCACTCGCGCGCGACGGCCGTCGCGACGACCCGGGCCTTCACCGGCGCCGGCACGCTGGCCCGCGCCCGCACG
>NZ_BHYL01000382.1 GCF_003851725.1 Cellulomonas algicola | reverse complement strand
CGCTGCACCCGCGGCGTCGTCGCGACGGTCGAGCACGTCGTGCCTCGCCGCCGCCCGCGCGGAGGTGACGCGGTCGTCGGGCTCGGCCTGCGCACCCGCCCGGCCCGAGGCGTCGCCCGTCGTCGGGGCTGTCGCGTCGCGGGTCACCACGGTGCCTCGCCGCTCGCGGCGAGCGCGGCGCCCAGGGACGCGTCGTCCCGCTCGGCGTGGTGCTGCCGCACGTAGACCTGCAGGTCGGCGACGCGCTTGGCATGCTCGGGCTCGAGCGCGAGCGGCGCGGGACCCAGCGCGTGCCCGACCCGCGTCAGGACGTCCTCGCACACGCGCGCGACGGTCGCGCGCACGCGCTTGGCGAGCAGCCGGCCCGCCTCGGCGTCGAGCGTGCCGGCGTCGACCAGGGCCGCGGCCTCGGCGAGCGCACGTCGCGCGGACTGCAGCCCCTCGTCGACCGCGCCGAGGTGCGCGTGGAGCAGCGCGGCGTCCTTCCCGCGGACACCGGCGTGCAGGCGCCGGGCGAGCCCGACCGCGCCGCCGTACCAGCACGCGGCGACGCCGATCCCGCCCCACCAGAACCCGGGTCGCGTGAGGTACCAGCCGGGTGCGCCGACGGGCTCGGCGGGGACGTCGTCGAACCGGACGGACGTGCTGGGGATCTCGACGAGCCCGCGGGCGGCCCACGGCTCGTCGCCGCGCGTGACGCCGGAGCCGCGCAGCGCGACCGCGAACAGCCCGCGTCCGCCGTCGGGCAGGTGGGCCGTCACGAGCGCCGCGTCGAGCCGGTCGGCGAGCGAGCACCACGGCTTGACGCCGCGCAGCCGCCAGCCGTCGTCGTCCTCGACCGCGTCGAGCCGGACGCCGGGCCCTTCGGCGGCGTACACACCCCACGTGGCGTCGTCGCGCGCCACCGTGGGCCGCACGGCGGCCTGGCCGAGGATCGCCCGCGCGTCGAGGTGCGGCTCGACCGCGCGCGCGACGGCGAGGTCGGAGGCAGCCAGCGTCCCGAGCAGCTCCCAGAGCCGAGCGGTGCCGCCCGCGCCGGGGACGAGGTCGTCGGACCACGTGCGCACGGCGGCGAGCGCGTCGTCGACGGTCCGGGGGACGTCGACGTCGCCGCGGTCCCGCGTGGGCGGGACGGGGTCGAGGAGCACGGGGATCGTGGGACGGCCCTCCGGTTCGCGTGGCTGCCACGGGGCGGGTGGCGACGTGATCGTGCGGCGCGGTGGCCGCGCCTGCAACCGGAGCGAGCGATGTCGCCCGTGCGGACGAGACCGGCGAGCGCCGGGACGGGCGCTCCTCGCCGGGACTCGCGACGGGGCACGCCGTCCTCGCGGGACGGTCCCCGGAGCCCGGCGTGGGCTCGGGGACGCGCGGCGTCGGGCGGGTCGTCAGGCGGTGCAGCGACGCACGAACCGCACGAGGCGGTCGAGCGCGGCGTCCGCGTCGGCGCTGCCGGGCTCGAACTGGTACTCGTGCGGCAGCGCGGGCGTGTGGGCGTCCGGGAAGAACAGGGTCTCGACGTCGACGCCGTGCCCCTCCAGCGTCGCCGCGAGCGCGACGGACTGCCCCCGCAGCGGGTCGGCGTTGCCGACCGTGACGAACGTCGACGGGAAGGCCGCGGTCACGTGCCGCCCCACCGACATCGACGACAGGAACGCCTCGTCGTCGAGGAAGCGGCGGTCGCCGCTGTACGCCCAGCCGCACGCGCGCAGCACGTCCCGCAGCGGTGACCGCGGGTCGAGCCGGGCGAGGTCGAACACGCCGCAGCACAGCAGGACGCCGCGCAGCTGGGCCGGGTGCACGGTCGGCGCGACGCCGAGGGTGCGCGCGTAGGACGGCACGGTCGTGAGCGTCGCGACCTGGGCGCTGATCTGCGCACCCGCCGAGTCGCCCGCGAGGACGAGGCGCGACGGTTCCACGTGGAACCGCGCGGCGTGCTCCTGCACGTGCCGCAGCGCCGCGGTCACCTGCCGGACGGGCGTCGGGTACCGCGCCTCGGGGGCGCGCGTGTACCGCGGCGCGACGACGGTGACGCCGTGGCTCGCGAGCAGCCGGAACCAGCCGCGCAGCTCGTCCTTCGTGCCGCCGACGAACGCGCCGCCGTGCGTCCAGACGACGGTCGGGAGCGGCCCGGTCGCGTCGTCCGGGTGGAACACGTCGAGGACCTCGTCGGCGCCCGGACCGTAGCGCTCGTCGAGGACCGCGGCGACGCCCGCGGGTGCCTGCGCGTCGAGCCGGGTGGTGCGCTCGACGACGCCGCGGGCGAACTGGCGACGCACCAGCAGGACCGTCGGGCGGGGGCTCACCAGCAGCGACGCCCGGAGCAGCCCAAGGACGGCGCGGCCCGCCCACCCGCGCAGACCTGCCGGGCGTGCGGCGGAGACCGGCGTGCGGCTCGCGCCCGTGTCCTCGGGCGCGGCCTCGTGCGGCACGGTCATGGCGGGCAGCCTAGGGCGGTCGGCGTCCGTCGGGACACCCCGCCGGCACACCCCGTCGAGGGAGCGACGCCTGGTCGTCGTCGCAGGTCACCGCGCGACGGCGCTGCGGGACCGACGGGACCGTCCTACGCTCGCGAGGTGCCCCGACGCCGCGTCCACCTCGCCCCGCCGCCGGCCGTCGCACGCTCCGCGGACGCCGTCGACGCGGACGTCGAGCGCGGCCTCGCCGACCTGCGCGACCAGCTCGACGTCCCGGACGCGTTCCCGGCGGACGTCGTCGCGGAGGCGGAGTCCGCCGCCGCCGCCGGGGCGCCGTCCGACCTGCCCGACGCGACCGACGTGCCGTTCGTGACGATCGACCCGCCCGGCTCGCGCGACCTCGACCAGGCGGTGCACATCGAGCGCCGCGGCGACGGGTTCCGCGTCCGGTACGCGATCGCGGACGTCGCGACGTGGGTGCGGCCCGGCGGCGCGGTCGACACCGAGGCGCGCCGCCGCGTCGTCACCCTGTACGCGCCCGACGGCCGCACGCCGCTGCACCCGCCCGCGCTGTCGGAGGGTGCCGCGAGCCTGCTGCCCGACCAGGACGTGCCCGCGCTGCTGTGGACGATCGACCTCGACTCCGGCGGCGCACCGACGGCCGTCGACGTGCGGCGGTCCCGGGTCCGCTCGCGCGCGCAGCTCACGTACGACGAGGTGCAGCAGGCGTACGACGCGGGCACCGCCGACGGGACCCTCGCGCTGCTGCGCGACGTCGGCCGGCTCCGGCAGGTCGCCGAGCGTGCCCGCGGCGGGATCACGCTGCCCACGCCCGAGCAGGAGGTGCAGCGGGTCGACGGCCACTGGGCGCTCGTGAGCCGCTCGACGCTCGACGCCGAGGAGTGGAACGCGCAGATCTCGCTGCTCACCGGCCTGTGCGCCGCGCAGCTCATGCTCGACGGCCGCATCGGTGTCCTGCGCACGCTGCCTCCGGCCGACCCGCGCGACGAGGCCCGGCTGCGGCGCGCGGCGGACGCGCTCGACGTCCCGTGGCCCGACGGGGCGGCCGTCGGTGACGTCGTCCGCGGCCTCGACGCGGGGGTCCCCGCGCACGCCGCGCTGCTCACCGAGGCGACGACGCTGCTGCGCGGTGCCGCGTACGTCGCGTTCGACGGTGAGGTGCCCGCGCAGGAGCAGCACGCCGCGCTCGCGGCCCCGTACGCGCACACGACCGCGCCGCTGCGGCGTCTCGTCGACCGGTTCGTCGGCGAGACGTGCGTCGCGCTCGTGGCCGGGAACGACGTGCCGGACTGGGTGCGGTCCGCGCTGCCCGACCTGCCCGGGCTCATGGCGGGCGGCGACCGGCGCGCCAACGAGTACGAGCGCGGGTGCCTCGACCTGCTCGAGGCCGCGCTGCTGACCGGGCGCGTGGGCGACGTGTTCGACGGGGTCGTCGTCGACGCGCACGACGACCGCACGTCGGGGGTCGTGCAGCTGCGCGACCCCGTCGTGCGGGCACGCGTGGAAGGCACGGACCTGCCCGTCGGGCAGCACGTGCGCGTACGGCTCACGGAGGCGTCGACGGCGCGACGGACCGTCCGGTTCGCGCTCGACGGGCAGCCGAGGGCCGATGCCGACGCGTCCGCGCCGGACCCCCGGCCCACGGGCACGTCGGAGCAGCCCCCGCGTGCCGCGGAAGGCTGACCGGTGGACCTCGACGACGTCGCCGACGACCTCTACGGCGCGCCACCGGACCAGTTCGTCGCGCGCCGTGACGCCGCCGCCAGGGAGGCACGGGCGGCGGGCGACCGGGACCTCGCCGCCGACATCACGGCGCTGCGCAAGCCCACCGTCGCGGCGTGGCTCGTCAACGCGCTGCTCCGCGACGTCCCGGGGCTCGCGGACCAGCTCGTCGCGCTCGGCGACAGCCTGCGGGAGGCCGAGCGCTCGCTCGACGGCGCGGGCATGCGCGACCTCTCACGGCAGCGTCGTGCGCTCGTGACGTCGCTGGTCGGCCGTGCCAAGGCGCTCGGCCGGCAGGCCGGGCACAAGGTGGGCGACGCGGTCGCGCAGGAGGTCGACGCGACGCTCACCGCCGCGCTCGCCGACCCGGGCATCGCGCGTGACGTGACGTCGGGGCGCCTCACGGCCGGGCGGGAGTTCGTGGGGTTCGGCGGGATCGCGCCGGGTGAGCCCGTCGAGACCCCGTCCCGCGCGCCGCGGGCGTCGACGCCGCGCGCGTCCGACGCCGGCGAGCAGGGCCCCTCCCCGAGGAAGAGCCCCTCGCGCAGCCGCGCGCACCTGCGCGTCGTCGAACCGCCCGAGCCGGAACCGGAGCACGAACCGCGCGAGTCCGCCGCCGACCGGCGCCGCCGGCGCGAGCGCGAGGACGCCGTCGCGGACGCCCGGCGCGCGCGCGAGGAG
>NZ_BHYL01000381.1 GCF_003851725.1 Cellulomonas algicola | reverse complement strand
GGGGCGCCCCGGGCCGTCAGGTCCGGCGTGCGTCAGCGCGCGTCGAGGATGTCGACCACGAAGACGAGTGTCGAGCCGGCCGGGATCGAGCCCTGCTCCTGGTCGCCGTAGCCCTGGTCCGGCGGGACGACGAGCAGGACCTGGCTGCCGACCGGCTGCCCCTGTACGCCCGTGTCCCAGCCCTGGATGACCGCGCCCGCGCCCGCCTGGAACTCGAACGGCTCGCCCTTCTCCCACGCCGAGTCGAACTGCGTGCCGTCCCACAGCCAGCCCGTGTACTTGACGGTGACGAAGTCACCCTCCTCGACGACCTTGCCCGTGCCCGTGATGAGCGGCTGCGTGACGAGCGTCGTCGGGGCCGCGCCGCCGACCGGGGTGATCGACGGCGCGCCGTCCTCGCCCAGCGTCACGGCCGGCAGGCCCGCGGCCGGTGCGACGGCCGCACCCTCGGCCCGCGTCGGCAGGCTCGCGGGGTCGGCGCCGTCGACCGCGTCGACGACCTCCATCGCGTACACCTGCGTGTTGTCCTCGCCCGACGACAGCGCGACGAGCACGCGGGCGCCGACGTGCGCGCCCTCCAGCTCGGTGTCGAGCTCCGCGATGCTGGTCTGGCCGACCTTGATGCGCTGCGGGGTGTCCGTGTCGTACGTCGAGCCCATGGTCGAGCCGTCGGTGCCGTTGAGCATGAGCATCTGGATGGACATGATCTGCCCGTCCTTCAATTCGTCGCCGTCGCCGTCCTCGACGAGGTGCGCGACGAACGTCGTCACGTTGAACGGCGTGCTCGGGAGCGTGACGGTCGGCTCCTTGCCCGCCTCGCCCTCGATCGTCACCTTGGCGAGCGCCGCCTTGTCGGCGGCGACCGCCGCGTTCGCGGACGCCGACGCGTCGGCCGACGGCGAGTCGTCGGAACCGCCGTCACCGCTGCACGCGGCCAGCGAGAGGGACAGGACGAGCGCGGTCGCCGTGGCGACGACAGCGCGAGCGGTGGTCGTGCGACGCACGAGGGTCCTCCGTCGTTTCGGGTCCCGCCCGGGGTCAGGCGGCGGACCCCGGCACGGTACGCGACTTTCCTGGGCGTCCGCTGAGGGTGCCCGTGCGAATCCCTTCACCTGCGCGTCCGCGCGTCGGGCGCGACGGCTCGCGCGGGACGGTCAGCGTGTGCCGAGCGCGGCGGCCAGGTCCGCCGGCGACGTCGTGGGCCGGTCGCAGACGAAGCCCCGGCAGACGTACGCGGCGGGGCGGCCGTCGACGAGCGGGCGGTCGCGCAGCAGGGGGAGGACGGGTGCGGCGTCCGGGGTGCCGGCACCCGCGGGGGCGCCCGTGCCGCCGTCGGGCGACGGGGCGTCCGGTGGCCCGACCGCGACGACGAGGCCCGGAGCCGGCGAGCGCAGCGCGACGCGGTGCAGGGCGCGCGTCGCCTCGTCGTCGAGCCGGCCGACGACCGCGACCT
>NZ_BHYL01000380.1 GCF_003851725.1 Cellulomonas algicola | reverse complement strand
CCCCCGGCCCCGACGGTCTAGGACCTTGGACCGCCGGGCGGGGTCGGGGCCGGACCTACCGTCCCCGCATGGCCGATCCCCGGGGCTTCCTCACCACGCGCGTGCGCGAGCTGCCGCCCGACCGGCCGGTGGCGGTGCGCATCCTCGACTGGGACGAGGTGCACCGCCACCCCGTCGGCGACGCGGCCTTCCTGGAGACGCTGCGACGCCAGGCGGGGCGGTGCATGGACTGCGGTGTGCCGTTCTGCCACCACGCGTGCCCGCTCGGCAACGTCATGCCCGAGTGGAACGACCTCACGTGGCGCGGGCAGTGGCAGGACGCGAGCGACCGTCTGCACCTGACGAACAACTTCCCCGAGATGACGGGCCGGCTGTGCCCGGCGCCGTGCGAGTCGGCGTGCGTGCTCGGCATCCACGAGCCGCCCGTGACGATCCGCCACGTCGAGCTCTCGATCGCGGAGGAGGCGTTCGACCGCGGTCTCGTGGTGCCCGAGGTGCCGGGCCGCATGACCGAGTGCACGGTCGCGGTCGTCGGCTCCGGGCCCGCCGGGCTCGCGGCCGCGCAGCAGCTCACCCGCGCGGGCCACCACGTCACCGTCTTCGAGCGTGCGGACGCGCCCGGCGGGCTGCTGCGGTACGGCATCCCCGAGCACAAGCTGCCCGCCGCCGTCGTCGAGCGTCGCCTCGACGTCATGCGCGCCGAGGGCACGGTGTTCCGGTGCGGCGTCGACGTGGGCCGTGACGTCACGGGCGACGAGCTGCGCCGCCGGTTCGACGCGGTGCTCGTCACGACCGGCTCGACCGTCCCGCGCGACCTGCCGGTGCCGGGCCGCGGCCTGGCCGGCGTCATGCCCGCGATGGACTACCTCGTGCCCGCCAACCACGCGGCCGTCGGCTCGCCCGTGCCCGGGGCACCCGTCGCGACAGGGCTCGACGTGGTGGTCGTCGGCGGCGGCGACACCGGCGCGGACTGCGTGGGCACCGCCGTGCGGCAGGGCGCACGGTCGATCGTGCAGCTCGAGATCCTGGCGCAGCCGCCCGAGGCGCGTCCGGACGACCAGCCCTGGCCGACGTACCCGACGGTGTTCAAGGTCTCGACGTCGCACGAGGAGGGCGGCGAGCGCCGGTTCGCGGTGTCGACGCTCGGGCTCGACGGCGACGACGGCCGAGTCACGGGCGTCCGTGTCGTCGACGTCGAGCGGGTCGACCGCCGGTTCGTCGCCGTCCCGGGCACCGAGCAGGTCCTGCCGGCGCAGCTCGTCGTCCTCGCGCTCGGCTTCACCGGGCCGGAGCGCGGCGGGCTCGCCGAGCAGCTCGGGCTGGCCGTCGACGCCCGGGGCGCGTTCGCAAGGGCCGACGACTTCTCGACGCCGACGCCCGGCGTCTTCGTCGCAGGCGACTGCGGCCGAGGGCAGTCCCTGGTGGTGTGGGCGATCGCGGAGGGTCGTGCGGCGGCCGCCGCCGTCGACACCCACCTCGTCGGCCGTACGACGCTGCCCGCGCCGGTCCGGGCGAGCAGCGTCGCGATGCGGGCCTGACGGCGGCGCGGCGATGTGCCGTGGAGCGCCGCTCGCACGCCCTGGGGCACGTCACGCCCGCGTCAGCACCTCGCGCAGCCGCGCCGCGAACGCCTCGGGCTGCCCGGCGTACCCGTGCTCGCCGCCGAGGAACCCGCCGTGGTGGCTCGGGAACAGCGTGAGGTCCTGACCGAGAAGGGCGGCCAGCGCCTCGGTCGCGCGGAACGTCAGCAGGTCACGGCTCTCCTCACCCGCGGCGACCACGACGCGGGTCGGGCCGGCGGCGACCGCGTCCAGGTCCGGGCGGAACGCGGTGACCGGGTCGGACACGCCCGACAGCAGCGGGTCGTCGCGTGAGCCGTCGTCCTCCGTCGGCAGCCCGAACTGCGCGGGGTCGACGGGCTCCTGCGCGAAGCGGTCCGGGAACGGGCCCTGCCACGACGACACCAGCATGAACGTCGCCATGCCGGCACCCCAGCCGCGCTCGGCGTACACCTCGCCGACGCGCCTCCCCGCGGCCCGGGCGTTCTCGGCGTCGGGCAGGAGCTCGACCAGCGGGGGCTCGTGCGCCACGAACGTGCGGACGTCGTGCGGGTGCGCGGCGACGAGCGCGAGGCCCGTGATCGCACCGCCGCTCGACCCGAACAGGTCGACCGGGCCGCCGCCGAGAGCCTCGACCAGCGCGTGCACGTCCTCCGCCTGGACGGCGGGGTCGTTGACCGTCGAGCCGTCGTGCCGGGCGCTGCGGCCCAGCCCGCGCGGGTCGTAGGTCACGACGGTCCGCTCGGTCAGGAGGCCCGCGAGCGTCGTGAAGCCGCTCGCGTCCATCGGCTGCCCGATCAGCACCAGCGGCGGCTCGCCGTCCGCGGTGGGCAGCGGGCCGTGCACGTCGTAGGTGAGTGTCGCGCCCGGCACGTCGAGCGTGCGGGTGTCGGTCGTGGTGGTCATGGTGCGCTCCTGTCGCCGAGGCTCGTCGTCGCTCGTCGTCGGCTGCGGACGGGCTCACGGTGCTGACCGGCCGCACGCCCGGGACTCATCGGGCCCATCGTGGACCCGGCGACGACGGCGGCGCGCGCGCGGGGGCGGGGCGGGCGGCCGGTGCCGCGTGTCGGTGGTCCGTGGGAGCGTCGCAGGGAGTCGCCGCGGACCGACCGCCTGCGACGTCGCCAGGAGGTCGCATGTCGAGCCCGCTCGCCGACGCGCTGTCGGCGCACGTCCAGGGTCCCGTGCTCGTCCCCGGTGCCGCGGGGTACGACGACGAGGTCGCCGCCTTCAACCTCTCCGTCACGATCCGCCCCGACGTGGTCGTCGGCGCGACCGGCGTGGACGACGTCGTCGCCGCCGTGCGGCTCGCGCGCGAGCACCGCGTCCCGCTGCGCGTGCAGGCGACCGGGCACGGCGCCGAGCGGCCGCTGACGTCGGGCGTGCTCGTCACGACCCGTCGCCTCGACGACGTGGTCGTCGACGCCACGACGCGCACCGCGACCGTCGGCGCCGGCGTCCGCTGGGCCGCCGTCGTCGAGCGCACCGCGGAGCACGGGCTCGTCCCCGTCGTGGGCTCGTCGTCGAACGTCGGCGTCGTCGGCTTCCTGCTCGGCGGCGGGCTGGGCCCGCTCGCGCGCAGCCACGGGTTCGGGTCGGACCGGCTGGTGTCCGCGACGGTCGTGACGGGGACGGGCGAGGTCGTCGACGCCGACGACGGCGAGCACGCCGACCTGCTGTGGGCGCTGCGCGGCGGCAACGCCGTGCCGGGCGTCGTCGTGGCCGTCCGGATCGCGCTCGTCGAGGTCCCCGACCTGTACGCGGGGGCCGTCGTGTTCGACACCCCGCACGTCGCGACCGCGCTGCGCGGCTGGCTCGACTGGACGGCCGGCGCCGACGACCTCACGACGACGAGCGCCGCGGTGGTCCGGATGCCGCCGATCGAGGTGGTGCCCGAGCCGCTGCGCGGGCGCACGGTCCTGTCGGTGCGCTTCGCCCGGCCCGGGTCGGTCGAGGACGGCGAGCGCGCCGCCGCCCCGCTCCGCGCGCTCGCCCCCGCACTGCTCGACGGCCTCGGCCCCTTGCCGGCGCGCGACTCCGACCGCATCCACGGCGACCCGACCACGCCCGCGCCCGTCTGGACGGGTGGTGCTGGGCTCGCGCACGTGCGCGACGGGTTCGTCGACGCGTGGCTCGCCGCGGTCGGCCCGGACGCGGACCAGCCGTTCGTCGCGGTCGAGCTGCGGCACGTCTCCGCGCCCGTGTCCGCGTCCGCAGCACGGACGACCGGTCAGGACGCGGTCGCCGGCCGGGACGCCGCGTTCACGCTCGGGCTCGTGGCCGTGGGCCCGCAGGCCGCCGGCGTCGGCCCGGGTGCGGCCGAGCGCGTGCTGTCCGCCGTCGCACCGTGGCTGGCCGACGAGGCGAACCCCAACATGAGCGGAGGGCTCCCGGGACGGTGGCGGCCCGACGTCGCGGCGCGCCTCGACGCGGTCCGGCGGCGGTACGACCCCGACGACGTCCTCGGGTCCCGCGCGCCGGAGCCCGCCGGGGTGGGCTGACGGGCGTCAGGGGGCTCCGTGCGGCCGGGGGGTCGCCGGTCGCTGCGGTGGGGCGAGAGGCGGAACGGGCGTCCCCGGCTCGTCGGGCAGGTGCAGCGGTTCGATCGCGACCGGGTCCCACGTCCGCACCGTCTCGGTGACCCAGAAGACGATGAAGAGCACGATCTCCCACCACTCGACGACGAGGATCGCCTCGTCGACGCCTGCACGCTCCAGCGCAGGCCACAGCACCAGCCCGGCGACCATGAGCGCGGCGACGGTGAGGTAGATCCTGCGGTAGCGCCGGTCCGACGCGGCGTCGGTCGCGGGCCACCCGTGGCTCAGCACCGCGAGCGCCAGGCTCACGATGAGCACGATCGCCGCCGCGCCGTGCAGCCACGCGAAGGTCGTGCCCGGCTGCACGAGGCGGACGACCAGCAGCGCGACGACCGCCAGCCCGAGGACCGTCATGAGCCAGAACACCCAGCCGCCGTCACGGGCCGTGCGCGCGGCGTGCATGGTCGCGCGGGTCGTCCGCCACTCCACGAGGACGACCGCCGCCGACACCAGCAGCAGTGACGTCAGCACGATCCGTGCGGGCAGCGCGGCCTGCGTCCGGGCAGCGCCGTCGAGCCGCTCGAGCTCGGCGGTGAGGCTGTTCGGCACGAACGCGACGACCAGCGCGAGGAACCCCGCCCAGTTGAGCGTGTAGTCCTCGACCGCGGGGAAACCGCGGTAGGCGACCAGGCAGACCGCGATGCCGGCGAGCATCGCGACGAACACGTCGCGCAGGTCGCCGTCGTAGTAGTCGCTGATCGACCGCTCGACGCGTCCGCCCGTCACCCACACGAGGAACGACGACACGAGCAGCAGCACCGGCAGCGCGACGAGCGTGATGCGCAGCAGGCGGTACGTCGCCCGGGCGAGCGGGTCGGTGCTCGCGGTGCCGACGTGCGTGGGGCCGCCCACGCGCGACCGGGGCGCGGTGGCCGTCGCGCCACGGTCCGCGGCGTCCGTCGTTCCGGTTCCTGCGGGATCGGACATGTCGCGAGCGTCCTGCCGTCGTCGTCCGAGGTCAAACGCAGGAGGCGACGCGGGGGAGCGGCGTCGGCGGCGGGCGTCGGGCACTCCTCGACCGTCCTGCGGCGGACGGGTGGCGTCGTGACGCGCCTCTCACGTGCGGCTCCGCCCGGTCGATGCGCAGGACGTGACCGCCGAGGGGTCCCGACCGCTCCCGCGCGACGTGCCGACGTCGCCGAGCGGTCGCGTGCCCCGGTGGCTCCTCGACGAGCGCGCGGCCCGTGCGCGTCAGGCGGGCCCACGCGCCACGACGCTCGACGGGTCGACGTCCCTGCTGCCGTCGCAGCCGGGGGCACCCGCCGTCGAGTCGATCACCGAGCCTCGCACCCCGGCCGCCGTCGAGCCCGGCACCCAGGTCGCCGCCGGCTCCGGTACCCCTGCCGGCGCGGTCCCGGCGCCCGCCGTCGGGCGAGCGGCGCGGCCGGACGCCCGGCG
>NZ_BHYL01000379.1 GCF_003851725.1 Cellulomonas algicola | reverse complement strand
CCTCCCGGCCGCCGCCGGCGCGGCGCAGAAGCCGTCGACGCCGCCGTCCGCACCTCCCGCCGACCTCGGTCGCGAGGTCCTGCCGCCCGGCGACGGCTGGGCGTCCTGGTCCGGCGCGACCCGGCCCGACGGCGTCGCCCGCACCGCGGCCCCGACGACCGGCGGCGTCGCCGCCGGCCCGAGCGAGGTCTACGTCGTCGACACCTGGCAGGAGCTGCGCGACGCGCTCGCCGGCAAGCGCGGCGGGTCCCAGACCGACGCGCGCCGCAACACGGTCCCGCGGATCGTCTACGTGCGCGGCACGATCGACGCGTGGGAGCGGCCCGACGGCACGCGCACCACGTGTGCGGACCTCGAGCGCCAGGTCACGGTCGAGGGGACCGGCGAGCCGTTCGCCATGAGCGACTACATCGCGGCCTTCGGCCCCGGCGTCGACCCGAGCGGCCCGCTCGAGACCGCGCGCACGGCGGCCGCCGCGCTCCAGGCCGCGCAGACGCTCCAGCACGTCGGCTCGAACGTCACGCTCGTGGGCGTCGGCGACGACGCCCGGATCGTCGGCGGGTCCCTGCGCGTCCGCGACGCGAGCAACGTGATCGTCCGCAACCTCACGCTGTCCGACGCGTACGACTGCTTCCCGCAGTGGGACGCGAACGACTCGGGCGGCAACTGGAACTCCGCCTACGACAACCTCTCGGTGTGGACGTCGACGAGCGTGTGGGTCGACCACAACACGTTCGACGACGGCGACCATCCGCCGGCCACGCTCGACACCGTCTGCGGGCGGCCGTTCGAGGTGCACGACGGCCTGGTCGACATCACGCACGGCTCCGACCTCGTCACGGTGTCGTACAACGCGCTGCGCGAGCACGACAAGACGTCGCTCGTCGGCTCGTCGGACTCCCGGACGCAGGACCGCGGCCAGCACCGCATCACGTACCACCACAACCGCTGGACCGACATCGGCCAGCGCGCGCCGCGGGTCCGGTACGGCGACGTGCACGTCTACAACGAGCTCTACGAGCAGACGAAGCCCGCGCTCTACCCCGACGGCGTCGGGTTCCAGTACTACCTGGGCGCCGGGCGCGAGAGCAGCATCGTCGCCGAGCAGAACGTCTTCGAGCTGTTGCCGACGTCCGACCCCGCGAAGATCCTCGCCGGCTGGGGCGGGACCGAGGCGAAGGTCACCGGGTCGCTCGTGAACGGCGAGCCGTTCGACGTGCTCGCCGCGTACAACGCGACGGCGACGGTGCCCCTGTCCGACGCGGTCCGCTGGGACCCTGCCGCGGCCTACCCGTACACCGCGCAGCCGGCCTCCGAGGTCGCCGCGACCGTCCGCGCGCAGGCCGGTGCCGGCGTGCTGCGGTCCGGGTCGCCCGTCGCCGACCGCGCGCCCGACCGGTTCCGGCTGTCGCACGACAACGGTTGGGACACCGGGCTGCACGACGGCGACTACACCGTCACCGCGACCCTGTTCTGGGGCAGCAACGGGACCGTCGCGAAGCTGTACGAGGACGGCGTGCTCGTCGACGCCGCCTGGCTGGAGGGTCGCACCCCCGGGAGGCAGCAGGTCGCGTTCGACGTCACCGGCCGGACCGACGGCGACCGCACCTACGTCGTCGAGGTCCTCAACCCGTGGGGCTCGTCGACGTCAGCACCGCTCACCGTCCGCGTCCGCGACGCAGCGCCTGCGAAGGCCGTCCTCAAGCACGACAACCGGGACGGCGACGGCGACCTGACGATCACCGCGCACCTGTGGTGGGGCACCAACGCGGAGCAGTACGTGCTCTACCAGGACGGCGTCGAGGTCGACCGCCAGACGCTGACCCCGGCCACGCCGCAGGCGCAGCACGCGACCACGCGGGTCGCCGGCCTGGCGCCCGGGACGTACGTGTTCACCGCCGAGCTGTCGAACGCCGCGGGCACCACGGCGACCGCACCCCTCACGGTCGTCGTCCGCCGCTGACGCCCGCGCGGGGTGCGCGGGGACCATCGTCCTCACGCACCCCGCCCGTCGGGCCGTAGTGTTCGGTCGGCGGGGTCGTCCAACGGCGGGCGACCCCCGACCACGGAGGTGACGATGGCCTCGATGCGCCACGAGCTCGAGCAGCGCCGCGACGGCATGTGGACCGGCGCGCACGTCACGCTGCTGCTCGTCGTCCCCGCCGCCTACAGCGCCGCCCTCGTCCCCGGTCTCGTGCTCAAGGCCCTCGTCGTCGCGGCCGCCATGGGGCTCGCGCTCGCGGGGTACGTGCTCTCGACCAGCGCGAAGCGTCTCGAGGTCATCCTCGACGAGACCGTGCCCGGGCCCACGCCGCCCGGCGTGACCCCGCCGCCCGCCGAGGTCGAGCACAACCCCTGACGGATCGTGCCGGGTCCGCGCCCGGACCACGCCGACGGGCCGACGCCCCGGGGCGCAGGGACGCCGGCCCGACGCCGGTCGCTCGACCTCTCAGGCCAGCGCCTGCGCCAGCCGCTCGACGAGCTCGGCCTGCGCGGCGACGACCGCGAGCCGCGCGTCGTCGGGCGTGAACCACGCCGCCCGGTCCACCTCGGGAACGGTGACGGTCCGGCCCGAGCGCGGCGGCCACTCGACCTCGACCGTGTTGCTGCGGACCGCCGTCTCGTCGACCGAGCCCTCCCGGGCCCACGCGTGCACGACCTTCCCGCCGCTCTGCCGCACGGTGCCCAGCGGCACGTCGGGCACCGACGCGGGCGGCGGAGCGACGCCGAGCTCCTCGGTGAACTCCCGCACCGCGACCGCGAGCAGGTCGTCCTCGTCGGGCTCCGGCTCACCCTTGGGGATCGTCCACGCGCGCTCGCGGCGCTCCCAGAACGGGCCGCCCATGTGCGCGAGCAGCACCTCGATCCCGTCGCCCGTCCGCCGGTAGAGCAGCAGCCCGGCGCTCACGCGGGCCGCCACGCTCAGCCCTTGCCGAGCGCGTCGATCGCCGCGACCTCGTCGGCCGTGAGCTCGAAGCCGAGCGCGCCGAGGTTCTCCTCGAGGCGGTGCTGCTTCGTGGACTTCGGGATGACGACCACGTCGTGCTCGACGTGCCAGCGCAGCACGACCTGCGCGGGCGTCACGCCGTGCGCCCGGGCCGCGTCCGCGACGGCCGCCGCGTCCAGGTCGGTGCGCTTGAGCGGGCTGTAGCCCTCGACGACCACGCCGCGCTCGCGGTGCGCCGCGAGCAGGGCCGGGTCGTGGTCGACCGGGCTGTACGGGATCTGGTTGACGGCCGGCGCGACGCCGGTCGCCTCGATGAGCTCGTCGATCTGCGCGATCGAGTAGTTGGAGACGCCGATCGACCGCACCAGGCCCTCGTCGCGGGCCGCGACGAACTCACGCCACGTGCTGGGCGTCGCCTGCTTGTTCGGCGGCCAGTGCACGAGCCACAGGTCCAGGTGGTCGGTCCCGAGCGCGGCGAGCGACTCCACGAGCGTCTGGCGCTCGCGGCCGACGTGGTCCGGCGGGAGCTTCGTCGTGACGAACACGTCGTCGCGGTCGATGTCGATCGTGGCCAGCGCGCGGCCGACCTCCGCCTCGTTGCCGTAGCCCGTCGCGGTGTCGACGTGGCGGTAGCCGAGCTGCAGCGCAGCCGTCACCGCGCGCTCCGCGTCGCCGCCCTCCGCCTGCCAGGTGCCGAGACCGAGCACCGGGATCTCTCCGCCGGGGATGGTGAGCGTGGGGGTCGTGGGGGGAAGTGTCATGCGTCCCATCCTCACCCGCGGTCCCGGTCGCTGCGCGGCGTGCGTCGTGACCAGGGGGTCGCCCGGCGACGGGTTCGTCACCCGCTGGGCGGTCGCCCGAGCGGTCGGTGCGTTCGTACACTTGTTCGATGGTGCGGGAGGTCGACTGGTCGAAGTGGCTGCGCACGCCACGCGGCTGGGTGCGGGTCCCACCGGCGGCGTGCCCCGCCGGTCACCGCTGGACCAGCACGGGTCCGGGCCGGCCCTCCGAGCGGTTCGTCACGTGCGGCTGCACGATCGACCGGCACCACACGCTGTGGGTCTGCCCGGCGTGCGGCATGCACTGCGCCGAGGGGTGCCGGGACGTGCGGATGTGGGCGGGCAGCACGGTGTCCGTCGGCATCACGGTCGACCGCCGCGGCCGCGTGTAGGCGACGGTCGGCCCCCGCGTCGCTCCCGCGAGGGCTCCCGTGCGTCGGGCGTCGTCGCGCGTCGTGGCGCTTCGTGGGGTGTCGCGGGTGTCGTCGGGTGTCGGCGGGTCCGCGTGCACCGGTCCTCGCTCCCCAGGTGCGTGACCGGGTGCCCGGCCGCGACACTGGCGACGTGCGGACCGCGGGGGACCGGTCGTCCGGCGCGCGCCGCCTCGCGGTGCGTGCGATCGTCGGCGTGCTCGCGGTCGGGCTCGCCGGGTGCGGAGCGTCGGTGCGCGAGCCCGTCACGGCCGCGACGGTCACGGTCGAGCCCGACGCGGTGGCGAAGGCGGCGGCGCCCGACCCGGTCGTCCCGACCCCCACCCCGACACCCACGCCCACGCCCACGTCCGCGTATCGCGGGACGGTGAGCCCGCTGACGCCCGACGTCGTCGCCCGCATGTCCGCGTCGTGGCGGCCGGGGTGCCCGGTGCCGCTCGAGGACCTGCGGTACGTCACCGTCACGCACCACGGGTTCGAGGGACAGGTGCTCCAGGGCGAGCTCGTCGTGCACGCCGACGTCGCCGACGGGATCGTCGAGGTGTTCCAGGCGCTGTTCGACGCGGGCTACCCGGTCCGGTCGATGCGGCTCGTGGACGACTTCGGCGCCGACGACGACGCGTCGATGGCGGCGGACAACACGTCGGCCTTCAACTGCCGCGCGATCACGGGCGGCACCGCGTGGTCGGAGCACGCGTACGGGAGGGCGATCGACGTGAACCCCGTCGAGAACCCCTACGTGGTCGGTCGGCACGTCGCGCCGCCCGCGGGCCGTGCGTACGCGTCCCGCACCCCGGCGCCGGGCGTGATCCTGGCCGACGACGCCGTCGTCCGGGCGTTCGCGGCGGCGGGCTGGCGGTGGGGCGGCTCCTGGGACTCGCCGGTCGACTACCAGCACTTCTCCGTCTCGGGCCGCTGATCCCGCCGTCGCCCGACCGGCCGACCGTGCGCGGACGCCGCGTCAGCGGTCGCGGTGCACCACGGGGGCGACGGCCTCGACGACCGTGCGGGTCACGCGCCGGGCGTCGCGCGTCGCGGCGGTCCCGACGAGCACCCCGAGCGCGATGGAGAACAGCGCGAGGACGGTGTCGATCAGGTCCGAGATGCCGAACGAGTAGCCGGTCGCGAGCTCGGAGACGCCCCGGAACCCGAGCGCACCGGGCACGAGCAGCCAGAACGCGGGGAGCATCGTGACGACCGCGGGCGGACCGGTGCGGGCGCGCTGGATCGCCTGCGAGACCGGCACGACGACGAGCCCGCCGACGAAGCCCGACAGCTGCGGGTCGAGGACGAGCCCGCCCACGGCCTGCGCGGTGTAGGCCGCGTACAGCGCGAGCAGCAGCCACCAGAACGTGCCGCGCGGCGGCGACGAGAAGAACCGGTGCCCGACGGCGACGCACAGCACGCCGAGCCACGGCGTCCACGCGCCGAGCAGGTCGAGCCGGGTCTCGGTCGCGAACGGGCCCGCGACGCTCACCGCGGCGACGACGCCGAACGCGAGCAGCAGCAGCTGCGCGCCGCCGAACACGAAGCGGCTCGCACCCGCGACGACCTGGTTCGACGTCAGCTCGATCGCGGCGACGGTGAGCACGGCACCGGGCAGGAAGCTCACGAGCGGGGGTGCGAGGATCCGCACCGGGTCGCCGCCGAGCGCGGGCGACACGAGCGTGATGGTGACGACCGTGACGAGGAACGACGCGGCGACCGGGAGGGCCGCGCCGAGCGTGGGCCAGCGCCCCCCGAGCAGCCGCAGGACCCCGACGACCGCCCCGAGCACGAGGAACACCGGGAGCGTCGCGGCGCTCGGGTAGAGGATCAGGCCGAACCCGACGGTCAGCAGCGCGTGGCCGAGCACGACGAGCAGCGGACCGAACCGCGCCGGCGTGGCCAGGATCTCGCGCAGCCGTGCGCGGGCGCCGGCGAGGTCGGCGTCGCCGCGCACGAGGTCGCGCACGAGCCGGTCCACGTCGCCGATCTGGTGCAGGGGCAGCGTGCCGCTCGTACCCGGGCCGGTGAAGTCGCTCAACGTCCCGCGGGTCGTCTCGACCTGCACGAACACGCCCGTCGGCAGCACGATCGTGCGCACGTGGTCGGCGCCGTACGCGGCCGCGACCTCGCCGATCTGGCGCTCGGTGTCGACGACCGACTGCCCCGACGACAGCAGCGCCGCACCCAGCTCGCGCAGCAGCGGGACGAGGTCGGGCGGCACCTCGGGCGGCTCGACGGGCTCGGGCGGTGCGGTCGGCGCGGCGGGCTCCGTGAGCGCGTGCGCCGCGCGCCGCATCCGTGCGGCGAGCGTCCGCCGGCGCGCGACCGCCGCC
>NZ_BHYL01000378.1 GCF_003851725.1 Cellulomonas algicola | reverse complement strand
AGCAGGTGGTAGCGCGCGAGTCGCGGGTCGTCGCGGATCGCGTCGACGGCCGCGAGCGCCGCCTCAGGCCCGTCGGCGTGCAGCACGGCGACGGCCCGGTTGAGGTCGACGACGGGCGACGGCGCGAGCTGCGCCAGCGCGTCGTACAGCGCGACGACCGCCTCCCAGTCGGTGTCCTCGAACCGCGCGGCCCGGCTGTGGGACGCGGCGATCGCGGCCTGCAGCGTGTACGGGCCGAGCGGCCGGCCGAGCGTCGTCGCGCGGTCGAGCGCCGCGAGCCCGTGCATGACGAGCGTGCGGTCCCAGCGCGTGCGGTCCTGGTCGGGCAGCAGCACGGGCTCACCCGCGGCGTCGGTGCGGGCGTCGAACCGGGACGCCTGGAGCTCCATCAAGGCGACGAGCCCGTGCACCTCGGGCTCGCGCGGCAGCAGGCCGGTGAGCGCCCGGCCCAGCCGCATCGCCTCCGCCGCGAGGTCGCGCCGCACCCACGAGTCGCCGCTGGTCGCGGAGTGCCCCTCCGTGAAGACGAGGTAGACGACCTCCAGCACCGACACGAGCCGGGCGGGGAGCTCGTCGGCCTGCGGCACCTCGAACGGCACGCGCGCCTCGGCGAGCGTCCGCTTCGCGCGGGAGATCCGCTGCCCGATCGTCGGCGACGGGACCAGGAACGCGCGGGCGACCTCGTCGGTCGTGAGCCCGCAGAACAACCGGAGCGTGAGCGCGACCCGCGACTCGCGCGGCAGCACGGGGTGGCACGTGAGGAACACGAGCGCGAGCAGGTCGTCGTCGACCGGCCGGTCCACGACCGCGTCGGCGCCGGGCTCGTGCCGCCCGTCCACCGCCGCGAGCGCGTACTTCACGTCCCGCGTCTGCTCGCGCCGGATCACGTCGACCGCGCGCCGCCGCGCCGCCGTCATGAGCCACGCGCCCGGCCGGTCCGGGACGCCGTCGCGCGGCCACTGCTCGAGCGCCTGGACGAACGCGTCCTGCGCGAGCTCCTCCGCGAGCCCGACGTCCCGGACCAACCGGGTGAGCGAGGCGACGAGGCGCGGCGACTCGATGCGCCAGACGGCCTCGACCGTGCGCCGCGGGTCGGTCATCGTCGCGTCCCGTCGCCTCGCCGCTCCCGTCGCCTCGGGTCCGGTCAGCCGTGCTGCGCCTTGATCTGCTCGGCGAGCTTCTCCTCCGCCGCCGCGACCTCGGGCGTGTACGCGTCGCCGAAGTCCTCGATCGACGCGATCGGCCGGATCTCCAGGACCGCGCGCGGGCCGGACTGGTTCGCGGGGCAGCGCTTCGCCCACTCGACGGCCTCCTCGAGCGAGGACACCTCCCAGATCCAGTAGCCCGCGATGAGCTCCTTCGCCTCGACGAACGGCCCGTCGACGACCGACGTCGTCCCGCCCTCGAACACGACGCGCGCGCCGCGCGCGCTCGGCAGCAGCCCCTCCCCGCCGAGCATGATCCCCGCCTGGACCAGCTCCTCGTTGTAGCGGCCCATCTGCTCGAACATCTCGGTGGTCGGCTCGATCTTGTCCTCGTCGGCGCCCGCACCCTCGATCATCACCAGGACCTTCATGACCGTTCTCCTCCTCGTGGTGGTCCGCCCCGACGCTAGTGCCGGACCGGCTCTCACTCCCCTCGTCGAACGGCCCGGACGTTCTTCGACACGCCTTCCCGACGAGTTTCCCGACGTGTCTGCCGCCACGGCACGGCACCGAGGAGGGCGCCGACGGCGAGGCCCAGCCCGTGGCCGTCGAGCGCGACGGTGAGCGTGACCGCGACGGCGCCCGCGAGCGCCGCGGCGGCGGGGAGCGCGACGCGGCCGCCGCGGTGGCGCAGGTCCGCCACGAGAAGCGCGACGACGACGCTCGCGACCGGGCCCGCCACGAGGTAGCCGGGGCCGATGCCCGTGAGCAGGACGTACGGGACCCAGAACGCCGCGTAGACGAACGGCAGCAGGGGTGGCGCCGCGCGCTCGCGCCACGCGCGGACCAGCAGGAGGCCGACCAGGCCCCCGACAGCGTCGGAGGTGCCCGCCTCGACGAGGGACGGGTTCGCGACCGTCAGGACGACCGCGGCCATGAGCCCGCCGCCGCCCGCCGCGGCCAGCCACCACCCCGTCCCCCACCGACGCTCGACGGCCCACCCGACGAGCACCAGACCGGCCAGGTTGAACGCGTACTGCCCCCACCACGTCTGCACGAGCATCGACGACCCGAGCCGCCACCACTCGCCGTCCGCGACGAGAGACGGGTCGCGCGTGAGCGCGTCGTGCACCGCCGGGACCAGCAGCCCGACGACGCCGAGCACCGCGACCAGGACCGCCGTGACGAGGGTCGCCCACGGTCGCCGTGCCCCCCAGGCGCGCTCCGCGGTCAGTCGTGGGTCGGCCGGGTCCGCCGGCGGCAGGGTCACCGCCGGGGGACGCCGCGGCGGATGCGGTCGGTGAGCGCCTCGTACGTCGACCCCGGACCCTCCCAGCGCGACTCGACGAACCACGTCGCGCCCGCCTCGGCGAGCGCGGCGGCGTGGTCCTGCGCCTCCGCGGGGTCCTCGGGCAGCACGCCCTGCAGGACGATCTCGAACGGTCCGGCGTCGGGTGCCCGGTGCTCGCGCACCCACGCGGCGATCTCGGCGACGTGCTCCGGGCCGAGGTGCTCCATCGCGCGGTCGCCGCGCAGCTGCGGGACGACGCCGTCGTAGCGCAGCGCGCGTCCCATCGACCGGTCGCTCGGGAAGGCCCCGACGACCCAGATCGGCACGCGCGGCTGCTGGACGGGCCGGGTGCCGATGCGCAGGTCCTCGACCTTGTGGTGGTGGCCGTCGTAGGAGAACGTCTCGCCGCGGAACGCGAGGTCGAGGATCGCGAGGTGGTCGTCGAGCAGCTCGGCGCGCTCGCGCGTGCTCGTGAGCTCACCGGACACGCCGACGAAGCCGCGGTCGATCGGCACACCCAGCCCTGCGGGGATGACGAGCCGGCCGTGCGAGAGGTGGTCGACGGTCACCGCCTGGCGCGCGACGACCCACGGGCGGCGGCGCGGGAGCGCGAAGACGAGCGCGCCGAGCGTGATGCGCCGCGTGCGGACGGCGGCTGCGGCGAGCACCGCCCACGGGTCCCACACGTCGCCGTCGAGGCCGAGGTCGATCGCGTCCCACGTGAAGAAGCCGTCCCAGCCCGACTCCTCGGCGTCGACCGCCATGCCGAGCACCTGCTCCGTCGTGCCGAACGTGCCGACGATGCCGAACTTCATCGTTCCCCCTGTCGTCGCAGCCGATGCCGGCGACGCTACCGACGACCACCGACACCGTCGCCGGGTCGGCCAAAGGCCTTGGGCGTGTGGGTGGTCCGTCGGAGGATGGGCGCGTGACCGACGACGCCCACGCACCGGCGAGCCCGGCCCAGCCCGATCCCCCCGCGCCGCGGACGGACGCCCACGGGGATCGTTCCGCCGACGCGAGCACGCCGCCCGACCGTCCTGGCTGGGTGCGCGACACCGTCGTCTTCCTGTCCGGCCAGACGGTCTCGCTGTTCGGCTCGATGCTCGTGCAGTACGCCGTGCTGTGGCACCTCACGCTCGAGACCCGCTCGGGTGCGGTCCTCGCGCTGTCGTCGGTGTTCGGCTTCCTGCCGCAGGCCGTCGTCTCGATCTTCGGCGGTGTCTGGGCGGACCGGCACAACCGCAAGCTGCTCGTCGTCGGCGCCGACGCGACGATCGCGGTCACGACGCTCGCCCTCGCGCTGCTCATGCTGTCCGGCCACGACGACCTGTGGCTCATCTACGCGGCGCTCGCGATCCGCTCGGCGGGTGCCGGCGTGCAGACCCCGGCGGTCGCCTCGCTGGTCCCCCAGATCGTCCCGACGCGCCACCTCATGCGCGTCAACGGCATCAACGCGACGATCCAGTCGGCGATGATGCTCGTCGCCCCGGCCGCGGCGGCCGCGGTCTACGCGAGCGCGGACATCGTCGCGGTGTTCTTCGTCGACGTGGTCACCGCGGTGATCGGCATCGGGATGCTGCTCCTGGTCCCGGTCGCGACGATCGTGCGGACGCAGGGCGACGACGGCCCGACGAGCTACTTCGGGGACCTCGTCGGCGGGCTGCGGTACATCGCGGGGCACGCGTTCGTCCGCTGGGTGCTCGTGCTGTTCGCGGTCGTGTTCGTGCTCATCGTCGCCCCGTCGTACCTGACGCCGCTCATGGTGGCGCGCACCTTCGGGCCCGAGGTCTGGAAGCTGACCGCGAACGAGCTCGCGTTCAGCATCGGGATGCTCGTCGGCGGTGCGGTGGTCGCCGTCTGGGCGGCGAAGCGGAGCCGGGTCGGGCTCATCATCGGGTCGACGCTCGCGTTCGGCGGCATCTCGATCGGCCTCGGCGTCTCGACGAACCTGTGGGTGTTCCTCGGGTTCATGTTCCTGCTCGGGCTCGCTGTGCCGTTCTTCTCGACGCCGTCGACGACCGTCCTGCAGGAGACCGTCGAGCCGGAGATGCAGGGCCGCGTGTTCGGGTTCGTCGGGATCGTCATGGCCGTCGCGATGCCGCTGGGCATGGCGGTGTTCGGGCCGCTCGCCGACGTCGTCAGCGTCGAGCTGCTGCTGGTCCTCGCGGGCGTCGCGCTGTTCGTCGTCGTGGGCGTCGCGCTCGCGATGCCGTCGGGCCGACGCGCGGTCGAGGACGCCCGACGTCAGTCGGCGGCCACCGAGAAGGACGCGGTGACGACGGACGCGTGACGGCCAACGGCGTGACCGCCGCGTGAGAGCGACGCCGCTCGCCGGCGGGTCTCAGGAGGTCCGCGCGACCGGCTGGCGCAGGATCGTGCGCAGCCTCTCCGGCGCGGTGCGGCGCGCGTCGCCGAGGTAGATCTCGTGGTGCTTGCCCGTCAGACGCAAGCCCTGCGCGGGCACGAACTCGTGGTGCAGCGCGTCGAGCACGGGCCCCTCGGCGTCGTACGGGCCGACGTGCAGCGTCTGGACGCACAGCCCCTCGTCGAGCCGTTCGAGCCGGACCTCGTCGAGCCGCGGCGCACCGCCCTTGCGCGCGACGGTCTCCCGCGCGGTCTCCACGTGCTCGGCGGTGAGCCAGTCGGGCGTGAGGACCAGCAGCGTCCAGTCCCAGCGCGACTTGTCCCGCGCGCTCGTGAACGACTCCATGTCCGCCGACCACCACAGCCCCTCGAGCGGCATGACGGTGTAGTCGCGGCCGAGCTGCGTCTTGCTGAGGAACTTCAGCGCGTACGCGAGCGGGTACAGCGACGACACGGCCGCGGTGTACGCGGGTGCGGTGTTCGGGTCGCCGTGGCCGTCGACCGCGAGGTACGTGAGCCGGGGGACCTCGACGACGTCGAACCGGCCGCGCCGGGCCGTGTACGTCGAGAGCTCCTTCTTGAGGTCGACCTTGTCGGCAACCGGCCCGTCCGCCATGAGTCCCCCTGCGCGTCGTCGCCACCACCGTCCCTGCCCGGCATCGTGCCAGGTCGGGGCGTGCGGGCGACCACGGTGCGCACGACCGCCGCGCCCCGGATGCGGGACCCGTCCCGCTGCCGCAGGCTGAGGCCCCGCCCGATGCTCCCCCCCTCCCGGAGGTCCCGTGCCGACTGCCCTGCCGCCCGTCCGCGGGGTCGCCCTCGACGACGCCGTCACGCAGGTGCTCGGTCCGGACGCGAGGCTGCGCGACGCGCAGGCCGACGCGCTGCGCGGCCTCGCCGAGCGGGACACGCTGCTGGTCGCGCGGACGGGCGCGGGCAAGTCCGCGGTGTACGCGATCGCGACGCTGGTCGCCGCGCGGCTCACGCTCGTCGTCTCGCCCCTCGTCGCGCTGCAGCGGGACCAGGCGCAGTCGCTGCGCGAGGTCGGCCTGCGGGCTGCCACCGTGAGCTCCGCGGTCTCGCGCGGGAAGCAGGCGCAGGCGCTCGACGACGCCGCGCACGGGAGGCTCGACGTGCTGCTCCTCGCACCCGAGCAGCTGCACCGCGGGCCGGTCGTCGAGGCGCTCCGGGACGCCGACGTCGGCCTCGTGGTCGTCGACGAGGCGCACTGCGTGAGCGAGTGGGGGCACGACTTCCGGCCCGACTACCTGCACGTCGCGTCGGCGGTGCGCGCGC
The DNA here is from genome assembly GCF_003851725.1 of Cellulomonas algicola. GTDB lineage: Bacteria > Actinomycetota > Actinomycetes > Actinomycetales > Cellulomonadaceae > Cellulomonas > Cellulomonas algicola. Next base: position 738 of record NZ_BHYL01000378.1, on the reverse strand, counting down.
TGGGCGGACCGCGGGTGCTCGCGATGACGGCGACCGCGTCGGCGCACGCGCGCGACGAGATCGTCGAGCGGCTGGGCCTGGACGACCCGCGCGTGCTCGTGCACGACGCCGACCGCCCGAACATCTGGCTCGGCGCGGTCCCCGCGTCGACACCGGCCGACCGCGACGCACGCGTCGTCGACGAGGTCCTCGCCACGGAGGGTGCCGTCATCGTGTACGCGCGCACCCGGTCGCACACCGAGGAGGTCGCCGAGCTGCTCGACCGCGCGGGGCGTCCGGCCCTCGTCTACCACGCAGGTCTCCCGGCGAAGGAGCGGGCGCGGGTGCAGGACACGTTCCTCGACGGGCGGCACGACACGGTCGTCGCGACGAGCGCGTTCGGCATGGGCGTCGACCGGGCCGACGTGCGGGCCGTCGTGCACGCGGGCCCGCCGCCGTCGCTCGACGCGTACTACCAGGAGGTCGGCCGCGCGGGACGCGACGAGGAGCCCGCACGCGCGGTCGTCGTGCACCGGCCCGACGACACGGCGCTCAACCGGTTCCTGCGCAGCGGTGCCGGCGCGAAGCCCGGCACGCTGCGCGCGGTGCTGGCTGCGACGTCCGACGAGCCCGTGGACCGGGCGGCGGTGGCCGAGCGCTCGGGCCTGGGCGCCCGCACGGTGTCACGCGCGCTCGCGGAGCTCGCCGCGGCCGGTGCGGTGCGCGACGACGGCGGGCTGTGGACCGCGACCGGCACGC
>NZ_BHYL01000377.1 GCF_003851725.1 Cellulomonas algicola | reverse complement strand
CGAGGGCGTCTAGGCGGTCAGTGGCCGCGGAGGCGTTCGATGAGGCGGCGGTCGCGCTTCGTCGGGCGGCCCGCGCCGCGGTCGCGCTGCCCGGCGACGGCGACGTGCTCCTTGGGCGGGACCGCGGGGGAGCGATCGAGGTAGCACGCGACGGCGACGTCGGCGCCGACCCGCTTCACGATGAGGCGCTGCACGATCACGACGCGCTCGCGGGCGCCCCCGCGCACGTGCACCTCGTCACCGGGCACGACCTGCGTCGCGGGCTTGGCGCGCTCACCGTTGACGCGCACGTGACCGGCCCGGCACGCGGCCCCCGCCGCGGAGCGCGTCGGGAACAGTCGCACCGACCACGTCCACGCGTCGACGCGGGCTCGGGTCACCTCGGGCATGCCCCGACTCTCTCACGGCCGACGCGCCGGGGATCGTCACGACGAAACGCTTCGTCGAAGCGCTCCAACTGGCCCTCGGTGCGCCCGCGCCACCACGCTGCGACGAGGCGGGCCGCAGGTGCTCCGCCGGACGCGCGGGACGTGCCCGCGCGCCGTCCCCACGGGAGGACCACGCATGACGACGACGTTCTCGCGGCGGCTCGCGGGCGCCCTGACCGCCGTGCTGCTGCTGCTCGCCGGCGCGCTCGCGCTGGCCGGGCCGACGCAGGCCGCCGACCCCGTGCGGATCATGCCGCTCGGCGACTCGATCACCGGCAACCCCGGCTGCTGGCGCGCGCTGCTGTGGCAGAAGCTCCAGCAGAACGGGTACACGAACATCGACATGGTCGGCACGCAGGGTCCGCAGGGCTGCGGGATCGCGCACGACGGCGACAACGAGGGCCACGGCGGCTACCTCGTCACCAACGTCGCCTCGGAGGGCCAGCTCGTGCCATGGCTCGCCGCGACCCGGCCCGACGTCGTCCTCATGCACTTCGGCACCAACGACGTGTGGAGCGCCCGCTCGACGCAGCAGATCCTCGACGCGTACACGACGCTCGTGCAGCAGATGCGGGCGAGCAACCCGCGGATGACGGTCCTCGTCGCGCAGATCATCCCGGTCGCGCCGCCGACGTGCGCCGACTGCCCCGGGCGGACCGCTGCGCTGAACGCAGCGATCCCCGCGTGGGCGGCGGGGCTCTCGACCGCGCAGTCGCCGATCGTGGTCGTGGACCAGGCCACCGGGTGGGTGCCCGCGACCGACACCTACGACGGCGTGCACCCTGGCGACGCGGGCATCGTCAAGATGGCCGACCGGTGGTTCCCGGCGCTCGCGGCGGTCCTGTCGGGCGCGACGCCGACGCCGACGGTCACGCCGACGCCGACCGTGACGCCCACGCCGACCGTGACGCCGACCTCGACGCCGACGGTCACACCGACGCCCACGCCGACGCCGACGCCCACGCCGACGTCGGGCGCCGGCTGCACCGCGCGCTACACGCTCGCGAGCACGTGGCCCGGGGGCTTCGTGACGAGCGTGCGGGTCACCGCGAACCAGCCGATCGCAGGCTGGAAGGTCGCGGTCACGCTGCCGAACGGCACGGTCGCGAACGCGTGGAGCTCGCAGAGCAGCGTCAGCGGGCAGACGTGGACGTTCACGAACGCCGCGTGGAACGGGACGCTCGCGGCGGGTCAGGCCACCGAGATCGGCTTCCAGGGCACCGGCTCGGGCGAGCCGTCGTCGGTCACCTGCACGGCCACCGTCCGCTGACGACGACGGACGGGTACGGGCCGCGACCATGCGGGGCGGCCGGTCGTGGGGCGTTCGGGTCGTCCGCGTCAGGCGGTGCGGGTGATCTTCACGTGCCAGGCGTCGGGGCCGTCGACGAGCACCTCGGACTCGATGGGCGCGCGCTCGGCGAGCTGGGCCAGCAGCGGCCGCGGCAGGTGCGGCGCGACGAGGATCAGCGACTTCCCCGGGGCGATCGCCTCGAACGCGCCGAAGACGGTCGCGTGGCGGATGGCGTGCGGGATCGTGCGGACGTCGAGGACGGGGTCGGCCTCGTCGTGACCGCCGCAGCCGCACGTGTGGCCGGCGGGCTCCGCGACGGGGGCGGTGGTGAGGATCTCGACGTTCTCGGCTGCCATGGGGGTCTCCCTCTCGGTGCGGTCGGTGCGGGCCTTGCTGGTCGTGCGTCGTCCGAGGTCGGACGGGGTGGTGCAGGTCGTCGGGGTGGTGCGGCGAAGCGGCTGACCGCGTCGCGCGGACGTCGTCCCGGACGGCCGTCGTCAGCGTGTCATCGGTGCTCGGCCGGAGCCCCGGGACGTTCGGCCCGTTCCCAGCCGGGGCGTGTGACACGCGTCCCACGCTGGGCGTCGCGGGTGCGGTAGACGACGTACGGGCGGACCAGGTAGCCGACGGGCGCGGACAGCACGTGCACGAGCCGCGTGAACGGCCAGATCGCGAACAGGACCATGGCCGAGAGCACGTGCGCCTGGAACATCCCGGGCACGTCGGCCATCAGCGACGCGTCGGGGCGCAGCGACATCAGCCCGCGGATCCACGGCGCGATCGAGCCGCGGTAGTCGTAGCCGCCGCCGAGGACCTGGAACAGGACGGTCGCGGCGGTGCCGCAGAACAGCGTCACCGCGAGGACGACGTACATGACCTTGTCGGAGGTCGTGGTGGCCCGGCGGACGGCGGCGACGACGCGACGCCGGTAGACGAGGATCGCGAGCCCGGCGATCGTCAGCACGGCCGCGATGCTGCCCGCCCACGTCGCGACCAGGTGGTACGCGTGCTCGTGGATGCCCACCGCCTCCAGCCAGGCGCGTGGGACGAGCAGCCCGACGACGTGCCCGCCGATCACCATGAGGATCCCGACGTGGAACATCGGCGACCCGATGCGCAGCAGGCGCCTCTCGTGCACCTGCGACGACCGCGTCGTCCAGCCGAACTGGTCGTGCCGGTACCGCCACACGTGCCCGACCACGAACACGGTCGCGGCGACGTACGGGACCACGACCCACAGCAGCACGGCGGTGGACGTCATGCGGGCACCTCCGTCGGGCGCACGGTCGGGAAGGGGAGCAGGGGCGCGGACAACCCGACGGTCTCGCCGGGCGGGCCGGACGCGACGAGGTCGGCGAACCGCTCGGCGGTCGCGGCGTCGACGGCCGGAAGCGTGCGGCACACGGCGTCGAGCACGTGCGCGTACGGGCTGCGGGCGTCGTGCAGCGCGGACCGCAGGAGCTCGAGGCCCTCGCGGTGCGTGCCGAGCAGCGCGTCGACGACCGGACCGGGCGCCCGAGCCGACAGCTCGAGGACGGCCGGCAGGAAGTCGGGCAGCTCGTCGTCGCCCGGCTCGAACCCGCACGCGCGGTACGCCTCGCGGAACGTCACGAGGGCCATGCCGCGGCGGCGCGTGTCGCCCGCCGAGTAGTACGACAGGTAGAGCGCGCAGCGTCGCCGGAGGTCGAACGTCGCGACGTAGTGCCCCTGCTGCTCGGCGAGGTCCATCGCGGCGACGGCGTCGAGGTGCGTGCGGAACGCGTCGGCGACACCGTGCGGGAGCCCGGCCACGGTCGAGCGCAGCAGGTCGTGGTGGGCGCGCACGTGCTCGGTCGGGTAGTCGAGCAGCATCGCGGCGGCGAGGTGCGCGACCGCGCGCTCACCGGTCGTGACGCGCACGGGGTCGAGGAACGGCAGCGTGCGGCGGCTCATGCGTGCGCCCCCGTCGGGCCGTCGCCGTAGCCGGGCTGTCCCTTCGCGGGTGGGAAGAGTCCCGCGTCGCCCTTGTCGCCGCCCCAGTTCAGCAGGTTGACGCGCGTCGGCCGGTCGGACGCGGACGCCGGAGCCGCCGGGTGGAACGACTCGACGCCCACCGCCGGTCGGGCGAGCGCAGCCGGACGCTCGCCGCGCGCTCGCGGTCCGCCCATGCCGGGACCGCCCGCGCCGTCGAGCGAGCACCCGAGCCCGCCCTCCGCGATCTCGTCGAGCGCCCGGGCCGACTCCGCGTGGGCGGGCGGGACGACGTAGCGGTCCTCGTACTTCGCGATCGCGAGCAGCCGGTACATCGCCTCGACCTCGTCGCCCGTCATGCCGACGGTCGCCGCGATGCGTGGGTCCTGCTCGACGCCGAGGTTGACGTTGCGCATGTGCGCCCGCATCGCGGCGAGGCGGCGCAGGACGGCGGTGACGGGGCGGGTGTCGCCCGCGGTGAACAGCCCGGCGAGGTACTCGACGGGGATGCGCAGCCGGTCGATCGCGGCGAACAGCGTGCGCGCGTCCTCGCCGTCGTTGCCGGAGCCCGACACGACGTCGACGACGGGCGACAGCGGCGGGACGTACCAGACCATCGGCAGCGTCCGGTACTCGGGGTGCAGCGGCAGCGCGACCTCGAACCGTGAGATCAGCGCCCACACGGGCGAGCGCTGCGCGGCGAGGACCCAGTCGTGCGGCACGCCGTCACGCTCGGCGGCGGCCATCACCTCGGGGTCGGACGGGTCGAGCAGCACCGAGCGCTGTGCGGCGAGGAGCTCGTGCGGGTCCTCGACCGACGCGGCCTGCAGCACACGGTCGGCGTCGTAGAGCACGAGGCCGAGGTAGCGCAGCCGGCCGACGCACGTCTCCGAGCAGACGGTCGGCAGCCCGACCTCGAGGCGCGGGTAGCACAGCGTGCACTTCTCGGCCTTGCCCGTGACGTGGTTGAAGTAGACCTTCTTGTACGGGCAGCCCGACACGCACATGCGCCAGCCGCGGCACGCGTCCTGGTCGACCAGCACGATGCCGTCCTCCGCGCGCTTGTACATCGCGCCCGACGGGCACGACGCGACGCACGACGGGTTGAGGCAGTGCTCGCAGATGCGCGGCAGGTAGAACATGAACGCCTGCTCGAGCTCGGCCTTCACGCGGTCGCTCATCTGCGCCAGGACCGGGTCCTTCTGCATCGTCGCGGCCGACCCGCCGAGGTCGTCGTCCCAGTTCGCCGACCACGTGATCTTCGTGTCCTCGCCGGTCAGCAGGGACTTCGGCCGGGCGACGGGCGTGTGCTCGCCCTGGGGCGCCGAGAGCAGGACGTCGTAGTCGTAGGTCCACGGCTCGTAGTAGTCGCTCACCTCGGGGAGCCGGGGGTTGGCGAAGAGGTGCGACAGCGTGGTGAACCGACCGCCCGAGCGCAGGCGCAGCCGGCCGCGCTTGTTCCGCGTCCAACCGCCGCCCCAGCGGTCCTGGTCCTCGTACGTGCGCGGGTAGCCCTGGCCGGGCCGCGTCTCGACGTTGTTGAACCACACGTACTCGACGCCCGTGCGGTTCGTCCACGCCTGCTTGCAGGTCACCGAGCACGTGTGGCACCCGATGCACTTGTCGAGGTTCATGACCATCGCCATCTGCGCCATGACCTTCACCGCAGCCACCCCCCGCGCGTCCCGACGGAGCCCATCAGTACGTCACCTCCTGCGACCGGCGGCGGATGGTCGTGACCTCGTCGCGCTGGTTGCCCGTCGGACCGAGGTAGTTGAACGCGAACGACAGCTGCGCGTACCCGCCGACCAGGTGGCTCGGCTTGAGCAGCACACGGGTCAGCGAGTTGTGGATGCCACCGCGCAGGCCCGACGTCTCCGACCGGGGGACGTCCACCGTGCGGTCCTTCGCGTGGTACATGAACACCGTCCCGGCGGGCATGCGGTGCGAGACGACGGCCCGCGCGACCACGACGCCGTTGCGGTTGTACGCCTCGACCCACTCGTTGTCGGTGACGCCGATGGTCGCGGCGTCCTGCGGCGACATCCAGATCGTCGGGCCGCCGCGCGACAGCGTGAGCATGTGGAGGTTGTCCTGGTACTCCGAGTGGATGGACCACTTGGAGTGCGGCGTCAGGTAGCGGACGGCGACCTCGGCGTGCCCGTCGGAACCCGGAGCTCCCGACGCGGCGGTCGAGCCCGGGCGCGCGTCGCCGAACAGCCGGTGCAGGTCGAGCGGCGGCCGGTAGACGGGCAGGTTCTCGCCGAGCTCGCTCATCCAGTCGTGGTCGAGGAAGAAGTGCTGGCGGCCCGTGAGCGTGTGCCACGGCTTGAGGTGCTCGACGTTGATCGTGAACGCCGAGTACCGCCGGCCGCCGTGCTCCGACCCCGACCACTCGGGCGACGTCACGACGGGCACGGGCCGCGCCTGCACGTCGGCGAACGTGATCCGTTTGCCCTCGTGGTCGCGGGCCAGCGACGCGAGCTCGGTGCCGGTGCGCTTCTCGACGCGCTCGAAGCCCTGCACCGCGAGCCGGCCGTTCGTCGTGCCGGACAGCGCGAGGATCGCCTCGCACACGTGCTTGGCGTCGTCGAGGCGCGGCTGCCCGGCGGCGACGCCGTCCCGGACGGTGCCGTTGACGCGGCCGAGCTCGGCGACCTCGACGTCGGGGGAGAACGCGACGCCCTTCGTCACCATGCCGGCCTTCGCCGTGAGCGGCCCGAGCGCGGCCCACCGG
>NZ_BHYL01000376.1 GCF_003851725.1 Cellulomonas algicola | reverse complement strand
GGTCCCCCGCGGCTCGACAGGCCCCAAGCCGGCCTGACGCGCAGCTCGACCCCGCGGCGTCAGCGCGGTCCCGCGGCGGGGATCCGCAGCCGGGCGCTCGTGCCCTGGCCGAGCCTCGACCGGAGCGTCACCTCGCCGCCGTGCCGCTCGGCGATGACACGCACGAGCGCGAGACCGATGCCCGAGCCCGGCAGACCCCGCGCGCCCCGACCGCGGGCCAGCTCGTCGAACACGGTGCCCACCTCGTCGTCCGGGATGCCCGGCCCGGCGTCGGCGACCTCGACCACGACCGTGCCGTCGTCGTCGGTGCCCCGCACCTCGATCCGCGTGCCCGGCGGTGAGAACTTCACCGCGTTCGCGAGCAGGTTGTCGACCGCGACGTACAGCAGGTCGACGTCGCCGCGGACGTGCGGCAGCGGCCACGGCGCGGTCGGCAGGACGACCTGCACGGCGGGCCGCAGCGCCCCGGCCGCCTCCGCCTGGGCGCTCACGTCGTCGACCGCGTCGCGGACCACCTGCGCCAGGTCGACGTCCTCGTCCTCGAGCTCCTGCGTGCCGAGCTCGGCCAGCTTGCGCAGGTCGGCCACGAGCGACGCGAGCCGCGTCGACTGCGACACGAGCGTCGCGCGCGCCCGGGCCCGCTCGTCCGGGCCTGCCGCGTCGTCCGTGCCCGTGACCGCGGCGCGGATGGCGGTCACCGGGTTCTTGAGCTCGTGGTCGAGCCGCGCGAGGAAGCGTCCGTGCGCCTCGCGCTCGGCCCGTCGGCCCGCGAGCTCGGCGCTCGCCACCGCGGCGTCCGCGCGGCGGACGCGGCCTGCACGGACCCACGCGGCGACCACGAC
>NZ_BHYL01000375.1 GCF_003851725.1 Cellulomonas algicola | reverse complement strand
GCCGGGGTGGGCTCGGCCGCGGACGCGGGACGCTCGCCCGCCGGTGCCGCCGGTGCCGCGGCACGCGGGGTGCCCCGCGCCGGCGTCCGGGCCTGCTCGGCGGCGCGCGTGCGCTCCTCGTCGGTGAACGGCGGGGCGGTCCAGCCCTCCTGCCGCGCGAGCTCGAGTCCCCGCAGCGTCGCGGGACCGGCACCCACGCCCTCGTCCGCGCGGCCGTCGGAGAAGCCCGCGAGCACGCGGCTCATCTCCTTGAACGTGCACACGTGGTCGGCGCCGCGCGTCGGGGCGACGGGCGTCCCCGCGCGCAGGGCCTCGACGACGTCCTTCGCGGAGTCCGGCGTCTGGTTGTCGAAGAACTCCCAGTTGACCATCACGACGGGCGCGTAGTCGCAGGCCGCGTTGCACTCGACGCGCTCGAGCGTGATCGCGCCGTCCTCGGTGGTCTCGTCGTGGCCGACGCCGAGGTGGTCGGAGAGCTCCTCCCAGATCGCGTCGCCGCCCATGACCGCGCACAGCGTGTTGGTGCAGACCCCGACCGTGTAGTCGCCGTTGGGGTGCCGCTTGTACTGCGTGTAGAACGTCGCGACCGCGCTGACCTCGGCCGTCGTGAGCCCGAGCTCGGCCGCGCAGAACGCGATGCCGCGCGGGCTGACGTAGCCGTCCTCCGACTGCACCAGGTGCAGCAGCGGCAGCAGCGCCGAGCGCTCCTGCGGGTAGCGGGCCTTGATCACCGCCGCGTCCGCGGACAGCCGCGCGCGCGTCTCGTCGTCGAACGCCGTGCGGTGCGTGGCGCCCGGCACGCGGGCGCCCCCGATCTCCTCGACCGACATCAGCGGTCCACCCCTCCGAGCACCGGGTCGAGCGACGCGACGGCGACGACGACGTCGGCCACCTGCCCGCCCTCGCACATGATCGACACGGCCTGCAGGTTGTTGAACGACGGGTCCCGGAAGTGGGCCCGGTACGGCCGCGTGCCGCCGTCGGAGACGAGGTGCACGCCCAGCTCGCCGCGCGGGTGCTCGACGGTCTGGAACACCTGGCCGGCCGGGACGCGGAAGCCCTCGGTCACGAGCTTGAAGTGGTGGATCAGGGCCTCCATCGAGGTGCCCATGATCTCCTTGATGTGGTCGAGCGAGTTGCCCATGCCGTCCGACCCGATCGCGAGCTGCGCGGGCCAGGCGATCTTCTTGTCGCCGACCATGACGGGCCCGGGGCCCATCTTCTGGAGGCGGTCGAGGGTCTGCTCGACGATGTTCATCGACTGGTAGCACTCCTCCATGCGGAGGACGACGCGCGCCCACGAGTCCGCCTCGGTCGCGACCGGGACCTCGAAGTCGTACGTCTCGTAGCCGCAGTACGGCGCGGCCTTGCGCACGTCGTACGGCAGGCCGGCCGACCGCAGCACCGGGCCCGTGATGCCGAGCGCCATGCAGCCCGACAGGCCGAGGTAGCCGACCTCCTTGAGGCGCAGGTGGAGGATCGGGTTGGCCATCATGAGGTCTTCGAGCTGCTTGAAGTAGTGGCGCATCGACGTGAGCGCCTCGCGGATCGTGTCGATCGCGCCGGGCGGGATGTCCTGCGCGACACCTCCGGGGCGGATGAACGCGTGGTTCATGCGCAGGCCCGTGATGAGCTCGAAGATCCGCAGGACCTCCTCGCGGGCCGTGAAGCCCACGGTCATGATCGTCGTCGCACCGAGCTCGTTGCCACCGGTCGCGAGGCACACGAGGTGCGACGCGATGCGGTTGAGCTCCATGAGCAGCACGCGGATGACCGTCGCGCGCTCGGGCACGTCGTCCGTGATCCCGAGGAGCTTCTCGACGCCCAGGCAGTACGCGGCCTCCTGGAACAGCGGCGCCACGTAGTCCATGCGCGTGCAGAAGGTGACGCCCTGGGTCCAGGTGCGGAACTCCATGTTCTTCTCGATGCCGGTGTGCAGGTAGCCGATGCCCGCGCGGGCCTCGGTGACCGTCTCACCGTCGATCTCGAGCATGAGCCGGAGCACGCCGTGCGTCGACGGGTGCTGCGGGCCCATGTTGACGACGATGCGCTCCTCGCCGAGGCGCGCCGCCTCCTCGGCGATGTCCGACCAGTCGCCGCCGGACGCCTCGAACGTCGGGACGCCCGTCGTCTCGTCGTCGACCAGGTGCGCGGTCGCGTGGGGGGTGCTCATGAGTAGGACCTCCGCTGGTCCGGGGGCGGCACGGTCGCGCCCTTGTACTCGACCGGGATGCCGCCGAGGGGGTAGTCCTTGCGCTGCGGGTGGCCCGGCCAGTCGTCGGGCATCTCGATGCGCGCGAGGCCGGGGTGGCCGTCGAAGACGAGGCCGAAGAAGTCGTACGTCTCGCGCTCGTGCCAGTCGTTGGCCGGGTAGACGGACGTCGTCGACGGGATGTGCGGGTCGGCGTCGGGCGCCGTCACCTCGAACCGGAGGCGACGCCCGTGGGTCACCGACACCACGTGGTAGACGGCGTGCAGCTCGCGGCCCGTCTCGTGCGGGTAGTGCACGCCGCTGACGCCGAGGCTGAGCTCGAACCGCAGGTCGGGGTCGTCGCGCAGCGCGCTCGCGACCGCGACGACGTGCTCGCGCGCGACGTGCAGCGTGAGCTCCTCACGGTCCACGACCACCGACTCGACGGCGTTCGCGAAGCCCGTGCCGTTCTCGTCGAGGACCTCCGTCAGCACGTCGACGACCTCGTCGAACCAGCCGCCGTACGGGCGCTCGCTCGCGGCCGGCATCAGGACCGGGACGACGAGCCCGCCGTACCCGGAGGTGTCACCCGTGCCGTGCGCGCCGAACATGCCCTGCCGGACGTCGACGACCTCGAGCGGCGTGCGCGCGGCCGGGACGTTCTGTCCGCCCGCCTCGAGCGCGGCCTCGCTGGTCGCCTGCGCGCCGGTGCCGGCGTCGCCCGGCTTCACGGCCGCGGCGGCATCCTTCTTCTCGTCGGTCATCGCAGCAGCCCCGTCATGTGCGAGGTGGGCGTCGCGGCGAGCGCGGCGGCCTCGGCGGCGGCCGCGGCCTCGCGACGGTTCACGCCGAGCGGCTCGTTCTGGATCTGCTCGTGCAGCGTGAGGATCGCGTTGATGAGCATCTCCGGACGCGGCGGGCAGCCCGGCAGGTAGATGTCCACCGGCACGACGTGGTCGACGCCCTGCACGATCGCGTAGTTGTTGAACATGCCGCCCGACGACGCGCACACGCCCATCGAGAGCACCCACTTCGGCGCGGACATCTGGTCGTAGACCTGCCGCACGACGGGCGCCATCTTCTGGCTGACCCGGCCCGCGACGATCATCAGGTCGGCCTGCCGGGGCGACGCGCGGAACACCTCCATGCCGAACCGCGACAGGTCGTACCGCGGCGCACCGGCGGCCATCATCTCGATCGCGCAGCACGCGAGGCCGAACGTCACCGGCCACAGCGAACCCTTGCGGAAGTAGCCGACCAGGTCCTCGACCGTCGTCAGCAGGAATCCCGAGGGAGCCTCTTCGATCCCCATGCGTCAGCCCTCCGTCCGTCGCCGTGCTGTGGTGCCTGTGGCCCTGCCTGTGCGCGCGCCCCGGGGAGCCTCCCCCGGCCGTCGCGCCCCCGTCCGTGACGTCAGTCCCACTCGAAGCCCCCGCGCCGCCACTCGTAGACGAACGGCACCGTGATGAGCACGAGGAACACGAGCATCGCGACGAGCCCGAACACCGCGAGGTCGCCGAACGCGACGGCCCACGGGTAGAGGAAGACGACCTCGATGTCGAAGACGATGAACGTCATCGCCACCAGGTAGTACTTGATCGGGAACCGGCCACCGCCGATGGCGTGCGGCGTCGGCTCGATGCCGCACTCGTACGCCTCCAGCTTGGCGCGGTTGTAGCGCTTCGGTCCGAGGATCGCGCTGGCCCCGACACCGCCGAGCGCGAGCACGGCCGCGATGCCCATGAGGACGAGCAGCGGGGCGTACGGGTTGTCCATCAGGACGTCACTCCTCTTCGTCGAGGCCGAGCCGAGGGCGGGTGCGGGGCGGACAGCTCATGCGGCCGGTGCGATCCGTGCCAGCCCGGCGATCACCCGGTCCACCATGTCACCGCCCCGGGGTTCGTAGCAGTCGGACAGCAGCTTGAGCACGAACTTCATGAGCAGCGGCCGCGGCAGGCCGTAGCGGGTGCAGATCCGCATGACCTCGGGGTGCTCGATGAGCCGGACGAACACGCGACCGAGCGTGTAGTACCCGCCGAGGTCGTCCTTCATGCGGCGCTGGTACGTCGCGAACGCGCGCTCGCGGCCCGCCGCGGTCCCCCGCGCGAGGCCCTGCGCGATCGCGTCGGCGGCGACCCGACCGGCCTGCAGGCCGTACGCGATGCCCTCGCCGTTGAACGGGCTGACCATGCCCGCGGAGTCGCCCGCGAGCATGAGCCCGTCGCCGTACAGCGGCCCGCGGTTGAAGCCCATCGGGAGCGCGGCGCCGCGCACCTGGCCGACCTGGTTCTCGGGCGTGAACTCCCACTCGGCGGGCGCGTTGCGCATCCACGCGGCGAACAGCGCCTTGTAGTCGACCTTCGTCGCGGCGGCCGTCGAGCTCACCGAGCCGAGGCCCACGTTCGCGGTGCCGTCGCCGAGGGAGAAGATCCAGCCGTAGCCCGGCATGAGGTTCGACCGGCCGGGCTCGCCGTCCCAGAGCTCGAGGTGGCTCTCCATCCACGGGTCGTCGTGGCGCGGCGTGCGGAAGTAGGTGCGGACGGCGACGCCCATCGGACGGTCGTCGCGCTTGGTGCGGCCGGCCGACGTGGCCAGGCGGGTGGAGACGCCGTCTGCGGCGATGACGACGGGCGCCCGGTAGACGACCTCGTCGCCCGCGCGGTGGCCCTTGTCGTCGACAGGACGGGCCGTGACGCCCACGACGCGCCCCGTCCGCTCGTCACGCACCGGGCCCGTCACGGACGTGCGCTCGAGCAGCTTGGCGCCGCCCGCGCGGGCGTGCGACGCGAGCGTGTGGTCGAGCGACATGCGCGACTTCGCGAGGCCGTACGACGGGTACGAGGAGAGCTCGGGCCACGGCAGCTCGAGGCGGTGGCCACCGCCGATCACGCGCAGCCCGCGGTTGCGGATCCAGCCGTCCTGCTCGCGCAGCGGCAGTCCCATGCGCACGAGCTCGGCGACCGCGCGCGGCGTCAGGCCGTCGCCGCAGACCTTGTCGCGCGGGAACGCGGCCTTCTCGAGGAGGAGCACGTCGAGGCCTGCGGAGGCGCAGTGGAACGCGGCGCTCGAGCCGGCCGGCCCTGCGCCCACGACGATGACGTCAGCGTCATCCGTCGTCGTCCCCACCACGAGCGGCTCCCCACTTGTGACGATGTTCACGTGCGGTCAGCGCGAGTGTAACCACGGCATCTGACGGTGTCTCCGAAGGTGTGCCTAACCTGTGGAGGCGGCGTGAAGAAGGGCCGCTGGCCTGCGGCTCCGCGTCGGCGTCGCACCGGGCGCGGCGTCCCGCGCGCCGCGCAGGGCCCGCGACCGGCCGTGAGAATCGGACGGGACCGCCGCGACCGGCCCCGACCAGCGTCGTCACCCGGTCGGACGCCCCGCACGGCTCACTCCGGACGCGTGCCGCGGTGCAGCGCGACGATCCCGCCGGACAGGTTCCGGAACGCCACGTGCTCCCAGCCCGCGCGCTTCACCAGGAGGCCCAGCGCGCGCTGGTCCGGCCACTCGCGGATCGACTCCGCGAGGTACGTGTACGCCTCGGGCTCCTTCGAGACGGCCCGCGCGACCGGCGGAAGGGCCCGCATCAGGTAGTTCGAGTAGACCGTGCGGAACGGCTTCCACGACGGCGTCGAGAACTCGCACACCACGAGCCGCCCGCCCGGCCGGGTCACGCGCAGCAGCTCCTCGAGCGCGGCGGGGACGTCCGACACGTTGCGCAGCCCGAACGACATGGTCACCGCGTCGAACGACGCGTCCGCGAACGGCAGGTGCAGCGCGTCGCCGGCCACGAAGGCCAGGTCCGGGCGACGGCGCTTGCCGACCTCGAGCATGCCCATCGACAGGTCGCACGCGACCACGCGCACGCCCGCGTCCGCGAGCGGCTCGGCCGACGTGCCCGTCCCGGCGGCCAGGTCGAGGACCGTCTCCCCCAGCTGCGCGGCGAGCGCGCCGAGCGTCGCCTTGCGCCACGCGCGGTCCTGGCCGAGCGAGATGACGTCGTTCGTCACGTCGTACCGGTGCGCGACCGCGTCGAACATGCGCGCGACGTCGCGGGGGTCCTTCTCGAGGGAGGCACGGGACATGCCGCCCATCGTCGCAGGTCCGCCCTCCGCCGACGAGCCGCGTCCCGCGCGCCGCGCCGCACGGGGGTGCCGCGTACGTCACACCGCCGTCGACGAGCAGCGCCCGCCACGGGTCCTACCCTGGACGTGATGACCACGCAGACCGCCGCGCCCGCGGACGCGGTCCCCCAGCCGCTCGTGGTGCGGACGGTCGCCCTGGACGACCTCGGCCGGACGCACGACGCCGACGCCGGCACCCCCGACCCCGCGGACCTGCTCGACCTGCTGCCCTCCGACGCACCCCTCGCGTGGGTCCGGCGCGGCGACGGGATCGTGGCCTGGGGCGAGACGCTGCGCGTCGAGGTCACCGGCGCCGACCGGTTCGCGCGCGCCGAGGAGGCCTGGCGGTCCGTCCTCGCGCACGCCGTGGTCCGCGACGAGGTCCACGTGCCCGGCACCGGCCCCGTCGCGTTCGCGTCGTTCGCGTTCGACGACGACTCCCCCGCGGGCGGCGTCGTCGTCGTGCCGCGCGTCGTCGTCGGCCGCCGCGGCGGCCGCACCTGGCTCACGACCCTCACCGCCGGGCCGCGGCTCGGCGCCGCGCCCACGCTCGCGGACGTCGTCGGCCCGCACGTCCCGCCCGTCGCACCCGGCGACGTCGAGTACCGCGACGGCGCCGTCCCCGCCGACGACTGGCGCGACGTCGTCGCCGCCGGGGTCGCCGCGATCCGCGCCGGCGAGGTCGAGAAGGTCGTCCTCGCGCGCGACGTGCGCGCCCGCACCCAGCACCCCGTCGACGTGCGCTGGGCCCTGCAGCGGCTCGCCCGCCGGTACCCGTCCTGCTGGACGTTCAGCGTCGACGGGCTCCTGGGCGCGACGCCCGAGCTGCTCGTCCGGTCCGAGAAGGGCCTCGTCACCTCGCGCGTGCTGGCCGGCACGATCCGCCGGACGGGCGACGACGCCGCCGACATGGCGCGCGCCGCGATCCTCGCGCACTCGTCGAAGGACCTCGAGGAGCACGAGTACGCGGTGTCGTCCGTGGCCCGCGCGCTCGAGCCGTTCTGCTCGTCGACGAACGTGCCCGACGTGCCCTTCGTGCTGCACCTGCCGAACGTCCTGCACCTCGCGTCCGACGTGACCGGCGTGCTCACCGCGCCGGTCGGCACCACGACGCACCCGTCGTCGCTCGCGCTCGCGGCCGCGCTGCACCCGACCGCCGCCGTGTGCGGCACGCCCACGACCGCCGCCCGCGCGCTCATCGCGCAGGTCGAGGGCATGGACCGCGGCCGCTACGCCGGGCCGGTCGGGTGGATGGGCGCCGACGGCGACGGCGAGTGGGGCATCGCCCTGCGGTCCGCGCAGGTCGACGCGCAGGACCCGCGCGAGGTGCGGCTCTTCGCGGGCTGCGGCATCGTCGCCGCGTCCGACCCCGCCGCCGAGCTCGCCGAGTCCGAGGCGAAGCTCGTGCCGATGCGTGACGCGCTCGGCCGCGACGCCTGACGCGTCGCCGACCTCGCCATGCCTGACGCGTCGCCGACCTCGCCATGCCTGGCGCGTCGCCGACCACGCCATGCCTGCCGCGTCGCCGACCACGCCATGCCGGCCGCGTCGCCGACCTCGGCGACACCTGCCGCGTCGCCGACCTCGCGGCGCCTGACGCCACCGATCTCGCGACGCCTGCCGGTTCTCGACCCGTCCGACACCTGACGGTCGCCCGTTCCCACGAGCTGCTCGCGGGCCCGGCCGCGCGATGCCCGCGGCACCTCCGCCTCCGTCGCCGGCCGGGCCCGGGCAGCACGACGCCCCCGGCCGTCCGTGGGCCGGGGGC
>NZ_BHYL01000374.1 GCF_003851725.1 Cellulomonas algicola | reverse complement strand
GATACGAGCGCGCGACCGTCCGGGGATCGACCGTGGCGGGTGAGGACGGGTGCCGGTCCGGGGGTTCGCCCGGTCCGTCCTGATGCCGGCCCTCGTCGGACGCGAGCCGCGTCACACCCGGCCCGCGGGCCCGGGAATTCGGTCGGAGGAGCGTGCGCCCCGGGCGACAATGGTCGCCATGTCCCGCTTCCCCTACGGCGCGCTGCTGCGCCTCCCGGGGGTGGGGCGGCTGTTCGCCGTGTCGTTCGTCGCCCGCATCCCGCACGCCATGACCGGCGTGGTCCTCACGCTGCACGTCGTGACGGCGCTCGACCGCGGCTACGCCCAGGCGGGTCTCGTCGCGGGCGCGATGACGGTGGGCATGGCCGTCGGTGCGCCGTGGCGCGGGCGGCTGGTCGACCGGCTCGGCCTGCGCCGCGCGATCGCGCCGTCCATCGTGGTCGAGTCGGCCGTCTGGGTCGTCGCGCCGCACCTCTCCTACGAGGCGCTCGTGGGCGCGGCCGTGGTCGCCGGGCTGTTCCTCGTGCCCGTGTTCTCGGTGACGCGCCAGTCGCTGTCGGTCATGGTGCCGCTCGCCCAGCAGCGGTCGGCGTTCGCGCTCGACTCGGTCGCCGTCGAGGTGACCTTCATGCTCGCGCCCGTGCTCGGCGTGGTGCTCGCGACCCAGGTGTCCACGTCCGTCGCCCTCACCGTCGTCGGCAGCACGACGGTGCTCGCGGGCGTCCTGCTGTTCTGGGCGAACCCGCCGACGCGCTCGGCCACCCCGCTCGACACCGCAGCGGTCGTCGAGCGCGCGCGGGCCCGCGTGCTCGGACCCGACCTCGTCGTGGTGCTGCTCGCGGCGCTCGCGGCGTCGTTCGTGCTGATCGGCACCGACGTGTCGCTCGTGGCCGCGCTCAACGACGAGGGCCGCGCGTCCGACGTCGGCTGGATGATCGCGCTGTGGGCGGGCGGCTCGGTCGTCGGCGGCCTGGTCCACGGCGCCCGGCGCCGCTCGCCGTCGCCGCTCGCGCTCGTCGCGATCCTGGCGCTCGCGACCGTGCCGGCGGCGTTCGCGCCCGTCCCGGTCTGGCTCGCGCTCGCGGTCGTGCTCGCGGGCCTGCCGTGCGCGCCCGCGCTGTCGTCGATCAACGCGACGCTCGTGCGGCTCGTGCCCGAGCACCGGCGCGGCGAGGTCATGGGCTGGAGCGGGACGATGTCGACCGTCGGCAACGCGCTCGGCGCGCCGCTGTGCGGGTGGGTGATCGACCACGGCACGCCGGGTCACGGCTTCCTCACCGCGGCGGCCGTCGGCGGTGCCGTCGCGGTCGGTGGTCTCGTGGTCCTGCGGGTCACGTCCGCGCGGCGCGGCGGGTCGGTCGACGATGCGGCGCCGCGCGACGACGCCGCTCCCGTGCCTGCCGACGCCGACGGGACGCCGCACGCACGGGCGTCGGCCGCCGCCGACGAGCCGACCGTGGTCACGCCGCGCGAGCCGCTCGCCACCGAGGGTGTCGTCGTGACCGAGGGTGTCGTCGTGAAGGACCCCGCGGGCGTCTGAGGCCCCTCGAAGGACCCCGCGGGTGTCTGACGCCCCTCGCGCCGGCGGCGTCCCGGAACGTCCCACGCCGGGGTTGCGCCGGCGACACCCCCGGCGCGTCAGACGACGCCCGTCGGCCCGGTCGGCGCCTCCGGGTGACAGCGACCCCAGCGTCGGGAGCCGCTCACGCCGTTCAGACGACCGAGCCCGTGAACTTCTCGCCGGGCCCCTCGCCAGGGGCGTCGGGGATGACGGACGCCTCGCGGAACGCGAGCTGGAGGGTGCGGAGCCCGTCGCGCAGCGACCGCGCGTGCTGGTTGCCGATGTCGGGGGCGGACGCCGTGACGAGCGCGGCGAGCGCGGTGATGAGCTTGCGCGCCTCGTCGAGGTCCAGGTACGCGGCACCCGCGCCGTCCGGGCCGTCCTCCGCGAGCCCGCACTTGACGGCGGCGGCGCTCATGAGGTGCACCGCGGCGGTCGTGATGACCTCGACGGCGGCGACGTCCGCGATGTCGCGCGTCGCACCGGTCACCGAGCCGTCGGTCGTCTCGGCGGTGTCGGGGGCGTCGGACGTGGGGGAGTCGGTCATGGGCTCGATCCTCTCACCGCTCATACCCGCCTCCGACCGTCGCAGACCGCTGGCGCCGGCCGTCGAGCCTCTCCTGTCGGGCGCCCGGACGCCCGGCACGACGCCGCGAGGCCGGCGCGCCCGCCCGTCATGCGGGCGCGGCGGACGCGACGAGGCCCCGCCCTGCCGGGGTCGGCGGGACGGGGCCTCGTCGTGCGGGGTCGTGCGGTCAGGCGACCGGGACGCTCGCCGTCGCGGGCTCGCCGGTCTCGACGGGGGCAGCGCCGGTCAGCGCGGCGCGGAGCTGCGCGCCGAGGCCGGCGTCGACCTGCGTCCAGTACTGGATGGCCCGCTCGCGGATGTCGTCGCGGCGCACGCCGCCCACGTGCCCCGTGATCGTCTCGAGGAACCGGGCGCGCGCCGCGTCGTCGAAGACCTCGCGGTAGAGCGTGCCCGCCTGGCCGAAGTCGTCGTCCTCGGCGTGCAGCGTCGCGGCGGCGCGGACCATCGCGCCGTCGGACTCCCACCCGCCGGACTCGCCGGCGCGCGCCGGGTCGGCCGCGGGACCGCCCGCCGAGTTCGGGGCGTAGACCGGGACGTCGGGGGCGGCGAAGGCGATGCGCGCGGCCCCGTCCTTCGAGTACGAGTGCACGTCGGAGTGCGGCGCGTTGACCGGGAGCTGCGCGTGGTTGGTGCCCACGCGGTACCGGTGCGCGTCGGCGTAGGAGAAGATCCGCGCGAGCAGCATCTTGTCGGGGCTGGCGCCGATGCCGGGGACGAAGTTCGACGGGGCGAACGTCGCCTGCTCGATCTGCGCGAAGTAGTTCTCGGGGTTGCGGTTGAGCTCCATGACGCCGACCTCGACCAGCGGGTAGTCCGCGTGCGGCCACACCTTCGTGAGGTCGAACGGGTTGAAGCGGTACGTCGTCGCGTCCTGGTACGGCATGACCTGGACCGACAGGGTCCAGCGCGGGAAGTCGCCGGCCTCGATGTGGCCGAACAGGTCGCGGATGTGGTGGTCGGCGTCGGACCCGGCGAGCTGCGCGGCCTCGTCGGCCGTGAGGTTGTCGATGCCCTGCTGGGTCGTGAAGTGGTACTTGACCCAGAACCGCTCGCCCGCGGCGTTGACCCACTGGTAGGTGTGCGAGCCGAAGCCGTCCATGTGGCGCCACGACGACGGCAGACCGCGGTCGCCCATGAGCCACGTGACCTGGTGCGCCGACTCCGGCGACAGCGTCCAGAAGTCCCACTGCATGTCGTTGTCGCGCAGGTGCGAGCCGGGCAGGCGCTTCTGCGAGCGGATGAAGTCGGGGAACTTGATCCCGTCGCGGATGAAGAAGACCGGGGTGTTGTTGCCGACGAGGTCGTAGTTGCCCTCGGACGTGTAGAACTTCAGCGCGAACCCGCGGGGGTCGCGCCACGTGTCGGGCGAGCCGTTCTCGCCCGCGACCGACGAGAAGCGCGCGAGCATCTCGGTCTGCACACCCGGCTGGAACAGCGCGGCACGCGTGTAGGCGGACACGTCGCCCGTCGTCGTGAACGTGCCGAACGCGCCGCCGCCCTTGGCGTGGACCACGCGCTCGGGTACGCGCTCGCGGTTGAACTGCGCGAGCTTCTCGACGAGGTAGTGGTCGTGCAGGACGATCGGACCGTCGGCGCCGACGGCGAGCGAGTGCGCGTCGGAGGCGACGGGGGCGCCGCTGTTCGTCGTCGTCGGGGGCACGTGAGACATGGGTGTCCTCTCCAGGGTGGGTGGTGCGACGCGCGACCCGGGTACCGGGCGCCCGTCAGGGCCGGCGTGCTCGGCGGTCGCCGGGCGGCCGGTCAGTCGGCGGCGGCGGCCGCGGCC
>NZ_BHYL01000373.1 GCF_003851725.1 Cellulomonas algicola | reverse complement strand
GGTGGTGGAGCGGTTCTGCCGCGTCCCCCCGCCCGACGAGGGTGCGGTGCGGCGCGAGGAGGCCACGCCCGACCCGTCGGCGTGAGGGGCCCCCGTCGCACCCTGGCCAGGGTGCTCGGTGGGAGGATGGGCGCATGACCGACGTCACGCAGCCGGACGCCCCGGCCGACCTCTTCGACCCGCTCGGTGTCGACTGGACGCCGGTGTCGCCGCGGCTCGCGTCGGCGCGGCTCATCGTGACCGCGATCTGGATGGGTCCGCTGCTGCTGGCCGGGGTCGCGCTCGCGGCCCTCACGCAGGTCGCGTGGCTCTGGTCGTTCCCCGCGCTGGTGCTCGCGCTGGTCGTGTGGATCACGGTGCTCGTGCCGCGCCAGGTGCGCGCGATGCGCTACGCCGAGCGCGCGGACGACCTGCTGGTGCGCCGCGGGATCATGTTCCGGCAGCTCGTCGTCGTGCCCTACGGCCGCATGCAGTACGTCGACGTGACGGCGGGTCCGCTCGCGCGGAAGCTCGGCATCGCGTCCGTGCAGCTGCACACCGCGTCGCCCGCGACGACGGCGACCATCGACGGGCTGCCCCCGCAGGAGGCCGCGCGGCTGCGCGACCGGCTCGCGTCCCGCGGCGAGGCGCGGCTGGCGGGGCTGTGAGCGGCACGACCGCGCCGCCGGCGGTCGACTGGCGGCGCATGCACCCCGTGACCCCGGCCCTCAAGGGCTGGAAGATCGTCGTCGCGGTGCTGGTCGTCGTGGGCTACCAGGCGGCGGACGACGTGCGGCGGCTGCTCGAGCTCGTCGACGGGTACCGCTGGGTCGTCGTCCTCGGCGGGCTCGCGGCGGTCGCCGTCGTCGGCTTCGCGTACTCGGCGCTCGCGTGGCGCATGACGCGGTTCGCGGTGACCGACGACGCCGTGCACCTCAACACCGGCATCCTGTTCCGCCAGCAGCGGCAGGCGCGGCTCGACCGACTGCAGGCCGTCGACGTCGTGCAGCCGCTGCTCGCGCGGCTCGTGGGGCTGGCGGAGCTCAAGCTCGAGGTCGCGGGCGGGTCGGGGTCGGGCGTGAGCCTCGCGTTCCTGCGGGAGTCGGACGCGCTCGCGCTGCGGGCCGAGCTGCTCGCGCTCGCCGCCGGTCTCCAGCGTCCCGGGTCCACCGCAGTGGCGGCCGGCGTCGACGGCGCACCCGGTGCGCTGGACGGTGACGCGTCGACGGGCGCGGCGGACCCGACGGTCGACGGCGCGGTGCCGCCGGCCGCGCGGTCGTCGGTGGCCTTCGAGGCCGCACCCGAGCACCAGGTGTACGAGGTGCCGATGAGCCGGCTGGTCCTCGCCACGCTGCGCTCCGGCGCGACGGTCGGCCTCGTCCTCGCGGCGGTCGTCGCCGTCGCCGCGGGCGTGCTGAGCCGCACCTTCGCGACCGTGTTCTTCCTGCTGCCGATGTTCTTCGGCCTCGTCTCGTACGTGTGGTCCCGCATCAACCAGGGCGCGAGCTTCCGCGCGGCGACGTCGCCCGACGGCATCCGCCTGCGCCACGGCCTGACGGAGTCGCGGGCGCAGACCGTCCCGCCGGGGCGCGTGCAGGCGATCCGGATCAGCCAGGGGATGTGGTGGCGGCGGCCCGACTGGTGGCGGGTCGAGATGAACGTCGCGGGGTACTCGCCGTCGGGCGAGCAGCAGCGCGACACCGTCCTGCACCCGGTCGCGACGCGCGACGAGGTCCGCACCGCCCTGTGGCTGGTCCTGCACGACCTCGGCGTCGACGACCCGGTGGGCGTCGTCGACGCGGCCCTGACCGGCACCGACGAGGCGCACGGGTTCGCGGTCGCCCCGCGTCGCGCGCGCTGGGTGGACCCGCTGGGCTGGCGGCGGCACGGCGTGCTCGTCACGCAGCGCGCGCTCGTCATCCGGCGCGGGCGCTGGTGGCGGCAGGTCGACGTCGTGCCGCACGAGCGCACGCAGTCCCTCGGTCTCCAGCAGGGGCCGCTGCAGCGACGTCTCGGGCTCGCGTCGTTCGTCGTGCACTCGACGCCCGGGCCGGTCAGCCCGGACATCGCACACCTCGACGCCGGGGTCGCGGTCGCGCTGCTCGACGAGCAGTCGGAGCGCGCGCGGACCGCCCGTGCGAGCGAGGGTCCGGAGCAGTGGATGCGGAAGTTCGCCCTGCCCGCCGTGGTGCCGGGCCAGGTGGGTGCCGCGGAGCCGGCGTCGGCCGGCCCTGCCGCGGCGTCGGTCCTGCCGGACGGCGCCGTCGTGGCTCCGGACGACGGCGCGTCCCCGGGCGGGTCTTCGCTCGTCGACGGACCCGCGGTCGCGGGCGAGCCGCCGACTCGCGGTCCCGAGGCGGGGACACTGCGGACCGAGCCCGGGGCGGGCGGGTGACGCGTCCGGGCCGGCTGGGCGTGGGCGTGGTCGGCACGGGCCGCGTCGGGGCAGTCCTGGGCAACGCGCTGCGGGGAGCCGGTCACCCGGTCGTCGCGGCGTCGGGCATCTCCGAGGGGTCGCGCGAGCGTGCGGAGGCGCTGCTGCCGGGTGTGCCGCTCGTCGAGGTCCCGGAGGTCGTGCGCCGCGCGGAGCTCGTGCTGCTCACGGTGCCGGACGACGCGCTGACCGACCTGGTGACCGGGCTCGGCGACCTGGGCGCGTGGCAGCCGGGCCAGATCGTCGTGCACACGTCGGGGCGGTTCGGCACCGACGTGCTCGCGGCCGCGCGCGCGGTCGGTGCGATCCCGCTCGCGATCCACCCCGCGATGACCTTCACGGGCACGTCGCTCGACCTGTCACGGCTCGCGGGCTGCCCGTTCGCGGTCACCGGGCCGAACGCCGTCCTGCCCATCGGCCAGGCGCTCGTCGTGGAGATCGGCGGCGAACCCGTGGTGGTCGACGAGTCCGCGCGCGGGCTGTACCACGCGGCGCTCGCGCACGGCGCGAACCACCTGGTCGTGCTGGTCGCGCAGGCGGCGCAGGCGCTCGCGGCGGCGGGCGTCGCCGACCCGGGCCGGATGCTCGGCCCGCTGCTCGAGGCCGCGCTCGACGGTGCGCTGCGCGCCGAGTCGCCCGCAGACCCGTCGGGCGACCGGGGCGCGGGCGCGATCAGCGCGCTCACGGGCCCGGTCCGCCGCGGTGACGACGGCACGGTGCGCGAGCACGTCGCGGTCCTCGGTGCGCTCGGGGCGAGCACCGGGGCGGTCGACGTCCTGGCGGGCTACCGCGCGCTCGCCCGGGCCGCGACGCAGCGGTCGCTCGCCGCGGGTCTGGTCCCCGACGCGGCCGCGACCCGGCTGCTCGACGCGCTCGCCGGGGGTGACACCCCGGACGTGACGTCCGCCACCCCGGCAGCGGCACCGGGCATGACCGGGGATGCTGGATGGTTGGAGCAGGAGGGACGACCCGCCGACGACCCGTCGCGCGGGTCCGACGACGGGCCGACCGGCCCCGACCGCCCGCAGGAGGACGAGCGATGACGATGACGAGGCCGGTGCTCGCGCGCACGCGTGACGAGCTCGCGTCGGCCCTCTCGGACCAGGACGCGCAGGCGCGCGGCACGAAGCCGTACCGCCGCGCGGTCGTCATGACGATGGGCGCGCTGCACGCGGGCCACCTGTCGCTCGTCGCGCACGCGCGCGAGCTCGCGGACGTGGTGGTCACGACGATCTTCGTCAACCCGCTGCAGTTCGGCCCGACCGAGGACCTGTCGCGCTACCCGCGGGACCTCGACGGCGACCTCGAGCTGCTCACGGGACCGGGCCTGCTGGGCGCGGGCGACGTGGTGTTCGCGCCCGACGTCGCGGTCATGTACCCGGACGGGGACCCGACGGTCCGGGTGAGCGCGGGCCCGATCGGCGACGTGCTCGAGGGTGCGGCGCGGCCGGGACACCTCGACGGCGTGCTCACCGTCGTGCTCAAGCTGATGCACCTCACGCGACCCGACGTGGCGCTGTTCGGCGAGAAGGACGCGCAGCAGCTGGCTGCGATCCGCGCGATGGTCCGCAGCCTCGACGTCCCGACGGAGGTCGTGGGCGCGCCGCTCGTGCGGGACGTCGACGGCCTGGCGCTGTCGAGCCGCAACGCCTACCTGTCGCCCGACGAGCGGCAGCGTGCGCTCGGCCTGTCGCGTGCGCTGCGTGCGGGCGCCGAGTGGGCGCGCGCCGGCGCGGGTGCGCAGGACGTGCTCGACGCGGCCCGCACGGCCCTCGCGGCGGCGGGCGTCGCGGACGACGACGTCGACTACGTCGCGCTCGTCGACCCGGACGACTTCACCCCGGTCGCGGAGACCACCGCCGGCGTCGCGCTGCTGCTGCTCGCGGTGCGTGTCGGGACGACGCGGCTGATCGACAACACGGCGGTGACGCTCGGGGCGTCCCGCCGGCCCGACGGCGTGCTCGCGCCCGGGGCGGACGCGCAGGAAGGAGCCCGCGCATGACGACGCTGCAGCGGACCATGATGACCGGCAAGATCCACCGGGCGACCGTGACGCAGGCCGACCTGCACTACGTCGGCTCGATCACCGTGGACGCGGACCTGCTCGCGGCAGCGGACCTGCTGCCCGGCCAGCAGGTTGACGTGGTCGACGTGACCAACGGGTCGCGTCTCACGACGTACGCGATCGCGGGTGAGGCCGGCTCGGGCCAGGTGTGCATCAACGGTGCCGCCGCGCACCTCGTGCACCCGGGCGACGTCGTCATCCTCATCGCCTACGGCCTCATGTCGGACGCCGAGGCGCGGACGTACCAGCCGCACGTCGTGCTGGTCGACGCCGAGAACCGGATCGTCGAGCTCGGCGAGGACCCCGGCCGGGTGCCCGACGAGTGGACGGAGCAGGCGGGCCTGGTGTCGAGCGGCGTGCCGTTCGCGGTGGGCCGCGACCTGGTCGAGCACCCGCACCCCTTCCCGCAGGCCGGCACCGACCGGTGACGACGGTCGCGGACCGGGCCGCCGGCGCCCCGGCGACGACCCCCGTGCCTGCAGCCCGTCCGGGCTCCGGCACGGCGACGCGTCTCGCGACGCGGCTCGCCGCGCCCGCGGCGGGCTGGACGGTCGAGGCGGACGCGGTCGTCGTCGGCTCGGGCATCGCGGGCCTGACGGCCGCCCTCGAGCTGCGCACGCGCGTGCCGCGCGTCCTGCTCGTCACGAAGGACGCGCTGGTCTCGGGCTCGACGGTGTGGGCGCAGGGCGGCATCGCCGCGGCGCTCGACCCGTCGGACTCCCCGGCGGCGCACCTGCAGGACACGCTCGTCGCGGGCGTCGGCCTGTGCGACCCGCGCGCGGTCGAGGTGCTGGTGACGGAGGGTCCGGCGCGCGTGCGCGAGCTCGTGGCGCGCGGCGCGGTGTTCGACACGCAGCCCGACGGCCAGATCTCGCTGACGCGCGAGGGCGGGCACCACGCGGACCGCATCGCGCACGCGGGCGGCGACGCGACGGGTGCGGAGATCTCGCGCGCGCTGGTCGCGCAGATCGAGGCGGTGCGCGACGACCCGGGCATCGAGGTCATCGAGCACGCGCTCGTGCTGGACGTGCTCACCGGCCCGCCCGGACCCGACGGCACCCCCGGTGCCGCGTGCGGCGTGACGTTGCACGTCATCGGCGAGGGGCAGCGTGACGGCGTGGGCGCGGCGCTCGGACGGGCCGTGGTGCTCGCGACGGGCGGCATCGGGCAGGTGTTCCGCTCGTCGACGAACCCGGCGTCGGCGACGGGCGACGGCATCGCCGCGGCGCTGCGGGCCGGTGCCGTGCTGGGCGACGTCGAGTTCGTGCAGTTCCACCCGACGGTGCTGTGGCTCGGCGCGGGGGTGAAGGGGCAGCTCACGCTCGTGTCGGAGGCGGTGCGCGGCGAGGGCGCGCTGCTGCTGGACACCGACGGCGTGCGGTTCATGCCCGACGTGCACCCGATGGCCGAGCTCGCCCCGCGCGACGTGGTCGCGCACGCGATCGTGCGACGCATGGCCGACACCGGCGCGGACCACGTGTGGCTCGACGCGCGCCACCTCGGCGCGGAGTTCCTGCGGCGCCGGTTCCCGACGATCCACGAGCGGCTGCAGGAGCACGGGATCGACCTCGCGAACGACCTGGTCCCGGTCGCACCGGCGCAGCACTACCACTCGGGCGGCGTCGTCACGGACCTCGTCGGGCGGACGTCGGTGCCGGGCCTCTACGCGGCGGGAGAGGTCGCGTGCACCGGCGTGCACGGAGCGAACCGGCTGGCGTCGAACTCGCTCCTCGAGGGTCTGGTGTTCTCGACGCGGGCCGCCCGGCACATCGCGGAGAAGGTCCAGGCGGGTGCGTTGCCGCGTCGGACGCCGCAGGAGCGGGCCGGGGACGCCGCCCTGGTCGCCGCCGCCGCACGCTCGCGCGTGCAGCGGATCGCGACCGACGGGCCCGGCGTGCTGCGGTCCGGCGACGGGCTGACGCGCGCGGTGTCCGCGCTCGCGGCCGTGCCGACCGACGCGCACGAGCGC
>NZ_BHYL01000372.1 GCF_003851725.1 Cellulomonas algicola | reverse complement strand
CGGCGGGGCGGTGGCCGTGGCGGCGTCTGCGGGCATCGGTCCTTCTCGACGGCGAGGTGCGAGGTGCGGGGGGACGGTGGAGCGGGCGATGCGGTGTCGCGGGGGCGAGCCGGCCCGACCTGACAGCGTCGCGGAGTGCGGCGGCGCGTGCGGCCGTTCGTCCCCAACACCGAGCATGCACCCGCGTGTTCCCCGTCACACCCGCGGGTGAGGGCGCGCGTCCCGCCTGGTCGCGGGCGCACGAAACTTTTCACGGGCTCGGGGTGCCGCACCCGCGCGGCTACCGTGACCGGATGCCCTCCGCGACGACGGGACCCTGGCGCCTGGTGCGCGCGGGCGTCGTCGCGTCCGTCGTCGTCGCGCTCGCCGGCCTGGCGCACGTCCTCGGTGGTGGCCGCCTTCCTGCGGGCGTCGTCCTCGTGGCGCTGACGTCGCTGGTGCTCGCGGTCTGCGTCGCGCTCGCGGGCCGTCGGCTCGGGGTCGTCGCGGTCACCGCGGTGCTCGGCGCCGGGCAGCTGGTGCTGCACCACGCGTTCACGGTCCTCTCCGCCACGGGATGTGCCCCGTCCGCCGGACCGGCCGCCGGCGTGGCCGACCCGCACGCCGCACACACCGCCGCGCAGCACACCGCGCACCTCGCCGCCCGGGCGACGGACCACGCCGCGCACCTCGCCGGTCAGGCGGCCGACCACGTGGCGCACGCCGGGCAGGCCGTCGGCACCCTCGCCTGCGCCGACCCGCACGGCGTCGCGACCCCGCTGCTCGGTGCGTCCGCGATGCTCGTGCTGCACGTCGTCGCGACGGTGCTCACCGCGCTCGTCGTCGCGGGCGGCGACCGCGCGCTGCACTGGCTGCTCGCCTGGCTGCGGCCCCGCGTCGTCGTGCCGGGCCCCGTCGCCGTGCCGGTCGGCGGGACGCTCGTCGGCCCCGTCGCCTCCGTCGCGCCCCTTCGCGCACCCTGGTCGCGCGCGCACCCGCGGCGCGGGCCACCCTCGGGCCCGCCCGCACCTCCCGCGCGCTGACGCGCCCACACCGACCTCCGACGTCTCGACGGAGCGGGGCTGGTCGTCGCGCGGGCTCCGCCGCCACCGCGTCACGGTCCCGCACCCGCCGGGTCGCCGTCGCGCCGTGCTGCGCCCACCACGACCACCCGCGGACCCCACGTCCGCGACGCCCCGAAGGATCCTCATGCCTCAGTACGCCCGTACGTCCGCCCACCTCGCCGCACCCGACCGTCCGTCCGACCCTCACGGCACGGGCGCGGCGCTCGGCGTCCCGGTCTCCGCGCGGCGCGGCCAGCGCTCCGCGGGAGCCGCCCGGCTGGCCGGGCGCGTCGCCGCCGTCGCGGCGCTCGGGCT
>NZ_BHYL01000371.1 GCF_003851725.1 Cellulomonas algicola | reverse complement strand
GCGCGCGGCCGGGCACACGGTGCACGTGCCCGACCTGTACGACGGGCGGACCTTCGACGACCTGGAGTCCGGCATCGGGTACGCCGAGCAGACGGGCTTCCAGACGGTCGTCGACCGGGGCGTCGCAGCGGTGCGTGGGCTGCCCGACCGGCTCGTCGTCCTCGGGATCTCGCTGGGCGTCATGTCGGCGCAGACCGTCGCGCAGAGCCGCCCGGGGGTGGTCGGTGCGGTGCTCGTCGGGTCGTGCGTGCCGCCCGAGGCGCTCGGGTCCGCGTGGCCGGACCGCGTCGCGGTGCAGGTGCACGGCATGGACGCCGACCCGGTCTTCGTGGGCGAGGGCGACGTCGAGGCGGCGCGCGAGCTCGTCGACGCGGTCCCCGACGGCGAGCTGTTCCTGTACCCGGGCGACCAGCACCTGTTCGTCGACGCGAGCCTGCCCGCCTACGACGAGGACGCCGCCGCGCTGCTCCGCGAGCGTGTGCTGGCGTTCCTCGAGCGCGTGGGCTGACCGCGACGCGTGCACCGCTGGGCCGACCGCGGAGTGCCGCTCGCGGGCGGCGGGCGACGCGCTGCTCCGGACGGGTGACGTGCGGCCTCGCGGCGGGTGACCGTCGTCGTCGCAGGTCATCCCACCGGGCGCGCGTGCCGATGACGTCCGAGCCTGGTGCGGCGACCGTCCGCACGGGTGAGGGGGCGCGACGTGCTGGCAGCGGTGGACTGCTCCGCCTACGGGGCGTGCACGCCGTCGCCCGCCTACGCGGCGGGATACGCGACGGCCTACCTCGTCGTCTACGGGCTCGTCACCGTCGTGTCGGTGTGGGTGGCCGTACGGGTCGCGCGCAAGGCGGGGTACAGCCCGTGGCTCGGCATCCTCGGCGTGCTCCCGCTCGTCAGCCTCGTCGCGATCCTCGTGTTCGCGTTCAAGGAGTGGCCCGTCGAGGCCGAGCTGCGCGACCTGCGCGGGCGGCTCGCGATGGCCCAGGCGACCGCCGCCGCCGGCCGAGCGGGCACGCCGGGCGTGAGCCGCTTCGGCACCCCGCCGCCGCCGTCCGGGACCGGGTTCGGGGGTGGTCAGCCGGTGACCGTGGGCGCGGCTCCCGGGTACGGCGCCCCGGCGTACGGTGCGGCGCCCGGCTACGCGCCGCCGCCGCCGGTCGACCCGACCTCCGTGTACGGCGGTCAGCCGGGGTACGCGACGCAGCCGTCGTTCACGGCTCCGCCCGCCGCGCCCAGCCGGTTCGGCACGCCCCCGCCTCCCGAGGCGCCGAGCAGGTTCGGCACGCCCTCGCCGCCGCAGGCCCCCGGACGGTTCGGCACGCCGCCGCCCCCGGGTGCCGCGCAGCAGCCGCACCCGTGGCAGCCGCCGCAGCAGCAGCCCCCGGAGCAGCCCCAGCGGTGGTGACCGGCGCGGGCCGCGCCTACGGTGACGGGGCGCGCTGAAGCCGACGGCGCTCCCGCCACCGCGAGGAGGCAGACGTGTCCGAGAGCACCCTCACCGGTCGCCGGGTCCTGGCGATCGTCACGAACTACGGCGTCGAGCAGGACGAGCTCGTCGTCCCCGTCGACCACCTGAGCGACCAGGGCGTCGACGTCACGGTCGCCGCGCAGTCGTCGGACCCCGTGCAGACGCTCGTCGGCGACAAGGACCCGGGCCGCACCGTCACGCCCGACACGACGTTCGCGGACGTCGACGCGGGTGACTACGACCTGCTGCTCGTCCCGGGCGGCACGATCAACGCGGACAACCTGCGGCTCGACGAGCAGGCCGTGGGCCTCGTGCGGGCGTTCGCCGCGTCGGGCCGCCCGATCGCTGCGATCTGCCACGGACCGTGGGCGCTCGTCGAGGCCGGGGTGCTCGGCGGCGTGACGCTCACTTCGTACCCGTCACTGCGCACCGACGTCCGCAACGCGGGCGGCGAGTGGCGCGACGAGGAGGTCGTGACGGACGACGCGGGCGGGTTCGCGCTCGTGACGTCGCGCAACCCCGACGACCTGCCGGCGTTCCTGCCCGCGGTCGACAAGGTGCTGTCGGCGCAGGTCGCGCGCAGCTGACCCACGTCCCGCCGCGCGCGCGGCGTCAGCGCGCGGACCGGCGCGCGAGCAGCGTCGTGACGACCGGGGCGGCGATCGCGACGACGGACGCAGCGGCCGCCGCCCCGGCCACGACCGGGTCCTCGGGCGACCCGGAGGTGCGGCCGACGGCGATCCACGCCAGCCCCCAGGCCATCGCGAACCCGATCGCGACGGCGATCACGGGCCGTGTCCGGGCGAAGACGGCGTACGCGACCGCGAGCGCGGAGGCGAGGGTCAGCACGACGACCGACCACGCGGTCGCGCCGAGGCCGAGCCCGCCGACGTCGAGCACGACGAGCGTCGCCGCGATGTTCGCGAGCGTCGCGACGCTGACCCACCCGAGGTAGAGACCGATCGTGCCGTCGGTGACGACCGCCTGCGCCGCGCTGTCCGGGGGCGTGCGGACCAGGCGCACGAGCAGGACCGCGAGGACCGCGAGGAGCGTCGCGATGACCACGACGGACCCGACGACCCAGCCCTGCTGGACGACGCCGATCCAGGCGGCGTTGAGGACCATCGACGCGAGTACCCACCACCCCGTCGCCCGGAGACGCGGCCGCGCGGCGTTCCGGGGGAGCGCCTGGTAGACGGCGTAGGCGAGCAGCCCGAGGTAGATGACGGACCAGATCCGGAACGCCGGCGTGTCGGGTGCGAGCGGCGTGGCGTCGGCGGACAGCGCGCCGCCCGCCGCGTCCTCGACCTGCTGCCCGCCGAACGCGCCCGACCCGAAGGCCGCGCCGGCCATCGCGAGGAGCGCGCCGACGACGACCACGACCTGCCGGACGCGGTCGGACGACGTGGGTGCGAGCGGTGCGGACCGGGGCACGGTGACGGACGACATGCCCCCACCCTGCCGACGTGCAGCCGGTCCGGCATCCCGGGCCGGTGCGCGGTCGGTGTCGGAGGGCGCCGGACCGGCGCTGCGCGGGCGGTCACCGACCGGTGGGACGTCCTGGGCTGTCGTGCGCTACCAGCGGCGCGGGAGCTCGACCTGGCCGGTGAGGCTGAGGTGGGGTCGGGGGGTCGACTCGAGCTCGGGGATCCCGACGGCCTCGGCCACGGTCGCGTCGAGGGGCAGGACGACGGGGCGGACCTCGACGACCCGGCGCCACGCCCACCACACGAGCAGCCCGAAGAGGATCGACGTGACGCCGAGGAGGAAGAACACGAACGCGGCGGACTTGCGCAGCTCCTCGGAGTCGCTCGTGGCCCGCACGACCATGTCGCCGACGAGCAGTGCCTGGTGCCCGCACACCGCCACGGTGACGAGCCACGCGGTCCGGCGACGCTTCCGGTGCTCCTCGCGGTCGGCGGTCAGGCGCGCGGCGATCGCGGGCGTGCGCACCCAGTGGTGCGCCGCGAGCGGCTTCGACGCCTCGTCCACGGGTCCTCCTCGACGGCGACGCTAGCGAGCAAGGACGGGCGGGTGAACGCTCCCGTCGGAGCGTTCACCCGCCTGCGCGTCAGCTGCGGTCGATCAGGTCCCGCCAGGCCTCGTAGTGCTGCACGGCGATCCCGCGGAACCAGGTCTGGCCGGCCAGGGCGACGGCGACCTCGTGCGCCTCGCGCTCGAGCGCCTGCGCGCCGTCGTCGTAGAACGTGAACTCGGCGCCGCCGGCGACGGCGGGGGTGTCGGTCTCGAGGCCGATCGTGTACGGGATCGCGGCGGCCTCGGCCGCGGCGACCGCGGGGGCGGACTTCGCGAGGATGCCCGTGTCGCCCTCGGCGTGGTCGATGAACGTCACGATGCCGACGCGGTCGACGCGCTCGAGGACGTCGTCGAAGAGCGTCCCGGTGCCGTCGGGGCTCGCGACCGTCGTGAGCCACCAGGGTGCGTCGACGGCGAGGTCGACGCCCGCGGGCATCGCGGCGCGGACGACGTCGAGCATGTGCAGCCACTGCGCGCTCGCGGCCTGCGTGTCCGCCTGCCACGCGGGCAGCGTCCACGGCTCGACGTCGAGCTGCACGTGCGTGACCGGGCGGTCGTGCGTCGCGGCGGTCATCCACTGCACGGCGAGCGCGGGGTTGTCGAGCCAGGGTGCGTCGCCGCCGAGCACGCCCGCGTCGACGCCCGCGGCGTCGAGCGCGACGAGCGTGTCGGTCATCCAGGTGGCGACCGGGCCCTCGTCGGAGGCCCAGGGCGCGGAGACGTGGATCGTCTCCAGCCCGTGCTCCTGCGCGAACGCGACGACGCCGCCGGGTGTGGCGAACGCGTAGCCGGTGCCGCGACCGTCCTGCGCGGGGTCGACGGAGTTGTCCCAGAGCCACATCGCGGTGATCGCGGACACGGACGTCACCTCCTCGACGTCAGCCTGCCCGGTCGTGGTCGTGGGTGCACCGCCGGTGCTGTCGGCGGCGGACGCGACGGCGGGGGCGAGGACGCCGAGGATCGCGGAGGTCGCGACGACGGCGCCGGCGGTCAGGGTGCGGCGGGTGAGGGCTCTCATGGTGGTCCCATCGGTTTCGGGCGCGCGGATGTGCGCGGAAGAAAGGGGTGTCTGACTAGTGTCACTCATCCGGGTGACATGCGGCAGTCCTTGGGCCCTGGTCATGGACGTACGTCCAGTTCACCGCGCCGCCAGATCGCCGGACCGGCGACGCTCAGCCGGCCGCGTCGAGCAGGCGTCGCCCCAGCGCGCGCGTCGTCTCCCGCAGCTCGGGGCAGCCGACCACGCGATAGGGCGCGGGCGTCCGGACGAGCTGCTCGGCGTACCACCAGGGGTTGCTCGTGCTCCCCACCAGACGCGTCGTCCGCTCGTCGACCGCCGTGAGCCGCCCGAGCGCGGGGGACACCCAGCGTGCGACGTCGTCGAGCGGTGCGTCGATCTCGACCTCTGTCGCGTACTCCCACCCCGTCGCGAGGTTCTCCTCGAGCAGCGCGACCGGGTCCAGGTCCGCGGGCGGCGTGAACACCTCGTCCAGCACGGTCGCGGCGCGCACGCGGTCGACGCGGTACGCGCGCACCTCGTCGCGGGCCGTCCGGCACAGCAGGTACCAGCGGCTGTGCCGCACGACGACGGACCACGGCTCGACGTCGGCGTCCCACTCGGTGCCGCTGCCCGACCGGTACGTGAGGCGGATCCGTCGGTGCTCGGCGCAGCCCTGCACGAGGACCGCGGTCGTCGTCGGGTCGGGGCGCGCGGCGGACCGGTCGGGCGCGGGGGCGGTGGTCCGGCGCACGACCTCCGCCTGCGCGGCGACGCCCGCCGGCAGCGCGCGCACGAGCTTGCCGAGCGCCGCGCCGACGGGGCCCGCC
>NZ_BHYL01000370.1 GCF_003851725.1 Cellulomonas algicola | reverse complement strand
CCGCCGCCCCGCAGGCCGACGCGACCGCCGCCGCACCCGCCCCGGAGGCACCGGCCGCCGCCGCGACGGGGTTCGCGAAGCCCGGCGACACCCCCGGCACGCCCGCCGTGCCGCCGGTCCCGGCGAGCGACGCTGACGAGGAGGTCGACGCGTACGTCGTGCCCGCCGGCACGGTCGTCACCACCGGCCCCGGGCTGCTCGCGCGGATCGGCGCCGAGGCGTTCGGCACGTTCGTGCTCGTCCTCGCCGGCGTCGGCACCGCGCTGTACGCCGCCGTGACCCAGGCCGGCCCGCTCGCGGTCGCCCTCGCGTTCGGCATCGCGGTCTTCGCGGGCATCGCCGCGGTCGGCCACGTGTCCGGCGGCCACTTCAACCCGGCCGTGACGTTCGGCGCCGTGCTCGCGGGCCGGACGTCGTGGCGCGACCTGCTCCCCTACTGGCTCGCGCAGCTCGTCGGCGCGGTCGCGGCGACCGCTGTGCTGTTCGTCGTCGTCACGACGCTGCCCGCCCTCGCCGACCAGGAGCGCGGCTTCTTCTCGGCCACGTCGAACGGGTTCGCCGCCCACTCGCCCATCGCCGCGCAGGCCGGCGAGGGCTTCTCGTGGATCGGCGCGGGGCTCATCGAGCTCGTCGTGACCGCCGTGTTCGTGGGCATCATCCTCGGCGCGACCGACCGCCGCTCCACCTCGGGCGCGGCCCCGGCCGCGATCGGCCTCGCGCTGGCCGCGCTGCTGCTCGTCGCGATCCCCGTGACGAACGGCTCGCTCAACCCGGCCCGTTCGCTCGCGACCGCGATCTTCTCCGAGTCGTGGGCGCTGGAGCAGGTCTGGCTGTTCTGGGTCGCGCCGCTCCTCGGTGCCGCGATCGCCGCGCTCCTCTACCGGGCGTTCGCGTCGGAGCCGGTCGAGGACAACCTGTTCGAGGAGGACGACGTCTACGTCACGACCGACGACGTGCTCGTCGTCGAGGACCGCAAGGCCTGACCACCCGCGACGGGCCCGGCTCCCCACGGGGGCCGGGCCCGTCGCACGTCCGGGCTCAGGCGCCCGGCGGCAGCGAGTGGGCGAGGACGCCCAGCGAGAGCGCGGCACCGAAGAGCAGCACCAGGTCGAGCGGCTTGGAGCGGACCGAGATCGCGACCGGCCCGGGCGACGGCCACGCCGCGCGCACGACGCCGCACAGCGCCATGACACCCGCGAGCGTGTACGCCCCGGCGCGGGCACCGACGACGAACGCGACGAGCACGGACAGCAGCACGCCGGCGCTCGTCCACCACAGCGACGCGTTGCGTGCGGCGTCGAGCGACGCGCGAGCGATCGCGCGCGGGTCGAGCGGGGCCTCCTCGACGGGGATCGGGCCGGTCGCCGGGGGCACGTCGGGCTCGGCCGACGACGACTCGTGCGTCATCCGCGGCCACTGCGGTCCGACCCGCTCCTGCACCATCGATCAGCCTCCCGACGGGAGACTACCGTTGCGCGGGTGACGTCCTGGACCCCCGCCGCGCCCGAGCCCCGCAGCACCGCGCGGACGGCGGACGGGGGCAGCGGCGGACCGGCGGTCCCCCCGCGCGACGTGCTGGTCGTCGGCGCAGGGCTCGCCGCCACGCAGACCGTCGCCGCGCTGCGCGAGCGCGGGTACGACGGGCGCGTCGTCGTCCTGGGTCGCGAGGGGGTCGCGCCCTACGACCGGCCCCCGCTGTCCAAGCACCTGCTCGACCGCACGGCACCCACGTGGCTCACCGACGAGGTCGGGGCGGACCTGACGGCGCTCGCCGACGAGGTGCACCTCGCCCGGCCCGCCCGCGCGCTGCGGGTGACCGGCGACCGGCCGGCCGTCGCGACGGACGACGGCGAGGTCGAGGCCGACGCGCTCGTCGTCGCGACCGGCGCGCACGCGGCCGTGCCCGCCGGCTGGCAGGCCGCCCTCACGCTCCACACCTGGGCCGACGCGCAGGTGCTGCGCGC
>NZ_BHYL01000369.1 GCF_003851725.1 Cellulomonas algicola | reverse complement strand
GGCCGGCACCCCCTGGTCGGGTGCCGGCCTCCCGGTGGTCCTCACCGCGGCGGGGTCACCGCCGTGCTGGCGGGTTCGCCGTGCGGTGTCAGACCGCGGCCACCACGGGCCGCTCGACCGTCGAGGTTCCGGCGACGACGGTGCCGAGCGAACGGATGGCCCAGCCCACGAGCCCGAAGGTGACGCCGACGCCCATGACGAGGAGCGCGACACCGAAGGCGACGACCGAGGTGAACAGCGACGCCCGCAGGAACGAGCCGTTCATCACCGTGGCGCGGACCGGGTCCTCACGGTCCAGCTCGGCGTAGGTCTTGCCGCCCGACGCCTCGAGCGCGTGGTGGTTGATGATCGCGGCCTGCGAGTACGCCTCCCAGGGCGTGTCGACGATCTGGTTCGCGAACATGTCCGCGTCCTCCGAGACCGTGATGTTCTCGGCGCGCAGGTTGCTCGACACGGCGCCCCACGTGACGGCGCCCGCGACGAGGAAGACGCCGCCGAGGATCATGACGATCAGGCCGATCAGACGGGCCGGCGACTTGGTGGTGACGGTGCTGGTGCTCATGGTTCGTGACCTTTCGGTACCCCCGGAGTGCGGATCTCCCCAGATCCGGTGAGCCGATCGGGCTCACATGAAGATCGTTGCGTTCACATCTGCTTCACGTACGGGACCCAAGTCCCACGTTCTTCGCGGTGTCGCCGCAGGTCATCCGCCCTTTTTCGGGCAGGCGCACGGAGGAGGGCGCGCGGGGACCGGGGGTCGGACGCGCCCTCCTCCTCGCCGGAGCGCGTCCCCACGCACCGGCGTCGTGCCCCCTGCTGCCCCGACCGGCCGCACCTGCCGGTTTGCCCGGGGCCATGCCCGCAATCCCACTCCCCCCGCGGGGCGTTCACGCGGGACTTAGGTCACTGCGGACCTGCGCGTTCACCGGTTCGGGGGTGTCAGACGAGCTCCACCGACGGGCGCAGGCGGGCCGGGGTCCAGCGCTCGCGCCGGCGGGCGGCCACGCACGTGAGGGCGAAGGCCACGGCCGCGGTGCCGAGGAGCAGCCCGACGTCGACCCACACGTACGGCGTGAGCGGCCCGCCCGCGACCGAGCGGCGCACCGCGTCGTTGGTCCAGCTCATCGGCAGGTAGGGGTGCACGGTCTGGAAGAACGTGCCGAACGTCTGGATCGGGTACGCCCCCTCGCCCGCCGCGACCTGCAGGACCAGCAGGATCACCCCGACGAACTCGCCGACGAGCCCGAACGCGGCCTTGAGCAGCTGCATCAGCGCGACGAAGCACACGCCCGACGCGGCGAGCACCCCGAGCAGCACCCACGGCGCGTCGGGGGCGACGCCGACCAGCAGGAGCGCGCCGAACAGCAGCCCCGCCTGCAGCAGCACCACGGCCCCGCCGGCCAGCAGGGGCGCCCCGGCGACGGCCAGCGGACCCGCACCCCAGAGCTGCCCGCGCCGGTCCAGCGGGGACAGGACGAGGAAGACGAACACCGCGCCGACGAACAGGCCGAGGCCCGCGAAGTAGCTCGTGAAGCCGTCGCCGAAGTGCGCGATCGGGTTGTCACGCACCTGCTCGACCGTCACCGGCCGCGACAGGACCTCCCCGAACGTCTCGCGGTCGACGTCGGTGATCGGCACGTCGAGCTGCTCCGCGGCCTGCGCGAGCCCGTCGGCGAGCTGCTGCGCGCCGGGTGCGAGCTGGTCGGCCAGCACCGTCGCGAGGTCCTCCGACCCGTCCGCGACCGCCTGCGCGCCGTCGGACAGCGCCTGGCCCTGCTGGCTGGCCCGGTCGGCGGCGGTCACGGCCTCCGTCGCGAGGTCGGACAGCGCGCTCGCGTCGTCGGCGATGTCCGACGCGTCGTCGGCGGCGTCCTCGACCGCGGGCAGCACGGTCGCCTCGAACGAGTCGCGGATCTCCGCGACGCGTGCCGCCGCGTCGACCTGCCCGGCGGCCGCGAGCTGCTGCTCCAGAGCGGTGAGCCGGGCCGACACGTCCTGCGCGGCGTCAGCCGCGCCCGACGTGCGGGCCGCGACCGACGACGCCACGTTCGCGACCGAGTCCGCGAGCGCGGGAGCGTCCTGCACGGCGTCGTCGACGTCGGCGAGCGCGTCGGCGACCTGCGCGACGCCGTCCGCGACCTGCGCGGCGCCGTCGGCGACCCGCCGGGCGGCGTCCGCGGCCTCCTGCGTGCCGTCCGCGAGCTCCTGCGCGGACCCGCCGACCTCGCCGCCCGCGTCCTTCGCCTGCCCGAGCAGCCCGTAGACGACGTCGAGGTAGTCCGCCTGCACCTGGCTCCCGGCGGTGCCCTCGACGGCCTGCGACGCGTCGTTCGCGAGCACCCCGACGAGGTAGTTCCCCGCGTCGTTCGTGCGGACCTCGATCTGCGCCTGCTGCGGGTCCGCGCTCGACAGCGACGCGACCTGCGCGGAGAACTCCGGCGGGATCGTGACGACGACGTAGTACGTCTTGTCCTCGAGACCCTGCGCGGCGGTCTCGGCGTCGGTCGCGGTCCAGTCGAGCGTGTCCGACGTGAGGACGACGCGTTCGAGGTCGTCGCCCGCGGCGAGCTCGCTGCCGTCGTCGGTCTGCACGGGCTGGTCGAGGTTCACGAGCGCCGCGGGGATGTGGCCCGAGCGCGCGTACGGGTCCCAGTAGCCCCAGACGAGCACGCCGCCGTAGATCGCCGGCACGGCCAGCACGCCGACGAGCACGACCGCCGCGAACCGGTCGCGCACGAACCGCGCGAGCGTGAGCAGTGCGGCCCTCATGCGGCCCGTCCCTCGGACGACCCGCGCTCGCGCGGCGCCGCGCTCATGCCGCCCGCCCCACGATCCGCGTGAGCGGGCCGGCGTCAGGCGGGCGGAAGTCGCCCGCGGTCACCACGAGCACCGTCGAACCCTCGCGCGCGAGCCGCTCGGTGAACGCGGTCATCGCGTCACGGTCCTGCGCCGACCCGGACGGGAACGGGGCGACGACGACCGGCGGGTCCCCCGCGACGGCCGCGACGAGGCCCAGGAGCGCCTTCTGCGACGCCGGCAGGTCGTCCGCGGGCTGACCGGCCGTCCCCGCGAGGCCGGCGTCCGTGAGCAGCGACTCGAGCGTCTCGTCGTCGAGCCGCGTCCCGGCCCGCCGGTGCGCCTGCCGGACGACCTCGCCGACCCGCGCACGGTCCTCGAGCAGCCGCAGCCGCGGCACCCAGCCGATCCCGACGACGCGGCGTACGGCCCGGCCGGACCGTCGCGTCGCGTCACGCGGGTCGACGACGTGCACGTGCCCCTCGTCGACGGCCAGCCGGCCCGCGAGCGCGAGGGCCGTCGCGTCGCGCGCGAACGGGTCGAGCGTGACGAGCCACGTGACCGTGCGTGCGGCGAGGCTCAGCTCGAGGCCACGCACCAGCCACCGCGAGCGGTCGCGCACGCCCACCTCCGCGGCCTCCAGGACGGGCGTCGACGCGTCGGGGACCAGGACCGCGCCGACCGCCGCGCCGATCGCCGCGGGCGGGGTCGGGGCGGGCGGGACCGAGCGCGGGAGTGCCACGGTCGGGGCCGCGGGGGGCGGGGTGCGGACGGGTGTCGCGGCCGGTCCCGCGACGACCGGGACGGGCG
>NZ_BHYL01000368.1 GCF_003851725.1 Cellulomonas algicola | reverse complement strand
CGCCGCGCCGAACCCCGCGGCCGCGGCGACTGCCGCGACACCCCCGCCGAGGCCCAGCAGCGCGCGCCGGGACAGCCCGGCGGCGGGCGGCTGCGCGTCGTCCGGGGTGGTGGGCGAGTCGACGTCGGTCATCGCGGCGTCAGGCGCCCGTGACGGTGGTGGTGAGGCGCGACAACGGCTCCGACAGCGCGTCCACGGCCGCGGCGAGGTCCTTGACCTGGTCTTCGGTCAGCTGGTCGTACGACGTGAAGCCCGACTCGACGCTGCCCTGCGCGGTCAGCAGGTCCTGGAGCTCGGCGAACCGCTCGTCGAGCGCGTCCGCCAGGTCGGCGTCCCGCTCCTGCACGACGTCCGAGAGCACCTCGTAGGCGACGCGCGCGCCGTCGACGTTGGCCTGGAAGTCCCACAGGTCGGTGTGCGACCAGATCTCCTCCTCGCCCGTGACCTTGC
The DNA here is from genome assembly GCF_003851725.1 of Cellulomonas algicola. Lineage (GTDB taxonomy): Bacteria > Actinomycetota > Actinomycetes > Actinomycetales > Cellulomonadaceae > Cellulomonas > Cellulomonas algicola. Next base: position 6,224 of record NZ_BHYL01000368.1, on the reverse strand, counting down.
CGGTCGCGACCTCGTCGAGCAGCTCCTTCGCGCCGTTGGCGATCTGGAACGCCTCGAACGTGAACGCCGGGTCGGTGACCTGCTCCTGGAGCTTCGCGGTGTTCGCGACGATGTCGTCGGCCGCGGCCTGCCGCTGCTCGGGCGTGAGCGGCGTGTACGCGACCCCGCCGTTCGCCTCGGGGGTCGGCTGCCACAGGTCCTTCTCGACGAGGTGCCAGCCGGTCCACGTCGCGCCGTCCTCGAGGTCGGCCTCGCGCAGGTCGAGCAGCGGGTCCAGGTCGCCGAACGACTCGGCCACGGGCTCGACGCGCTCCCAGTGCACGCGCGTCGCGGCGTACAGGTCCCGGGCGGTCGCGTCGTCGCCCGCGGCGTACGCGTCGGCGAACTCCTGCGTCCCGGCGACGAGCGCCCCGACCTGGTCCTTGACGTACGCGACGTACGACGCCTCGGCCGCGGCGAGCTGCTCGGCGGTGTCACCCGTCGGGCCCGTGTCGGCCCCCGAGTCCGTCACGGTGAACTTCGCGCGGATGCCGTCGCCGACCATGCCCGGCTTGCACGCCGTCCAGTAGGTGCCCGGGCGGGCCTGGACGACCAGGTCGCGGCTGAGGCCCGGGCCGATGTTCTCGACCTCGGACACGACGCGCAGCCCGTCCTCGCCGAGCAGGTAGAACTCGGTCACGTCCTGGCCGTCGTTCGTGACCGTGAACGTCAGCGGGCCCGACGCGGCCTCCGTGGTGGACACGTCGCACGCGTCGGCGGTCGACGAGACCGTGATCGCGCCCGCGGCCGTGGCGTCGTCGGCGGGGGCGTCGTTCGGGACGCACGCGGCCGCGAGCGGCAGCACGAGCGCGGCGGCCAGGGTGAGCGCGGCGGTGGGCCGGTGGGACATCGGGCTCCTCGAGCAGGCGGGGACCGCGGGGCGGACCGGGAGGTGGCGGGTGCGCGGGCCGTCAGCCCGCGGCGGGCGACGCGACGGGTGCGGGGGACGCGGCGGACGGGACCGGTGCGGACGGGGCCGGCCGCGACGGGCCGCCCCACGTCGTGCGGACGAAGAACCACATCGTCGGGACGACGAACGCGACCCACGCGACCGCCTCGACCTTGGTGGTCGCGGGGGAGAAGTTGAGGACGCCCTTGAGGAGCGTGCCGTACCAGCTGGTCGGCGGGATCGTCGCGGAGACGTCGAACGCGAGGTCGTGCAGCCCGGGCAGGATGCCGGCCTCCTGGAGGTCGTGGACGCCGTACGACAGCACGCCGGCGGCGACGAGCACGAGGAACGCGCCCGTCCAGGCGAAGAACCGCCGGAGGTCGACGCGCACCGCACCGCGGTAGAGCAGCCACCCGACCAGCACGGCGGTCGCGAGGCCGAGCGCGGCGCCGAGCAGCGGCGTGACGTCGCCGTCGGACCCGCTCGTGGCCTGTGCGCCGGCCCACAGGAACAGCGCGGTCTCGAGACCCTCGCGGCCCACGGCGAGCAGCGCCATGACGACGACCGCACGCTTCCCGGCCTCGACCGCGTCGTCGAGCTTGTGCTGGAGGTCCGCCTTGAGGTGCCGCGCGGTGCGCGCCATCCAAAAGATCATCCAGGTGATGAGCCCGACGGCCACGACCGACAGCGTGCCTCCGATGGCCTCCTGCGCCTCGAACGACAGCCCCGAAGGGCCGAACGTGAGGAGCGCGCCGAACGCGAGCGACACGGCGGCGGCGACGCCGACCCCGGTCCACAGCGCGGGCAGCAGGTGCCGGCGGTCGGTACGCACGAGGTAGGCGACGAGGATGCTGACGACGAGGGCGGCCTCGAGGCCCTCGCGCAGGCCGATCAGGTAGTTCGCGACCATGACGCTTCCCGGGAGTGGGGCAGTGAGGCGAGGCTTACCTCACCGGGGCGCGACGATACTCCCGTCCGGATCGTCCCCGCGACGTCTGTCCGCGACGCGAGCTGTGACCCCGCTCACGCGGTCGGGGCGCCGCCGGGCAGCGCGTCGGCCGTGTCGGGACCGGCCCCCAGGCGTCGCCGCAGGTCGGGCCACGCGTCGCCGAACGCGGCCAGCAGCGGCAGGTCGGCGACCTCGTCCACGGGGACCCAGCGCACCTCGACGCTCTCCGCGTCGGTCGCCGTCGGCTCGGCCGGGTGGATCTCGTCGGCGAGCACCGTCGTGTAGGACCAGTCCGGGTGCCGGAGCACCGAGGTGCCGGTCGGGCGCACGTCCGACGGGTCGATGCCGGCCTCCTCGGCGGCCTCCCGCAGCGCCCCCGTGACCGCGTCCTCGTCGGGGGCGAGCGCGCCGCCCGGTAGCCCCCACGTGCCGCCCTGGTCGCTCCACGGCGCGCGGTGCTGCAGGACGACCGCGACGGGCACCCCCGACGCGTCGCGGCGCGCGAGCAGCAGCCCGGCCGCGCCGAACCGGCCCCAGTGCCGTCGTCCGCACGCGCACTCGACCCAGCCGTCACCGGCGGTGCGGTGGTGCGGGACGTCGGACGGGACGACGGGCGACGACGGCACCGGCGCCCCGCCGGTGCCGTTACCGGGCGCGCGCGGGACGGCCGTCGCCCCGGGTCCCGCGTCCGTCACGCGTCAGCCGACGATCTCGCAGATGGCGGTGCCCGCGCTCACGCTCGAGCCGACGTCGGCGGACAGGCCGGTCACGGTCCCGGCGCGGTGCGCGACGAGCGGCTGCTCCATCTTCATGGCCTCGAGCACGACGACGAGGTCGCCCTCGGCTACCTCCGCACCCTCCGCGACGGCGACCTTGACGATCGTGCCCTGCATCGGTGACGCGAGCGTCGTGCCGTTGCTGCCGGCCTTCGCGGCGGCGCGTCGCACGGGCCGACGAGGGCCCGACGGTCCCGCCGCACCGGCCCGGCCGCCGGGACGCGACGCACCCGGGCCTCGACCGAGCGCGAGCGCGGCCGGCAGGACGACCTCGAGGCGCTTGCCGCCGACCTCGACGACGACGCGCTCGAGCGCGGGCGCCTCCTCCTCGTCCTCGGCGGCGGGCGCGGTGGCACCCGTGCCGAGCGTCGTGAGGCGGTCGGCGAACTCGGTCTCGATCCAGCGCGTGTGCACGGTGAACGGCTCGGCCGGGTCCGCGGGGGCGAACTCGGGGGCGTCGAGCACGGCCCGGTGGAACGGGACGACGGTCGGGATGCCGACGACGTCGAGCTCGGCCAGCGCGCGGCGTGCGCGCTCGATCGCCTGCGGCCGGTCGGCGCCGGTCACGACGAGCTTCGCGATCATCGAGTCGTACAGGCCCGAGACGCTGTCGCCCTCGACGACGCCCGAGTCGACGCGCACGCCGGGGCCCGCGGGGAAGCGGAGCGTCGCGATGCGGCCCGGTGCGGGCAGGAAGCCGCGCGCGGGGTCCTCGCCGTTGATGCGGAACTCGATCGAGTGGCCGCGCGTCTCGACGCGGTCGTACCCGAGCGGGTCGCCCTGGGCGATGCGCAGCTGCTCGCGCACCAGGTCGATGCCGCTGATCTCCTCGGTGACCGGGTGCTCGACCTGCAGGCGCGTGTTGACCTCGAGGAACGACACCGTGCCGTCGGCGCCGACAAGGAACTCGCACGTCCCGGCGCCCACGTAGCCGGCCTCGCGCAGGATCGCCTGGCTGGACGCGACGAGCTGCGCGCGCTGCGCGTCCGTGAGGAACGGCGCGGGCGCCTCCTCGACGAGCTTCTGGTGGCGGCGCTGCAGCGAGCAGTCGCGCGTCGACACCACGACGACCGTGCCGTGCTGGTCGGCGAGGCACTGCGTCTCGACGTGCCGCGGCTTGTCCAGGTAGCGCTCGACGAAGCACTCGCCACGACCGAACGCGGCGACGGCCTCGCGGACCGCGGACTCGTAGAGCTCGTCGATCTCGTCCGCCGACCGCACGACCTTGAGGCCGCGGCCGCCACCGCCGAACGCGGCCTTGATCGCGACGGGCAGGCCGTGCTCGGCGACGAACGCGTGGATCTCGTCGACGCCCGACACCGGGTCCGGCGTGCCGGCGACGAGCGGCGCACCGGCGCGCTGCGCGATGTGGCGCGCGCTCACCTTGTCGCCGAGCGCGTCGATCGCGGCGGGCGGGGGGCCGATCCACGTGAGACCGGCGTCGATGACGGCCTGCGCGAACTCGGCGTTCTCGGACAGGAACCCGTAGCCGGGGTGCACGGCGTCGGCACCCGAGCGGCGGGCGACGTCGAGCAGCTTGTCGACGACGAGGTACGTCTCGGCCGCGCGGGCGCCGTTCAGCGCGAACGCCTCGTCGGCGACCCGGACGTGCAGGGCCTCGCGGTCGGGGTCGGAGTAGACGGCGACGGAGCCGATCCGTGCGTCACGGCAGGCGCGGGCGATGCGGACGGCGATCTCACCGCGGTTCGCGATGAGGACCTTGGAGATCACGGGCACGGTCCACCGTAACGTGCGGGACCCGGCGCTCCGCTGCTCCCCGGGGCCGGTCGTCCAAGATTGGGGAACCGCCCAACCCGCGCGGGAGTGCTTGTGTAGGGATCCGACAAGGACAGGCGCCCGTCGTCCTCCGTGCCCGGTGTGGGTTGTCCGGTGGGCACAACGCGCGTGCCCGCGCGGGGGGTGGTCAGGCGGTGCGCCAGAGGCTCGGGACGGTCACGCCGATCTCCCCGAGCAGGCCGCGCAGCAGCGGCAGCGACACCCCGACGACACCGTGGTGGTCGCCCTCGATGCGGTCCACGAACGGCCCGCCCAGACCGTCGACGGTGAACGCGCCCGCCACGGCGAGCGGCTCACCCGTCGCGACGTACGCGGCGACCTCCTCGTCCGACAGGTCCGCGAAGTGCACGACCGTCGACGACGTCGCCCCGAGCGTGCCGCGCGTGCCCTCGCCGCCCTCGTCGGGCGTCGCGCGCTCGTCGATCACCCAGTGCCCCGTGTGCAGCACGCCCGTCCGGCCCCGCATCGCCCGCCAGCGGCGCACCGCGTCGTCGGCGTCGTCCGGCTTGCCCAGGATCTCGCCGTCGAGCTCGAGCATCGAGTCGCAGCCCAGCAGGACCAGGTCGTCCGCGTCGGCCAGCTCGGCCGGCGTGCCGTCCGCGACCGCGCGCGCCACGTCCTCGACCTTCGCCTGCGCGAGCACCAGCACCGCGTCGGCCGGGTCGAGCGTCCCGAACCGCTCGGCGGCGGCCGCGAGGACCGCGGGCTCGTCGACCGAGGACACGACCACGAGCGGGTCGATGCCCGCCGACTGGAGCGTGGCGCGGCGGGCGGGGGACGCGGAGGCGAGCAGCAGGCGGGTCACGTCGCGCGAGCCTAGTTCGTCGGGCCGTCGCGGGCCCGTGCGCGTCGCGGGGCGCGTGCGGGCCGTGTGCGGGCCGGTGCCGACCGAGCGCCGCAGCCGGGGGAGGGAGACGCCGCAGACCGGGACCCAGGTCGGGCCGATCGCACAGGTCGGGCGGGCACAATGGGCCCCGAGCGGGTGCGGCGGGTCGACCGTGCGCACCGACACCCGAGGAGGCCCGGTGAACGACGCGACCAGCGCGGCCGCACACGACGCGGCGGTGGACGAGCACGACGAGGACTGGGACGACGACGAGCTCGTCGACGACGACCCGGACCTGCTGAAGCCGGCTCCCGTCGCCTGGCGGCGGCGCACCGCGATCGAGATGGCGATCTCCGGTGCGATCGGCCTCTACACGTCGTTCGTGCTGTCGATCGAGGCGATCGTCCTGGCGCGTGAACCGGACGCGGTGTTCGGGTGCAGCATCAACAGCGTCATCAACTGCGTGCGGGTCGCGGAGAGCTGGCAGGCGTCCCTGTTCGGCTTCCCGAACGCGTTCCTCGGCATCGCCGCCGAGGCCGTGGTCCTCACGATGGCCGTCGCGATGATCGGCGGGGTGCTGTTCCCGCGCTGGTTCATGCTCGCCGCCGAGGTCGTCTACACCGCGGGCCTCGTGTTCGCGTGGTGGCTGTTCTACGAGGCGTACACCGACATCAAGGCGCTGTGCCCGTGGTGCCTGCTCATCACCGTGACCACCACACTGGTCTGGGCCGGCTTGACGCGCATCAACATCAGGGACGGGCATCTCAACCTGCCGGGCCGGTTCGGTCCGGGGGCCCGACGCTTCGTCGCGGCCGGCAACGACTGGTTCGTGACGATCGCGGTGCTCGTCGTCCTCGCCGCGCTCGTGTTCTTCGGCTACGGCTGGTCGCTGCTCTGACGGCTTCCCACCCCGCCTGACGCGTCCGCCGCGGACGCACCGAGGGGCGG
>NZ_BHYL01000367.1 GCF_003851725.1 Cellulomonas algicola | reverse complement strand
CCGCGACGGGGTCCGCGGTGCGCTCGACGCCCGCCGGGCACGGCGGCGTGGCGGGTGACGCCGCCCGGTCGGCGCACCGGCGGATCGTGGAGCACCGGCTGCACGGGCTCGCGCCGGCGGGCCTGACGGCGTGGCTGCACTTCGCGTCGGCGCGCCGCGACCCCTACGCACCGCACGCGGTGCCCGTGCTCGACGACGACGTCCGGGGGTGGCTCGGGCGGGACGCGGACCTGCCGCTGCGCGACGGTCACCCCGACGACTACGGGCGGTACGTCGACCGGCTCGTCACGTGGGGCCGTCCGTTCGGGAGGACGCCCGTGCAGGTCGAGTCGTCGGTCCGGACGCTCGTCGCCTCGGCGGGCACCGGCTCCGACTCCTGACCGGCCGCCCGACCGCGACCCGCGGCGTCGCGCCCGGCCGTCAGCGACCCGCGGCGTCCGCGATGCGCTCGAGCTCCGCGACGTAGGCCGCCCACTCGTCGGCCGTCATCCCGGGCAGGTTGCTGTTGTCGACGCGCAGCCCCGCGGCCCCGTCCGCCTGCTCGCGCAGGATGTCCGCGTGCCCGGCGTGCCTGCTCAGGTCGCTCGTCACGTGCACGACGACCTCCCGCAGCGACACCGGGTTGCGGTGCTCGGGCCACCATGCGACGCGCCCCGGGGTGTCGAGCGGTGCGTTCAGGACCAGCTCGTCGGCGAAGGCCCACACGCGGCGGTACAGGCCGACGATCTCGTCGACCGGCTCGTCGGCCGTGGCGTACATGTCGAGGTTGGGCGTCGTCTCGTCGAGGTACCAGGCCAGCTCGGCCAGGCCCGGGAAGTCGCGGTCGAACGTCTCGCCGAAGTACCCGAGCTCGACGCCCGCGGCGTGCTTGACGAGGCCGAGCAGGTTGGTGCCCGTCGGGGTGCGCGGCAGGCGCACCGCGCGCTCGTCGAGCCCGTCGAGCTTCCAGACGAGGGCGTCGCGGGCGCTCTGGAGGTACCGGTGCAGCACCGCGCGGTCGTCGTCCACGTGCCCAGGCTGGTGGGTGCCGCAGGTCACGGCAACTCGTCGCGGGTGTCGTTCGTTGGGGAGGCGGGTCGCGCCTAGGGTGCGGACCAGATCCCGCGCGCCGCCGTCCCCGGCGCGTGCCCGCACGACCCGGGAGGAAGCCCCGTGGACCGTCTGGCCAGGCTGTCGCTCGCGAACCGCGCGGTCGTCGCGCTGATGACCGTCGCCGTCGCGGTGTTCGGGGTGGTGAGCCTCGGGTCGCTGCGTCAGGAGCTCATCCCGTCGCTGCAGATCCCGACCGCCGTCGTGCTCGGCGTGTACCCGGGGTCGGCGCCGCAGATCGTCGAGGACCAGGTCACCGTGCCGGTCGAGACGGCGGCGAAGGGCGTCGACAAGGTCGAGGAGGTCACGTCGACGTCGTCGACCGGGCTGTCCGTCACGACCGTCGAGTTCACCTACGGCACCGACATGGACCTCGCGAGCCAGCAGCTCGCGAGCGCCGTCAACCGCATCCAGCGCCAGCTCCCGTCGGTCGTCGAGCCGCAGGTCGTGACCGGGTCGATCGACGACCTGCCGGTCATCCAGCTCGCGGTGTCGGGCGGGTCGTCGCAGGACGACCTCGCGGCGTTCGTGACGGACGTCCTGCAGCCGCGGCTCGAGCAGGTCGCCGACGTGCGCAGCGTCGGGGTGTCCGGCATCGCGGACCAGGAGGTGCTCGTCGACCTCGACGTCGCGGCGATGGCGGCCGCAGGACTCTCGCCGGCCCAGGTGACGACCGTGCTGCAGGACAACGGCGTGGTGATCCCCGCGGGGACGGTCGCGGACGGCGACACCGAGCTGAGCGTGCAGATCGGCTCGCCGATCACGAGCGTCGAGGACCTGGCCGCGGTCCCGCTGAGCAGCCCGACGGGCGACGTCGTCGCGCTCGGCGACGTCGCGACCGTCGAGGCCGGGCCGGCCGCGCCGACGTCGTACTCGCGCCTCGACGGTGCCCCCTCGCTGGGTGTCGCGGTCACGAAGACGCCCGCGGGCAACACGGTCGAGGTGTCGCACGCGGTGCAGGGTGTGCTCGACGACCTCGCGGAGCAGCTCGACGCCGACGGCGTGCGGGTCGCGGTCGTGTTCGACCAGGCGCCGTTCATCGAGGAGTCCATCGAGGGGCTCGCGACCGAGGGCCTGCTCGGCCTGCTGTTCGCGGTGATCGTGATCCTGCTGTTCCTCGCGTCGCTCCGCTCGACGCTCGTGTCGGCGATCTCGATCCCGCTGTCCCTGCTCGTCACGTTCGTCGTCATGAACGTCACGGGCTACACGCTCAACATCCTCACCCTCGGCGCGATGACGATCGCGATCGGACGCGTCGTCGACGACTCGATCGTCGTCATCGAGAACATCAAACGACACCTCTCCTACGGGGAGGGCAAGCGCGAGGCGATCCTCACGGCGGTGCGCGAGGTCGGCGGCGCGATCACCGCCTCCACGGTGTCGACGGTCGCGGTCTTCCTGCCGATCGCGCTGGTCGGCGGCATGGTCGGCGAGCTGTTCCGGCCGTTCGCGCTCACCGTCGCGATCGCGATGGGCGCGTCGCTGCTCGTCGCGCTGAGCATCGTCCCGGTGCTCGCGTACTGGTTCATCAAGGCCCCGACGGGGAGCGTCGCCGACGCCGCCGAGGTCCGGGCGCGCGCCGAGGAGAAGGAGCGCCGCGGCGTCTGGCAGCGCGCCTACGTCCCGACGCTCGCCGCGTCGCTGCGCCACCCGGTGATCACGCTGCTGGTCGCGGTCGCCGTCCTCGGCGGCACGCTCGCGCTGGTCCCGCGCCTGGAGACGAACTTCATCGGCGACTCCGGGCAGGACACGCTGACCGTCACGCAGTCGTTCGAGCCCGGCACGACGCTCGCCGCGCAGGACGAGGCGGCGCGCGAGGTCGAGGGCGCGCTGCTCGCGCTCGACGACGTCGAGACCGTCCAGACGACCGTCGGCACCGCGGACGCCGCGATGGCTGCGTTCTTCGGCGGGGGAGCGACCCCGCAGGCGACGTTCGCGGTGACCCTCGACGCCGACGCCGACGGCGTGGCCGCGCAGGAGTCCGTCCGCGAGGCCGTCGACGGGCTCTCGGAGGCGCCGTCGACGGGCATCACGGTCGCGGGCGGCGACTCCGGGTTCGGCAGCAGCACGGTCGACCTGGTCGTGCGGGCGACCGGCACCGACGTCCTCGCCGCCGCGGCCGCGCAGGTCGAGGACGCCGTGCGTGACGTCGACGGCGTCGCCGAGGTGACCAACAACCTCGCGAGCGACCAGCGCATCGTGCAGGTCGTCGTCGACCGCGACGCCGCCGCGGCGGTGGGTCTCACCGAGACGGCCGTCTCCGGCACGGTGGCCTCGCTCATGGCGCCGAGCCCCATCGGCACGGTGAACCTGGGGGACGGCCCGGTCGGTGTCGAGGTGGCCGTCGGCGACGCACCCACGACGGTCGCGGAGGTCGAGGGGCTCGTCGTGCCGACCGCAGCCGGGCCGGTCCCGCTCACGCAGGTCGCGAGCGTGCAGGCGGTGGAGGTCCCGACGTCGGTCACGCGCGTCGACGGCGAGCGCAGCGCGACCGTCTCGGTCAAGCCGTCCGGCCAGGACGTCGGCGCCCTCACGGCGGCGCTGACCACCGAGGTCGACGGCCTGGACCTGCCGCCGGGTGCGACCGTCGAGGTCGGTGGTGTCGCCGCCGACCAGGCCGACGCGTTCGCCGACCTGGGCCTCGCGATGCTCGTCGCGATCGCGATCGTCTACCTCGTCATGGTCGCGACGTTCCGCAGCCTCGTGCAGCCGCTGATCCTGCTGGTGTCGGTGCCGTTCGCCGCGACGGGCGCGCTGATCGCGCTGCTCGTGACGTCGACGCCGCTGGGCGTGCCGGCGCTCATCGGCCTGCTCATGCTCATCGGCATCGTCGTGTCGAACGCGATCGTGCTCATCGACCTCATCAACCAGTACCGCGAGCGGGGCCGTCCGCTGGCGGACGCCGTCGCGGAGGGGGCGCGCAAGCGTCTGCGGCCCATCGTCATGACGGCCGCGGCGACGATCTTCGCGCTCACGCCCATGGCGGTCGGGATCACGGGCGGGGGCTCGTTCATCTCGCAGCCGCTCGCGCTCGTCGTCATCGGCGGCCTCGTGAGCTCGACGCTGCTCACGCTCGTGGTGGTCCCGGTGCTCTACACGCTGTTCGAGCGGCGGGGCGAGCGGCGCCGGCTGCGGCGTGAGGCCGCGGAGGCGGACGCGACCGAGTCGAGCAGCGCGCCGGCGACGGCCTGACGGGAGCGTGCGGGCGGGGCGGGGGCGGCTCGACGGGCGCCGGCCCCGCCCGCAC
>NZ_BHYL01000366.1 GCF_003851725.1 Cellulomonas algicola | reverse complement strand
GGGGTCCTCCGGGGGACCCCCCGGCCGGGTGACGTCACTCCCGGTGGCGGGCGTCCTGCACGCGTCCGGCGACCTTCTCGCCCGGTGGGCAGGTCCGTCGTGCCGGAGGACCGGGCGTCGGCGGAGCTGCCCGGTCGTCGGTGCCCGCACCTCGGATGGTCAGGCGACGCCGGCGGCGCCGACCGGGTGCGACGTCCGCACCCCGTGCACGCGCAGCGCGCCCTTCGCCGCCATCGCAGCGAGCACCGGGATGCGCCGGTGGCGCAGCGGGTACCACGCCCGCGGCCGGCCGTGCGCGTAGCGGGAGGGGTGCGCGACGATCCGCGCGTCGGCCTCGTGCGCCCCCACCTCGACGCCCAGGGTCGACACGGCACGCCGCGCGAAGCCGACGTGGTCGACGTGGCCGTGCGTGAGCACGAGCGCCGTCACGTCGCGCGGACCCGCACCGAGCAGCCGGACGGCCTCGTCGAGCGCGAGCCACATCGCGGGGAGCCCGCGTCGACGAGCAGCACGCCGACCTTGTCGCGCACGACGTAGCACTCCGTGGCGGCCGCGTGCATCCGGACGACGCCCTCCGCGACGAGCGTGGCCCCGACACCGCTCACCACGGCAGCCTCCCCGGATCGGGTGCGGACCGTCGGGCGTGCCGGTAGGCGGGCAGGCGCAGCGCCGCAGCCCAGCGGTAGGTCGCGAGGCCGCTCGGGCAGTCGAGCACCGGGTCGAACCGCACGTCGTCGTCGGTCGCGGCGCCACCCGGGGCGTCGACCCGCAGCACACCCCACCGGGACCAGGGTCCGCGCAGGCGCGACGACAGCAGCAGGACGTCGAGGCCGCCGTCGGGGCGGGCGGCCGGCCGCGCGGCGATCACGACGGGACCGTCGGGCGAGCGGAACGGCATGAGCGTCGTGAAGGGGCCGTCGACGACGCGGCGGCGCGGCGCGAGCACGAACCGGCTCAGCGACCCCGTCCCGGTCCCCGACAGCAGCAGCGCCTCGGCGCGCCCGCGCCGCTCCCAGCGCACCGCCAGACCGTGCACGTCGGGCCACGGACGGGGCAGCCCCGCGGCGCGGGACAGCCGCACGACCGCGCCACCGCTGAACGTGTCGACCGCCCCCGGCGCGTCGGGGTCGTCGCCGATCCGCAGCGACGCCGGCAGCACGATGCCGCGCGCGTGCAGCGGCCGGCGACCCGTACGGCGTCCGGCGGCGTCCGCGAGACCGCCCAGGGCCCCGCCGACGCCGTCCGCGACGGCGGTCACCGTCCGCGACCGTGCGCGTCGTCCCGGCTGCGGCGCGACCGCACCGCGATCACCGCGATGATCGCCAGCGTCGCCGCGATGATCCCGAGGATCGCGAACGTCTTCCCCTGCGTGAGGGGGCCGAGCTGGTCCTCGCCGGACTCCTGGTGCGGGCCCGCCCCGCCCTCGCCGTACGTCTGCGTGGGCTCCGGGCTCGGGTCGCTCGTGCTCGGCGTCTCGTCGACCGAGGGGAGCGTGCCGGGCTGCTCGACCGAGGGGTCGTCGGTCGCGGCGACCGACGCCTGCGCGGTGAGCCCCGTGAGCGCGAGCGCGCCGACGAGCCCGAGGAGCAGCGCGGCCAGCGCGGCCGCGAGCCTGCGGGCGTGCCGCGTCGGGACGCGGAGCGCGGGGGCGGTGCCGTGGGGGTGGGCGACGGGGCGCATGGCTCGACCTTCCGGTGTGCCGGGCAGCCCGCCTCCGGACGTGCCACCACCGTGCGGG
>NZ_BHYL01000365.1 GCF_003851725.1 Cellulomonas algicola | reverse complement strand
CGTCAGGCCCGTGGCGACCGCTGCCCGACCCCACGACGACCAGCGCGAGCGGTCCCTCGGCGTCGGCCACGAGCTCGGCACCGCGTGCAGCCAGCGCCGCGGCGGGCCCGGCGGCGGCGGCGGCACGCTCGACCTCGACGACGCGCAGCGGCCCGTCCCAGCCGGCACGCGCGAGCAGGTGCAGCACGACGGCCGAGGCGACCGCAGGGACGACGGCCGTCCCGGACGCACCGACGACGGTCTCGGGGACCGGCCAGTCGAGCAGCGCGTCGGGGACGCCGACGGCCGCGAGCGAGCCCCGCAGCGTCCCGACGGGCTCGGCCGCACGTGCTGCGGGCGCGACGACCACGACCGACGCGGCCCCGTCGACCGCCTGCGCGACCGCCGCCAGCGCCGCGTCGCGCAGCGCGGGGAGGGCGTCGTGACGGCCGGAGACCCCCGGGACGAGGAGGGCGGTGTCGGGCACCAGGGCCGCGGCGACGAGCATGCCCCCGACCGTATCGGGTGGCGGACGGATGACCGCGGCGGGTGACCGCGCGGCGTCGGCGGGCGCGGGTAGGGTCGTCCGCATGGCACCGTTCGCCGACCGTGCCCGCCGCTGGCTCACGCGCCGCCCGCGGCCGGTGCGTCACGCCTCGCGCGACGTCGTCGCGCCGGAGCCCACCGACGACGAGCTGCACGAGCGCGTCGCGGCCCTGCTGGCGCGCGAGCTCGGCGTCGCGGAGCCGGCCGAGGACGTGCCGACGGCCGTCACCCCCGCCCGGATCGCCGCGTGGATGACCGAGAACCAGTTCAGCTACTTCGTCGACAACGACGGCGACCTCGGCGGGCTGTGGCGGGGCCGGCTCTTCTACTTCTTCCTCTTCGGCGAGCGGGCCGAGATCCTGCAGGTCCGCGGCCAGTGGCACCGGGAGATCGCGATCGAGCGCCTCGAGGAGGTGCTCGACCTGTGCAACGAGTGGAACGCCGACCGCATCTGGCCCAAGGCGTACGTGCGCGTGCGCGACAACGGGCGCGTGCACGTCGTGTCCGAGGTCGCGACGGACCTCGAGCACGGCGCGACCGACGCCCAGCTCAGCCAGATGCTGTTCTGCGGGCTGTCGACCGGCAGCATGTTCTTCGACGCGCTCGACGAGCGCTATCCCGACCCCGCGGGGGTCGCACCGTGAGGCGGGAGGCACGATGAGCGGACCCGGCTGGCTGCTGCGGGTCCTCGGCGGGCTGCCCAAGCCCACCAAGCGACCGTCGGCCGACGACGAGCCGCCGCGCCCGCTCGCCCGGGACCGGATCGGCGACTACCTGCTCGGGCGCGGCTACCGGTTCGTCGTCGACGAGGACGGCGACCTCACCGGGACGTGGGACGGCAGCCGGTTCTGGTTCCTCATGCTCGGCGAGCACCAGGAGATCCTCCAGGTGCGGGGCCGTTGGCATCGCACGTTCGCGCTCGAGCAGCGCGCGGCCGTCGGCCTCGCGGTCAACGACTGGAACCGCGAGCGCATCTGGCCCAAGGCGTACCTGCGCGAGGAGGACGGCGTCATCGCGCTCTACAGCGAGGTGTCCGCCGACTTCGAGCCGGGCGTCACCGACCTGCAGCTCGCGCAGCTCGTCGCGTGCGGGCTCGGCACGGGCGTGCAGATGTTCGCCGCGCTCGAGGGGCTGCTGCCGCGCGACGACGCTCCCCCGCCGGACCTGCCGGACAACTGAGCGCCTCGCGGGCCGTCGGGGCGCAGGCTGTCAGCAGCGCACGCCGTCGAGCACCGCAGCGGTCAGGCGCGCAGGCCGATCGTCGGCAGCCCGAGCACGACGGGACCCCTCGGCGCCGGAGCACCCGTCCCGCACGCCGCACCCGCGCCGCCGTGGTCGTGCGCGTCGTCGCCCGCCTGCCGCGCCTCCCACGCGTCGCCTGCGCGCGTCCGGCGCACCGCGAACGTGCCACCCGTCGCGGCGGAGTCGGCGACGAGGTGGTGCGGCGCACCGTGGGTCACGGTCACCGTCACGACGTCGCCGGGGCGCGGGGCGTCCTGCGGCGCGAGGTCGGCGGGCAGCGCGAGGTGGACGAGCCGGTTGTCCTCGGCGCGGCCGGAACGACGCTCGGTCGTCCCGTCCTTGCGCCCCTCGCCCTCGGCCATGAGCACGTCCAGCGTGCGGCCGACCTGCGCCTGGTTCTCCTCCAGGGAGATGCGTTCCTGCAGCGCGACGAGCCGCTCGTAGCGCTCCTGGACGACGGCCTTGGGCAGCTGGTCGGGCAGGTCGGCGGCGGGCGTGCCGGGACGCGGCGAGTACTGGAACGTGAACGCGGACGCGAAGCGCGAGGCCTCGACGACGCGCAGGGTCTCCGCGAAGTCCTCCTCGGTCTCACCCGGGAAGCCCACGATGATGTCGGTCGTGATCGCGGCGTGCGGCATCGCGGCGCGCACGCGGTCGAGGATGCCGAGGAACTTCTCCGAGCGGTACGACCGGCGCATCGCGCGCAGGACCCGGTCGGACCCGGACTGCAGCGGCATGTGGAGCTGCGGCATCACGGTGGGCGTCGCGGCCATCGCGTCGATGACGTCGTCGGTGAACGCGGCCGGGTGCGGCGACGTGAAGCGCAGGCGCTCGAGGCCCTCGACGGCGCCGGCCGCGCGCAGCAGCTTCGCGAACGCGCCGCGGTCGCCGAACTCGACCCCGTAGGAGTTGACGTTCTGCCCGAGCAGCGTCACCTCGATCGCGCCCTGCTGCATGAGCGCCTCGACCTCGGCCAGGATCTCGCCCGGCCGACGGTCACGCTCCTTGCCGCGCAGGTGCGGGACGATGCAGAACGTGCACGTGTTGTTGCACCCGACGCTGATCGACACCCAGCCCGCGTAGGCCGACTCGCGCCGCGTCGGCAGCGTCGAGGGGAAGACCTGCAGCGACTCCGCGATCTCGACCTCGGCCCGCTCGTTGTGGCGGGCGCGCTCGAGCAGGACGGGCAGCACGTCGAGGTTGTGCGTGCCGAACACGACGTCGACCCACGGCGCACGCTCGACGATCCCCGCGCGGTCCTTCTGCGCGAGGCAGCCGCCCACGGCGATCTGCATGCCGGGCCGCGCGCGCTTCGTCCCCGCGAGCCGACCGAGGTTGCCGTACAGCTTGTCCGCCGCGTTCTCTCGCACCGCGCACGTGTTGATGACGATGACGTCGGCGTCCTCCGACGCCGCGTCCTCAGGCGCCGCCGGGACGTAGCCGGCCTGCTCGAGCATGCCCGCCATGTGCTCGGAGTCGTGCACGTTCATCTGGCAGCCGAGCGTCTTGACGAGGTAGGTGCGCGGCGACGCGCCGGTGACCTCGGGGTCGAGCGGCGTCGGGGCGGGCAGGGTCGTGGACATCACCGACAAGGGTACGACCCGCCGGACGGGCGCCCGGCACCGCGGCGGCGCCCGGTCCGCGCAGCCCCACCCTCACCGCACGGCCAGGTCCGACGCCGCCTGCCCGACCGCGGCGCGGACCGCCCGGTCCGCCCCGTCGCGGACCGTCGTCCAGCAGCGTTCGGCCAGGCCACTTGACTGCGGTGTTGCACAACCGTGACCCCCACGGGTGGCCAGATCGGACATGTGCCCTCTAGCGTCGTCGGATGGCTGACCTCGCGACGGACCCGCACCCCACCGCCGCCGACCGCCCCGTCGGGGACCCGCTCGTCGTCCTCTCCGGCGTCGACAAGCACTTCGGTCCCCTGCACGTGCTGCAGTCCGTCGACCTGACCGTGCGCCGCGGGGAGGTCGTCGTCGTCATCGGTCCGTCGGGCAGCGGCAAGTCGACGCTGTGCCGCACGATCAACCGGCTCGAGACCATCGACTCCGGCACGATCACCATCGACGGCAAGGAGCTCCCCGCCGAGGGGCGCGAGCTCGCCCGGCTGCGCGCCGACGTCGGCATGGTGTTCCAGTCGTTCAACCTGTTCGCCCACAAGACCGTGCTCGAGAACGTCACGCTCGGCCCGACGCGGGCCAAGGGCGTGAAGAAGTCCGTCGCGACCCAGCGCGCCATGGAGCTGCTCGAGCGCGTCGGCGTCGCGAACCAGGCGCACAAGCTGCCCGCGCAGCTGTCAGGCGGCCAGCAGCAGCGCGTCGCGATCGCCCGCGCGCTCGCCATGGACCCCAAGGTCATGCTGTTCGACGAGCCCACGTCCGCGCTCGACCCCGAGATGATCAACGAGGTCCTCGACGTCATGGTCGGCCTCGCGCGCGAGGGGATGACGATGCTCGTCGTCACGCACGAGATGGGGTTCGCCCGCCGCGCCGCGCACCGCGTCGTCTTCATGGACGGCGGCCAGATCGTCGAGCAGGCCGACCCCGAGACGTTCTTCACCGCACCCACGAGCGCCCGCGCCCGCGACTTCCTGTCGAAGATCCTCACGCACTGACCCGGACCCAGCCGAACCCCGCCGCCGACCCCACCCGGACACGATCCGACCCTCTGACCGACACACCGCACGTCCACGCAGAAGAAGGGGACCACCATGCGCGTACGAGGACTGGTCGCACTCGCGGCCGCCGCCACGCTCACGCTCGCCGCCTGTTCCAGCGGCGGTGGTGACGACGACACCGACGCCGGCGCCACCGGCGACTCCACCGAGACCTCCGGCGGCGCCGAGGGCTCGATCCGCATCGGCATCAAGTTCGACCAGCCGGGCCTGGGCTTCAAGGACGGCTCGGACTACACCGGCTTCGACGTCGACGTCGCCCGGTACGTCGCCGACGCCCTCGGCTACTCCGAGGACCAGATCGAGTGGGTCCAGGCCCCGTCCGCGCAGCGCGAGAACCTGCTGCAGAACGGCCAGGTCGACATGATCTTCGCGACGTACTCGATCACCGACAAGCGCAAGGAGGTCGTCTCCTTCGCCGGTCCGTACTTCGTCGCCGGGCAGGACCTGCTGGTCGCCGCCGACGACGACTCCATCTCGGGCCCCGAGGACCTCGAGGGCAAGAACCTCTGCTCCGTCACCGGGTCCACGAGCGCCCAGCGCATCAAGGACGAGTACGCGGCCGGCACCAACCTGCTCGAGCAGCCCGGCTACGCCGAGTGCGTCACCGCGCTCACCGCGGGCCAGGTCGACGCCGTCACGACCGACGACATCATCCTCGCGGGCCTCGCCGCCGTCCCCGCCAACGAGGGCAAGGTCAAGGTCGTCGGCAACCCCTTCTCCGAGGAGAACTACGGCGTCGGGCTGCCGAAGGACTCCGACCAGTGCGAGGCGATCAACGAGGCCATCGGCGCGATGATCGACGACGGCACGTGGGAGGAGCTCCTCGACAAGAACGTCGGCGCGTCCGGATTCCAGTTCAACGCCGACCTCAACCCGCCCGCGCAGGCCGCCTGCGCCTGACCGTGACACCGGGTGGTCCGCGCGGCGAGGTCGCGCGGACCACCCGGCCGC
>NZ_BHYL01000364.1 GCF_003851725.1 Cellulomonas algicola | reverse complement strand
CGGCCACGCTGCTGCTCGGTCTCGCGGTCGTCGCGCTCGCCGAGGCCACGCGCGCGCGGGTCGTCGGCCGCCGACGGCCCGTGCTGTCCGCGCGCGCCACCCGGCTCGACGAGCGCCTGCGCGCGTTCGCGACCGGCTCGGTCGCCCACCTGGAGCTCGCCGCTGCCGTGCTCACCGCCGCCTGGGTCGTGTCCGCGACCTCCCTGCTGCCCGACGACGCGGACTGGCTGGGCGTCGTCGCGGTCGTCACGGGCCTCGTGGTCGCCGTCGTCCAGCTGCGCGCCGCCCGCCCGCGACCGCCGCGCGCACCGCGCCTATCGGGCAGCGTCGTCGCCGCATGATCGTCCAGGTCGACCCCGACTCGCCCGTCCCCGTCTTCGAGCAGCTGCGCGCGCAGGTCGAGCGGCTCGTCGCGTCGGGTGCGCTCGCACCCGGCAGCCGCCTGCCGACCATCCGCCACCTCGCTGCCGACCTCGGGATCGCCCGCGGCACCGTCCAGCGGGTGTACGACGAGCTCGCGCGCGACGGCTGGGTGCGGACCGCCGGCCGCCACGGGACCGTCGTCGCCGACCGCGTGCCTGCACCTGCCGACTCCGCGGCGCTGCCGCAGGCCGCCGACCGGCTGGCCCTCGTCGCCCGCCAGCTCGGCATCGACGCGCGCGACGTCCACGCGGCGCTCGACGCGGCGCTCGCGCGGACAGGCCAGGCCCGCGCCTGACGGGTGCGCTCAGGAGCGGCGCTGCTGCGCGCGGACGTGCAGGCGCTCGCCCTGCGGGCCGAACAGGGTCAGGAGCTCGACCGGGTCGGGGCCGCGGTTGAGGATCGCGTGCGGCGTGCGGGTGTCGAACTCGGCGACCTCTCCCGGCCCGAGCGTGAGGTCGTGCTCGCCGAGCAGCAGCCGCAGTCGGCCGGACAGGACGTAGAGCCACTCCCAGCCCTCGTGGACCTTGAGCTCGGGGTCGACGGGCGACGACCCCGGCGGGATGACGACCTTGTACGCGCGCAGCCCACCCGGACGGCGGGTCAGCGGGACGAACGTGCGGTCGTGCCGCTGGAACGGGCGCGCGTAGACGCGCGGGTCGCCGGTCGCGGGGGCGTCGACGAGCTCGTCGAGCGGCACCTGGTACTCGCGGGCCAGCGGGAGCAGGAGCTCGAGCGTCGGCCGCCGCCCACCGGACTCGAGGCGCGAGAGCGTCGAGACCGAGACACCGGTCGCGTCGGCGACCTGCGCGAGTGTGAGGCCGCGCTCGGAGCGCAGCGCGCGCAGCCGGGCGCCGACCGCGTCGAGCGCGGCGTCGATGTCGTCGGGGATGGTCCTCACCTCTCTCGGGTCCGCGGCCCGGGCCGGCCCGCGTCGGAGCGACGCCCTGTTGTTGCCGGAACAGCAACGGATGTTGCCATCCCATCGTCGCACGGCGCAGAGTCGTCGCCAGGCCGCCCCGCGTCGGGGACGGCGCCGGACGCGGGCCGCGACGGCCC
>NZ_BHYL01000363.1 GCF_003851725.1 Cellulomonas algicola | reverse complement strand
TCGCGGCGGCCGACCAGGGCGCGGCACCCCCGGCGGTGCTCGCGGCGGCGGCGCAGGCGGCGGCCGACGGTGCGCAGGCCACGATCCCGCTGGTCGCGACCAAGGGACGGGCCAGCTACCTGGGCGAGCGCTCGGCGGGCCACCTCGACCCGGGTGCGCGGTCGACCGAGCTGCTCCTCGCCGCCGCGGCGCAGGTAGCGGCGTGACGACCCAGCGCGCGACCGCCCGCGTCGCGCTGGTGCTCGTGTCGCACTCGCGCGGGCTCGCGGAGGGCGCGGTCGAGCTCGCCGGGCAGATGGCGCCGGGCGTGCTGCTGCTCGCGGCGGGCGGCGGGCCCGACGGCGGGCTGGGCACGAGCTTCGACCTGGTCGAGGCGGCGCTGACGGACGCGACCGCGGACGGTCGGTCGGCGGTCGTGCTGACCGACCTGGGTTCGGCGGTCCTGACCGCGGAGTCGGTGCTCGAGCTCGCGGAGCCCGACGTCGCCGCGCGTGTGCGGCTCGCGGACGCGCCGTTCGTCGAGGGAGCCGTCGCCGCCGCGGTCGCGGCGCACGGGGGAGCGGACCTCGCCGCCGTCGTGGCCGCGGCCGAGCACGCGGGGACGACGTTCGCGGCGGTGCCGCCGAGCGAGCCCGCTGCCCCGGCGGCCCAGGGGGACGACGTGGCGCGGGGCTCAGCGGTGCTGCGGAACCCCCTCGGGCTGCACGCGCGTCCCGCCGCGATCGTGGCGCGCATGATCGCCGGCTACGACGCGCGCGTCCGCGTGAACGGCGTCGACGCGGCGAGCGTCCTGCAGCTCATGAAGCTCGGTGCCGTGCAGGGGCAGGAGATCGTCGTCGAGGCCGAGGGGCCGCAGGCCGTCGAGGCGCGCGACGCGCTGCTCGACGCGGTGGAGGGCGGCTTCGGGGAGGTCTGACGCGACGCCTGGGCGCGCGGCCTGGATGGGCCGGGTGAGCGACGGCACAGAAACTGCATGGACTGCAAAGTTGCAGTGGATGTAATGTTGCATCCCATGCAGGAAGTCGACGCCACGCGCGGACTCGCCGACCCCGCCGACACGCGGCCCGTCGACGAGTCGGCGCCCAGCATCGAGGAGCTCGTGGGCGCCCTCGGGCTCCGCGAGCGCAAGAAGCGCGCCCGCCGCGACGCGCTCATCGACGCCACCCATCGCCTCGTCGACCGCGACGGTCTCGACGCCGTCACGGTCGAGGCCATCTGCGAGGCCGCCGGCGTCTCCGTCCGCACGTTCTTCAACTACTTCGAGACGAAGGACGACGCGGTCCTCGGGCACGCGACGTACCCGATCGACCCGCTGGTCGAGGACGAGTTCGCGTCCGGGGGCCCCACGGGCCACCTCGTGACCGACCTCGAGCACCTCGTCGGCTCGCTGCTCGACGCCGCGCCCCCCGGCCGGGCGCGCATGGCGAAGGGCCTCGCCATCGCCGCGCAGGAGCCCCGGCTGCTCGCGCGGCACCTTGCGTGGCTCGACAAGCACAAGGGCAACCTCATGGCACTCGTCGCACGCCGGCTCGGCGACGACCCCGTCCACTCGCCCGACACCGTCGCCTCGCTCGCCCTGTTCCTCACGCACGCGACGTTCGTGCGCTGGGAGTCGGGCGGGAGCGAGGGCGAGATCCGCGACCACCTGCACACCGTCGTCGGGGAGCTGCGCGCGCTGCTCGCCGACTGACGCACCCGATCTGCCCGCCACCCGCGGGACGGGCGCGTCCGCGCGCCCGCACGACCACGCCATCCACGTCCCCTGAGAAGCAAGGAACCCCATGGCCACCGCCACCGTCCCCGACGTGGGAGCGAGCGACAAGCCGCTCGTCGTCCTCACGCCCCGCACCGTCTGGCTCATCTTCGGCGCCCTCATGGCGAGCATGTTCCTGTCGTCGCTCGACCAGTCGATCGTCGGCACCGCGATGCCGACCATCGTCGGCGAGCTCGACGGCGTCGAGCACCAGGGCTGGGTCGTGACGGCCTACATCCTGGCCATCGCGATCGTCATGCCGCTCTACGGCAAGTTCGGCGACATCTGGGGGCGGCGCTGGCCGTTCCTCGTCGCGATCGCGCTGTTCACGGCGGGCTCCGCGGTCGCCGGCTTCGCCGGGTCCTTCGGCTGGCTCGTCGTCGGCCGCGGCATCCAGGGCCTCGGCGGCGGTGGCCTCATGATCCTGTCGCAGGCGATCATCGCCGACATCGTCCCCGCCAAGGACCGCGGCAAGTACATGGGTCCGATGGGCGCCCTGTTCGGCATCGCGGCCGTCGTCGGCCCGCTGCTCGGCGGCCTGTTCACCGAGCACGCCGACTGGCGCTGGTGCTTCTGGATCAACATCCCCGTCGGCATCGCGGCGTTCGCCGTCGCGTGGTTCGCGCTCAAGCTGCCGTCGCACCGCTCGGGCCGCCGCATCGACGTCGCGGGCATCCTGTTCGTCGTCCTCGGCACGTCCGGCCTGGTCCTCGCCACCAGCTGGGAGAGCTGGAGCGGGCAGCGCGGCTACGACTGGTCCGACCCGGGCCTGCTCGCGCTCGTCGTCGGCACGCTGCTCTCGATCGCGCTGTTCATCGTGGCGGAGCTCAAGGCGTCCGACCCGCTGCTTCCGCTGCGCCTCTTCCGCAACCGCACCTTCACGATCGCGACGGCCATTGGCTTCATCCTCGGCATGGGCATGTTCTCCGCCCTCGCGTTCCTGCCGACGTTCCTCCAGATGTCGACCGGCGTGGGCGTCACGCAGTCCGGCTACCTCCTGCTGCCGATGATGGCGGGCGTCATGCTCACCGCGATCGGCTCGGGTATCGCGATCACCAAGACCGGCCGCTACAAGATCTTCCCCGTCGCGGGCCTCGCGATCACGACCGTCGGGATGGTGTGGCTGACCCGCATCACCGGCGACATGTCGATGTGGCTGTTCGGCGCGATGATCTTCGTGCTCGGCGCCGGCATGGGCCTCGTCATGCAGACGATCGTCCTGGCCGTGCAGAACGCGGTCGACCCGCACGAGCTCGGCACCGCGACGTCGGCGAACAACTTCTTCCGCGAGATCGGAGCGGCCGTCGGCGTCGCCGTGTTCTCCACGATGTTCACCAGCCGGCTCATCGAGCAGGTCACCGACGTGTTCGCGGGCGTGCCCGCCGGCTCCGGCGGCGAGGCGTCCGGCCTCACCCCGGACGTCGTCCAGCAGCTGCCCGAGCCGTTCAAGACCGGTGTCATCGACGCCTACGCGAGCAGCCTGTCGTCGTCGTTCTGGTACTTCATCCCGCTCGTCGTGGTCGGCTTCGTGCTCGCGCTGTTCCTCCGCGAGGTGAAGCTCTCCGACGTGGCCGGCATGGTCGCGCGCGGCGAGGCGGTCGCGGCGGACGACGTGCGTGCGGGCGCGGTCCGCGCGGACGCGACGGTCGACGGCGCGGTCGTCGTGGACGAGCTCTCGGCCTCCGCGCACGACGACGACGGGGCGCCCACCGCGGGCGACCGAGCGGCCGACGGCGACGCCGTGGGTGCCCGGTAACCTGACCCGATGAGCTCGACCGACCCGCAGGCCGTGCGCCGCAAGCGCCCCGCGAAGCCGCAGTTCACCCAGACGATGCTCGTTCTCGAGGCCTTCGTGGTGTTCTTCGCGACGCTCGTGGCGTACGGCCTGCGGGTCGCCGACACCGCCACCGTGTGGTGGGTCGGCGGCTCGCTCACCGTCGTCCTGGTCGTGCTCGCCGGCTGGGTCGGTCGACCCGGCGGCTACGTCGCGGGGTCGGTCGCGCAGGTCGTCGTCCTGGCCTGCGGCTTCGTGATCCCGATGATGTTCGTCGTCGGCGCGGTGTTCGCCGCGATGTGGGTGTTCTCGCTGCGCGTCGGCGGCCGCATCGACCGCGAGCGTGCCGAGTGGGACGCCGCGCACCCCGGCATGGTCGGCCCCTGACCGTTCACGGACACGTCACCGGGCCGCCCGGGCGCCCCCGTTAGGGTGACGCCCATGACTGACACGCAGCGCACCCTGGTCCTCGTCAAGCCCGACGGAGTCCGCCGGGGTCTGGTGGGGGAGATCCTGCGTCGCATCGAGGCGAAGGGCTACACGCTCGTCGCCGTCGAGCTCCGCGAGGCCGACGAGGCGCTGCTCGCGGAGCACTACGCCGAGCACGCCGGCAAGCCGTTCCTCGAGCCGCTCGTCGAGTTCATGCGGTCCGGCCCGGTGCTGGCCGCGGTCGTCGAGGGGCACCGCGTGATCGAGGGCTTCCGCTCGCTCGCCGGCGCGACCGACCCGACCGTCGCCGCCCCCGGCACGATCCGCGGCGACCTGTCCCGCGACTGGGGCTTCAAGGTCATCCAGAACCTCGTGCACGGCTCGGACGGCGAGGAGTCGGCGGCGCGCGAGATCGCGCTGTGGTTCCCGTCGCTCTGACGCCCCTCACCTGACACCGACGGCGGGCGGCGGACGCGCCCCGCGTCCCCGACCGCCCGCCGTCCACGTCCTAGGCTTCCCCCGTGCACCTCAAGACCCTCACCCTGCGGGGGTTCAAGTCGTTCGCCTCGGCGACGACGCTGAGCTTCGAGCCGGGCGTCACCTGCGTGGTCGGCCCGAACGGGTCGGGCAAGTCGAACGTCGTCGACGCGCTCGCGTGGGTCATGGGGGAGCAGGGGGCCAAGTCGCTGCGCGGCGGCAAGATGGAGGACGTCATCTTCGCCGGCACCGCGGGCCGTCCGCCGCTCGGCCGCGCCGAGGTCGCGCTGACCATCGACAACACCGACGGCGCGCTGCCGATCGAGTACACCGAGGTCACGATCTCCCGGACGCTGTTCCGCAGCGGCGGGTCCGAGTACGCGATCAACGGGCAGGGCTGCCGGCTGCTCGACATCCAGGAGCTGCTGTCCGACTCGGGCCTGGGCCGCGAGATGCACGTGATCGTCGGGCAGGGGCAGCTCGACGCGGTGCTGCGCGCGACGCCCGAGGAGCGGCGCGGGTTCATCGAGGAGGCCGCGGGCGTCCTCAAGCACCGCAAGCGCAAGGAGAAGGCACTCCGCAAGCTCGACGCGATGCAGGCCAACCTCACGCGGCTCGGCGACCTGACCGGCGAGATCCGCCGCCAGCTGGGACCGCTCGGGCGGCAGGCCGAGGTCGCGCGCAAGGCCGCCGTCGTCCAGGCCGACCTGCGCGACGCCCGCGCCCGCCTGCTCGCCGACGACCTCGCGCAGCTCAGCGCGACGCTCGAGCAGGAGATCGCCGACGAGTCCGCGCTGCTCGCCCGCCGCGCCGAGGTCGAGCAGGCGCTCGCCGCGGCCCGCGACGGGCTCACCGCCCTGGAGCGCGAGGCCGCCGAGGCGACCCCGCACCTCACCGAGGTCACCGAGGTCTGGTACCGCCTGTCGTCGCTGCGCGAGCGGCTGCGCGGCACGGCGTCGCTCGCCGCGGACCGCGTGCGGCTGCTCGGCAGCGCCGGGTCGGAGCGCACGGGCGGGCAGGACCCCGACGACCTCGCCGCGCAGGCGGAGCGCGTCCGGGCCGCGGAGGCCGAGCTCGCCGCCGAGGTCGACCTCGCACGCGTCGCACTCGAGGCCGCGGTGACGGCCCGCCAGGAGGCCGAGCAGGCGGCGGCGGCCGCGGAGAAGGAGCTCGCGACCGCGCTGCGCGGTGC
>NZ_BHYL01000362.1 GCF_003851725.1 Cellulomonas algicola | reverse complement strand
CGACGCGGACGTCGCCGGGGCCTCGGTGAAGCGGTGCCTGGGGTCAGCCGACCCGCAGGAAGACCGGCGAGCTCTGCCAGATCGCGCGGAACTGGACCGTCTTGCCGGGACGCGGCGAGTCGATCTGCTGGTTGCCACCGGCGTAGATCGAGATGTGCCCGGGGCTCCAGATGAGGTCGCCCGGCTGCGCCTGGTCGCGGGAGATGACCGTCGCCGCGGCCTTGATGCCCGACGACGTGCGCGGCAGGGAGACGCCGAGCTGCGCGTAGACGTACGAGACGAAGCCCGAGCAGTCGAAGCCCGCGGGCGACGAGCCGCCGGAGACGTACGGGGTGCCCACGTAGCGGGCGGCGATCTCGAGGACCGCGTTGCCGGCGACCGACTGCGGGATCGGCGCGTTGGTGGCCGCCTTCGCCGTCGTCGTGGTGGCGGCACGGTCGGCGGTGCGCGACGTCGTGGTCGCCGTGGCACGACGCGTCTCCGGCGGAGGCGTCGGCTTGACGGCCGTCACGGTCGGGGCGTCGAAGGTCCACGCGGCCTCGGCCGGGGAGCTCACGACGGGGGACGTGTTGAGCACGGCGCGCGCGGACGCGGTCAGTGCTGCGGTGTCGACGGAGTTCAGTGCGCCGGCGGCCGAGTCGGACGTGGCGCCCGCGGGAGCGGCGCCGATCATCGTCACGACGAGGCCGGAGGACGCGGCGACGACGGCCGTACGACGGCCGACGGTGCCCATCTGCTCCGAGGCGGCCGAAGCAAGCTCGGTCAGAGGCGTCGAGGGACGACGCGCAGACCGGTGCCGGGCGCGAGTGGTGCTCACGGTCACGAGGTGCCTCTCCTGTCGCCTGCGAGGTGAGCTGTCGGGTTCGGGTGGGAGAACACCCGGCGTCGGTGGCGGTCCTGCTGCCACCTCGGCTTCACCCCAAGGTCACCGTCTCCGGTGGACCACAAATCGTGGGTCCCCCGCCCCTGCCGGCGGTTCGTACGGACCTCGGGGCGGCGGCAGGGTTAGGCGTTCCGCTCGAGGGCTTCGCGGAGGAGGGTTCCTTGAAGCAGGTCGAACGTACAGGACCCCTCCGGCGATTGTCACGTTCCGATCACGAAGAGAAACGTCCGAAGTTGGACGCCCGTCCGGCGCGCCGGGGCGACACGCCGGGACCACCTGGGAAGACGGTCTCCGGCGCGTGGGAGCGCGCACACGGGCAGGTGGCCGATCTCACCCGCTCCGGTGAACGGCGCGCGCCGCCCGACGGGCGTGTGTCGCGCAGGGGTCAGCGGACGCCGACGAAGATGTGCCGCGCGACGTCGTCGGGGAGGTCGAGGACCGTCGCCGAGCCCGGCACCGCGACCGTGACGACGCCGTCGCCCCGCTCGACGTCGATCTCGCTGCCCGGGCGCACCCCGGCGTCGGCCAGCCGGCTCAGCAGCTCGACGTCCACCTGGAGCGGCTCGGCGATGCGCGCGACGACCGCCCGGCCGCCGTCCTGGCCCACCGCCGGCGAGATCGCCGTCAGCGGCGTCACGCCGTCGAGGAACCCCTCGTGCGTGACCTCCTCGCCGATCTCGGCGAGACCCGGGATCGGGTTGCCGTACGGGTCGAAGTGCGGGTGGTCGAGCAGCGACGCGAGGCGCTTCTCGACGCGCTCGCTCATCACGTGCTCCCAGCGGCACGCCTCCTCGTGGACGTACGGCCACTCCAGGCCGATGACGTCCGTGAGCAGCCGCTCGGCGAGCCGGTGCTTGCGCATCACGCGCACGGCCTTCGCCTGACCCTCGGGCGTGAGCTCGAGGTGCCGGTCGCCCGTGACGACCACGAGGCCGTCGCGCTCCATGCGCGCCACCGTCTGCGAGACCGTCGGACCCGAGTGACCCAGACGCTCCGCGATGCGCGCCCGCAGGGGCGTGCGGCCTTCCTCGGTGAGCTCGTAGATCGTCTTGAGGTACATCTCCGTCGTGTCGATCAGGTCGCTCACCGCTACGCCTCCACCATCAGTCCGTGCCTCGGCGGGTGCTCACCGCCCGGACGCTGGGGACAGATTAGTTGGTCGGTCCGACCGTCCGGGGTCCTGACCGCCTATCCTCGGGCCGTGCCCGCCGTTCCAGACGCCCCGCCCGCGGTGACGATCCCCGCGCACCTCCTGCCGCGCGACGGCCGGTTCGGCTCCGGGCCGTCGAAGATCCGCCCCGAGCAGCTCGACGCGCTGGCCCGGACGGGGTCGACGATCCTCGGCACGTCCCACCGGCAGGCGCCCGTCCGTGCCGTCGTCCGACGCGTCCGCGAGGGTGTCGCCGCGCTGTTCGGGCTCCCCGACGGGTACGAGGTGGTGCTCGGCAACGGCGGCTCGACCGCGTTCTGGGACGTCGCGACGCTGTGCCTCGTCGAGCGCCGCAGCGCGCACGCGTCGTTCGGCGAGTTCGGCGCCAAGTTCGCCACCGCGGCGGCGCGGGCACCGTTCCTCGACGAGCCCGTCGTCACGACCGTCGCGCCCGGCCAGGTGGCCGTGCCCGCGTTCGCGGACGACGTCGACGTGTACGCGTGGCCGCACAACGAGACGTCGACCGGTGTCGCCGCCCCCGTGCGCCGCGTCCCGGGCTCGCGCGAGCAGGGCGCGCTCGTCGTGGTCGACGGCACGTCCGGCGCGGGCGGCCTCGCGGTCGACGTCGCGCAGACCGACGCCTACTACTTCGCGCCGCAGAAGTCGTTCGCGTCCGACGGCGGGCTGTGGCTCGCGTGCCTCTCCCCCGCGGCCGTCGAGCGCGCCGCGCGCATCGAGCAGGGCGACCGCTGGGTCCCGGAGTTCCTGTCGCTGACCACGGCCGTCACGAACTCGCGGCTCGACCAGACCCTCAACACGCCCGCGATCGCGACGCTCCTGCTGCTCGCCGACCAGCTCGAGTGGATCCTCGACCAGGGCGGCCTCGCGTGGGCCGCGGAGCGGACGGCGACCTCGGCCGGGCATCTCTACGGGTGGGCCGAGTCGCGCGACTGGGCGACCCCGTTCGTCGCCGACCCGGCGGCGCGGTCGTCGGTCGTCGGCACGATCGACCTCGACCCCGAGGTCGAGGCCGCGACCGTCGCGAAGATCCTGCGGGCGCACGGCGTCGTCGACGTCGAGCCGTACCGCAAGCTCGGTCGCAACCAGCTGCGCGTCGCGATGTACCCGGCGGTCGACCCCGAGGACGTCCTCGCACTGACCGCGTGCGTCGACCACGTCGTCGAGCAGCTGTCCTGACCCCCGGACGCACGACG
>NZ_BHYL01000361.1 GCF_003851725.1 Cellulomonas algicola | reverse complement strand
GCGCAGGCGCGGGTGCCGGGGCGGGCGTGCGCCGCGTCGGAGGGGTCGAGGCGGACGCGGGTGCGGGGGCGGACGCGGGTGCGGGGGCGGACGCGGGTGCGGGGGCGGACGCGGGTCCGGGGGCGGACACGTGCGAGCGTGCGGGCGCGGTGGCGTACGCAGGTGCGGGTGCGGAGGGTGCCGGGACGGCGGACGCGGAGGGTGCCGGCGCCGGCGCGGCGATCGGGACGCTGTCCGCGGGAGGCGGCAGCGGCTGCCGGTGCTCGGTCCACGCGGACCCGTCCCAGTACCGCATGGTGCCGGGCTCGGCGGGGACGGCGTACCAGCCGGCGCGTGCGCTCACCCGTGCCTCCTTCGGACCAGAGCCGCCTCGGGAGACGCGGCAGCCGCACCCTACGGAGGTCGACCGAGGCCGCGGGAGCCCGGACGGCGCACGTCACCTTCCCGGCGGCGGTCAAACGCACCGAACCGCCCACACCACCCGGGGACGACGAGACCGCCCGCACCCGGCGATCGGGTGGGGCGGTCTCGGCGACGGGTCAGCGCGGCGTGTAGGTGAGGCAGTCCGCGGAGTCCTGGCCGGCGCCGACCCGGACGGAGTCGGCGGCGCACTCGAGCGCGGAGTTGTGCACGCAGTCGTCGCGCTGGCACGCACCGACGTGGGTGACGACCTTCTCGAGCCCGCCCTTGACGCCGAGCGGGATGAACGTCGCGCAGGCCGCGTCGCCCGCGTGCCCGCCGATCGTGATCGCCGCCGCGTGGCAGTGCGAGTGGTCGTTGTACGAACAGCCGGCCACCGAGCACTCGGCGACCGGGGGCAGGTCCATCAGCGTGCTCATCGGTACCTCCACGATCCGGGGACGGGGCGTACCTGACCGACGCTAGACCCGTCACGCGCGTCCTGCCTAGGGAAGCGCCGGGGTCTCTGCGCAGGTCAGAGCCGCTTTTCAGGTGAGGCTAGCCTCACTCGGCCGCGCGTCCAGGACCGCGCTGCGACGGTCCCCGCGCAGGTCACGGCCGTCGGACCGCCGCCCGAGCGCGTCGCCGGTCGTGCCGGCCGAGGACGCGGGCCTCGTCAGTAGGTGAACGCGGTGATGCGGCCCTCGAGGTCCTGCGCCATGACCGCGAGCTCGCGGATCGACTCGCCCATCTGCGTGAGCACCTCGGTCGTTGACCGGGCCGCCGCAGCGACGCCGGTGATGTTCGCCGCGATCTCGCCGGCGCCGGTCGCGACCTCGACGACGCCGCGCGACATCTCGTTCGTCGTCGCCGTCTGCCGCTCGACCGCCGACGCGATCGTGAGCTGGTAGTCGTTGATCTGCGCGACGATGTGCGAGATCTGCTCGATCGCCGCGACCGCGCCCTCGGTGTCCGTCTGGATGGCCTGCACCCGGCGGACGATGTCGTCGGTCGCGTTCGCCGTCTCCTGCGCGAGGTCCTTGACCTCCCCGGCGACGACCGCGAACCCCTTGCCCGCCTCCCCGGCGCGCGCGGCCTCGATGGTCGCGTTGAGCGCGAGCAGGTTGGTCTGCGCGGCGATCGACGTGATGACCTTGACGACGTCGCCGATCTCGCGCGAGCTGGTGCCGAGCCGGGCGACGGTGTCGGTGGTGCGGGCCGCGACGGCCGTCGCCTCCTCCGCGACGCGTGCGGCCTCGTTCGCGTTCTCCGCGATCGCGCGGATCGACGCGCCCATCTCCTCCGCGCCCGCGGCGATGAGCTGCACGTTGCGGCTCACCTGGTCGGCGGCCGTCGCCACGACCCCGGCCTGGGCGGACGTCTCCTCCGCACCGGCGGCGACCTGCGCGCCGGCGGCCGACATCTCCTCCGACGCGGTCGCGACGGTCCCGGACGCCTCGGTCACGCCCGCGAGCGTGGTCCGCAGCGCCGACTGCGCGCGGCCGAGCGCCGCGGCCATCCGGCCGAGCTCGTCGTCGCTGCGCACGCGGGCCGTCACCGTGAGGTCACCCGTGGCGAGCGCGTCGACGCTCCGCTGCACGTCACCGACCGCGCGGCGGACGCTGCGGGCGAACAGCATGCCGAGCGCGAGCGCGACCACGAGGCCCGCCCCGGCGACGCCGATCATGGTCCAGCGCGCGAGCGAGGCCGCCGCACCGGCGTCCGCCTGGTCCAGCGCGACCGCCTCGTCGACGTGCGTGCTCAGGTCCGCGAGGGACGCGGTGAGGTTCATGCCCACGCGGGCCGCCTCGTCGCTCTGCGCGGCCCACGCGGCCCGGTCGTCGTCCATCGCCGGCGGCAGGACGTCGGCGTCCACGCTGGTCTTGTACTCGTCGTAGCGTGCGAGGAACGCGTCCCACTCGGGCGGCATCGACCCGTAGGCGCCCGCGTAGACCTCCGCGAAGTCGTCCGTCGCCGAGTCGAACGACGCGTACGCGGCACGCACCGCCGCCATCGCCTTCTGCTTGCCCTCGTCGTCCGGGTACCCGGGCACGCTCGAGATGCCGTTGCGCACGGTCCACAGCGCGTTCGACAGGGTCGCCAGCTGCCCGGTGACCTCGGAGCTCGCCCGCGACGTCGCGGCGGACCGGTCGGCGAGCGCGCTCAGCGACATCACGCCGAACGCCCCGACGGCGACGAGGACGGCCGCGAGCATCCCGACCAGGCCGAGCATCTTGGTCCGCACGGACCGGTCCGCGACGAGCCGGCGCCGCGTCCTCGCACCCGCGCCCCCGCTGGTGGCGGCCCCGCGCTCGGCGGTCGGTTCGGGCGACGACCGCTGGGTGGGGACGTCGGCGGTGCGCTTCGGGGTGAAGACGGGCATGGGGCTGTGCTCCTGGGTCGCGGACGACCGGTGTGTCGCCACCGGTCC
>NZ_BHYL01000360.1 GCF_003851725.1 Cellulomonas algicola | reverse complement strand
GCTCGCGGCGCTGCCGTCGGAGCCGGTGCCGGCGTTCCAGCCGTGGTGGGCGGCGCGCGCGGACCTGCTGGCGCGTGCGGGCCGCGCCGACGAGTCGGGACGCGCCTTCGCGCGCGCGGCCGAGCTCGCGGACGACGACACCGTGCGCGCGTATCTCGACGCCCGCCGGCGGTCCGACGGGCACCCGTCGTGACTGCGGCGGCGCGCGGTCGCTGTCCGATGGATCCCGAATCGTTTCGCTGACCGCGCGCGTCGTCGCAGGTCAGCGGGGTCCTGGCCGCACGATCGGGTGGCCTCGGTAAGGATTACTTGCCTGTCAGTAAGCAGGGCCGTTACGGTCGGTCGCCGGACGGCAGGGCGCGCCCGGCACAACGAAGTGACACGAGTCAGCCGCGCTTGCGTCGTCCACCAGACGACCCCGAGGAGGCACCGATGCCCGTCGCACTCGTACGTCCCCGCACGTCCCGCCCACGCCACGTCCGCCGCAGCCGCATGATCGGCGCAGGCGTCCTGACCGTCGGCCTGGTCGCCAGCGCCCTCACCGCCGCCCAGCTCACCGGCGGTCCCGCCGCCCCCGCGTCCGCCGCGGTCGGCGACGTCATCTGGTCCCAGGAGTTCAACGGCGGCGCCGGCAGCGCCCCCGACGGCAGCGTCTGGAGCTACGACACCGGCGCCGGCGGCTGGGGCAACGGCGAGCTGCAGAACTACACGACGTCCCGCGCGAACTCCGCGCTCGACGGCCAGGGCAACCTCGTCATCACCGCCCGCCGCGAGGGAGACGGGTCGTACACGTCGGCGCGTCTGCAGAGCAACAACAAGTTCGAGCAGAAGTTCGGGCGGATCGAGGCGCGCATCCAGATCCCGCGCGGCCAGGGCATCTGGCCCGCCTTCTGGATGCTCGGCGGCGACTTCCCCCAGACGTCGTGGCCCAGCAGCGGCGAGATCGACATCATGGAGAACGTCGGCAAGGAGCCGCACCGCATCTACGGCACCGTGCACGGCCCCGGCTACTCGGGCGGTGCGGGCATCACCGGCATGTACCAGCACCCGCAGGGCTGGTCGTTCGCCGACGACTTCCACACCTACGCGGTCGACTGGAAGCCCGGCTCCATCACCTGGTCCGTCGACGGCAACGTCTACCACCAGGTCACGACGAGCCGCGTCGGCGGCAACCCGTGGGTGTTCGACAAGCCGTACTTCCTCATCCTCAACGTCGCCGTCGGCGGCCAGTGGCCCGGCTACCCCGACGGGTCGACGCAGCTCCCGCAGCAGATGAAGGTCGACTACGTCCGCGTCTACGACAACGGCTCGACCGGCGGCGGTGGTGGCGGGGGCGGCGGCTCGCTGCCGACCGGCACCGGCACGATCCGCGTCGCGAACCAGCTGTGCCTCGACGTCCCGTGGGCGCAGACGCACGACGGCAACCCGATCCAGGTCGTCGGCTGCAACGGCAACGCCGCGCAGTCCTGGACCCGCGGTTCCGACGGCACGGTCCGGGCGCTCGGCAAGTGCCTCGACGTGAGCGGCGGCGGGACGGCCAACGGCACCGTCGTGCAGCTCTGGACCTGCAACGGCACGGCCGCCCAGCGCTGGACCTACGACTCCGGCACGCGCGCGATCAAGAACCCGCAGTCCGGCCGCTGCCTCGACGGCGTCGGCGGGCTGCCCGTGCACGACGGCCAGCGCGTGCAGATCTGGGACTGCAACAACCAGGCCAACCAGCAGTGGTACCTGTGACCCGCTGAGCACAGCCTGACCTGATCGACCCGACGGGGCGGGGTGCGTGACGTCGCGCCCCGCCCCGTCGGCCGTCCGTGGTCAGCGGACGACGTCGTCCCACCGGTCGACGGGCCACAGGGCGTCGAGGTCGAGCGCACGGGCCGCGTCCAGCAGCGCCGACACCTGCGGGTCCGCCACCGCCGACGCACCCTCCGACTGGGCGTAGTAGTCGGCCAGGAACGCCGCGAGCGCGTCGCCCGACAGCCCCGGCGTGGTGTCGAGCCGCAGCAGCAGCATCCCGTCGACGCGCGCCGCGCCCGGGCTCAGCGACGGCTGCACGTAGGGGAGCGGGACGAGCCGCGCACCGTGCCGGCCGTAGAACCGCAGCCGCGCGACGGGGTCGCCCTGCGTCGCGTCGGCGGCCCACACACGCGGGTCGTCGACCTCCGCCACGACCAGCGAGCCCGGGGACGTCGCCGCCCACCGCGGCAGCACCTCCCGCATCAGCCGGCCGCCGAGCCCGAGGCCCCGCGCCGACGGGTCGAGCGCCAGGTACGTCAGCAGCAGCGCACGCCGGTCCGCGTACCAGGTGCCGAGCATGACGCCGACGGGCCTGCCGCCCGCGAGCACCACGTCGGACGGCTGCGCGTCCGGTCCCGTGAACGTCGCACGGACCTCGTCGAGCGCCATGAGCTCCTCGGGCCGGAACGTCGGCACGAGCAGCCGCCGGTAGACGTCCTCGACGTCGGCGTCCGTCAGCTCCGCGAGGCTCCGCTCGACGACGTCCGTGACCGTCCCGGCGGGGTCCTGAGCCGTGTCGTCCGTCATGGTCCCGATCCTCGCACTCAGCGCGTGGGCGTCCCCGCGCGACGCAGGACGAGCAGCGGCGTCAGGTAGTGCTCGGTGACACGACCGCCGAGGTCCCGCACCGCGCGTCCGGCCGCCTCGGCCTCGGCGTCCGACCACTCGCTGAACGTCGTGAACAGGTCGCGCACCTGGTCGGCACCGAGGTCGACCGACCACCGCAGCTCGTCGACGTGCCGGACCGCGAACCAGCCGCCGGCGGTCAGGCGGCCGACCCACCCGGTCGTGTCGAGCTCCGCGGGCCCCGGCCGCGGCGGAACATCGCCCCGCTCCCGCACGATCTGCGCGACGCGCTCCCGGAACGGCGTGAGCGGCGCCGTCGGGTCACCGAACACGTGCCGCCACACCGCGAGGTGACCGCCGGGGACGAGCGCGCGGTGCAGCCGCGGCAGCACGACGTCGAGGTCCAACCAGTGCACCGCCGTCGCCACCACCGCGAGGTCGAACGCCGCGTCGTCCAGCGGCACGGACTCGGCCGTCCCCTCGACGACCGTCGCCTCCGGGACCCGACGTCGCAGGAGGTCGGCCAGGGCCGGACCGGGCTCGACCGCCGTCACCGCGGCACCGGCCGCGACCATCGGCGCCGTCGCGAGCCCCGACCCGGCGCCGAGCTCGAGCACGCGCGTCCCGCTCCCCAGCACGCCGAGCGCCCCCAGCCGCGACCACAGCGCGTCGGGGTAGGGCGGCCGCGCCCGGTCGTAGAGGTCGGCCATGCCGTCGAAGTGCATCGGGTCGGGCACCTTCGCAGCCTAGGCGCGGCGCTGCCCGCCGACCCGGGCGCCGCCTCGCCGCGCGGCGGCCCAGGGCTTCATCGACGGGGGGGCGGCGCGCTCCCAGGACGACGGGCCGCGGCGCGCCGGTCGGGCCGCGTCCGTCCGCACCTGCGGACGCCCGTCGACGCGCGCCCCGAGGCACCCGCGGCGACACTGGGGCGTGCTCGACCGCTACGACGGCCACATCCTGGGGCTCGCGACGGCCGACGGCCGCCGGGTCGTGATCGGTCGCTGGCTCCGCTCGCCGTGGCCGCCGTTCGCGGACGTCATGACGCAGGACGTCGGCGGCCGGCGCACGCTGCTCGCGCCGCACCGCGACGTGGCCGACGAGATCGCCGCGACCTACGTCTTCGACGACGTCGTCCTCACTCCCGTGCGCGTGACCTGCGACGGGACCGCCCGTCGCTGGTTCGTCGACGCCGGCCCGCTGACCGCCGACGTCACGATCGGCGACCGCACGCCGCTCGGTCGGCTCCTCCGCGCGGTCCCGCGACCGCTGGCTCGCTCGCGGACGTTCGCCACCCTCGCCGACCCGGTCGCCCGCGCGCTGCTCCCGGGCGTGCGGACCCGGGGCAGCGCGGGCGCCGGACGACGCGAGTGGTACGGCGCGACCGACCAGCACGCCGTCGTCGACGCGCGCGTCACCTGGGACGGTCGGCCGTGCGGCGACCTCCTGCCCGCCGTGCCGCCGGTCGCGTTCGGCTTCTCGTCCGTGCCACGCCGCCCGACCGTCACCACGGTCCGCACGACCATCGAGCGCCCGGAGCGGTAGGCGACCGGACGCCACGGGCGTGCACGCGTCCGCCCCACGGGCCGACCACCCGGCCGACGCGGACGGTCGAGCGGTCCCGCCGACCGGCCCCCGCTGCGTCGGGGCCGCCGCGACGTCAGGCCTTGCGGGCGCCCACGAACGTGAGGTCCGCGCCGATCAGCCGCCCGCTCGCGACCTCCCGCGCGTCGACGAGGCCGGCCCCCGCGAGCAGCCGGACGAGCCCGTCGTCGACGTTCGCGCGCAGGCCGTCCGCCGCGGCGGCGCCGAACCGCGGCAGGTGCGACCGTCCTAGCGAGTGTCCGCCGTGCCCGTGCCCGCCGAAGTCGAGGATCGTGACGCGGCCGCCGGGCCGCAGCACGCGCGCGACCTCCTCCGCGGTGGCGTCCCGGTCGCCCTCGGGCACGTGGTGCAGCGCGAGCGCGGACACGACGTGGTCGACGCTCGCGTCGGGCAGCGGGATCGCCTGCCCGTACCCGCGCACGAACGTCAGCGGGACGCGCGCCCGCCGGGCCTTGCGGGTGGCGCGGCGCAGCGCGGGCAGGTCGGGGTCGAGCCCCGTGACGACCGTCCCGGGGATCGTGCGCGCGACGAGCAGCGCGACGTTGCCGGTGCCGCACCCGAGGTCGAGGACGCGGTCGCCGGCGCGGATCCCGGCGAGGCCGACGAGCCGCGCGTGGCGGCGCCGCACGCCGGTCACGGCGCTGAGCACGTCGTAGAACGGCAGCAGCGAGACGCGGCCGGTCGGGGGGAGGTAGGGCGTGACGGCGTCGTCGGCGAGGTCGTCGACGAGCGTCACGTCGGGCGTCGTGGACATCGGGCACCACCTGTTCCTGGTCGTCGGCGGCGTGGTAGACCGTCCGCCGGGCTGCAACCAGCGTCCGGCGCGACGGGAGCGCGGACCAGGACGGAAGTGCGGGGAGAATGCGACGTTCTTCGGCTGTCCCGGCGGCGCCGTTCACGCGCGCCCGACGCCGGGCGGACGGTGCCCCGGTCGTCGCCTACGACCGCCGTCCCGGGCGGGTCCCGATCGGCGCGCAGCTGTTCACGGGCGAGCAGATCTCGCCCCGGGCGCTGCCCGGGGGCATGCCGCACGCGCACGACTTCCTGGTGCTCGTGCACGTCGCGCGGGGGAGCGGGTCGCTGCTCGTCGACGGCCACGGCGTGCCGCTGGTCGCCGGGGACGTGTGCCTGGTGTCGCCCGGCCAGGTGGTCGGGGGCGCGACGACGGACGAGCCCGACCAGGCGCGGTCGTGGGTCGTGTTCTTCACGGCGGACGCGGTCGCGGGCGTGACGGCGAACCCGCTCGCGTGGCGGTTCCACCCCCTGCTCGCGGCCTTCGCGGAGTCGGGTACGGGCGGTCCCCGGACGCTGCGCGTGCCCGACGACGACCGTGCCGCGTGGGAGTCCCTGCTGCACGTGCTCGCCCGGGAGGCGCCCGCGCACGACGAGCCGCCGTCGCTCGCGGCCGCCGACCAGGCGGCCACGGCCGCGCTGACGCTGCTGCTCGTGTCGGTCGCGCGGCTCGCGGGACCGCCGGCGCACGGGGGCGGGGACCCGATCGTCGCCGCGGTCCTCGACGCGATCGAGGCCGGCTTCCGGGATCCGATCTCGACGCGGGACGTCGCCCGGTCGCTCGGCTACACGACCGGGCACCTCACGACCGTCGTGCGGGAGCGCACGGGCCGCACGGTCCTCGAGTGGCTCACCGAGCGGCGGATGATCGAGGCGCGCCGCCTGCTGGTCGAGACCGACCTGCCGGTCGCGCTCGTCGCGGAGCGCACGGGCCACCGGGACGCCGCCTACCTGGTGCGACGCTTCCGGGAGCAGCACGGCGTGACCCCGGCCCGCTGGCGCCGCGGCGCGCGCCCGACCTGACGAGGCGTGCGCCGCGGCTGGGGAGGACGCGCGCGACGCTCCCGCGCGCCGGTCCGGCGCGCGGCGGTCGAGCGAGCGGCGGGACGGCTCAGTGCGCGCCGAGGCCGTCGATGACGCCCGGGTCGCCCGCGAACGGGCGCAGCGCCGCCGGTGCCGGGAAGGGCAGGACGTACCGCGTGACGACGGCGTTGACGTCGCCGAAGTCGTCGGTGGTGACGACGACCCGGTCGGCGGCGACCTCGGACATCCGGACCCGCACGACGCGCCCGTCGTCGAGCGTCAGCTGCCACCGGTCGGCGAGCCAGTGCAGGCCGTGGCCGTCGAGCGCCTCCTCGGCGTCGTGCCAGTCGACGACCCCGGTGAGCTCGCGGCCGATCCGGTCGACGGCGACGAAGCCGTCGCC
>NZ_BHYL01000359.1 GCF_003851725.1 Cellulomonas algicola | reverse complement strand
GCCCGGTCCCCCGCCGACGAGGCGTCCCGTGCGCTGCCGCAGGCCTCGCGCAGCGCGGCGCCCGCGGCCCGGACGTCCGCGACGACGCGCTGGGTGGCGGCCCGACGGCGGCGTGCGGCGTCGGCGAGATGGTCGCGCAGCGCGTCGACGCCCTCGCCCGTCACCGCGCTCACGGGCAGCACCGTGACGTCCCGCAGCCCGTCCTGCGCGGCGATCCGCCGGACGTCCGCCACGACCTCGGTGACCTCGCGCGGCGTCAGCCGGTCGACCTGGTTGAGCGCGAGCAGCAGGACCGGGGAATGCCCCGCCATCGGGCGCAGGTAGCGCACGTGCAGCGCGGCGTCGGCGTACTTCTGCGGGTCGACGACCCAGACGAGCAGGTCGGCGCGCGCGTAGAGACGCTCGGCGACCTCCCGGTGCTCATCGACGACCGAGTCGTGGTCGGGCAGGTCGAGCAGCACGGCGCCCGTCGGCAGGTCGGGCGGTCCGTCGACCGCGCGCGGACGCCGCCGGACGAGCGTCCCGAGGGT
The DNA here is from genome assembly GCF_003851725.1 of Cellulomonas algicola. GTDB lineage: Bacteria > Actinomycetota > Actinomycetes > Actinomycetales > Cellulomonadaceae > Cellulomonas > Cellulomonas algicola. Next base: position 1,599 of record NZ_BHYL01000359.1, on the reverse strand, counting down.
GCCGAGCCCGCCTGCCCTCCCCCGCGCCTTCACGACGGCGGCGCCGGCCGCGTCCGGGCTCTCGCCCCCGACGACGACGCGGTCGTGCACCTCGAGCCAGTCGAGCAGGTCGTCGGGTCCGGACGCGGTCGTCCTCGCCGGTCCGGACCCGGCTGTCGCGGCCGGCCCGGGCGGCGGCAGCACCACGGCCAAGGGGCGGCCCGTCGTCGGACGCGTCACGCCCGGGCGGGCGATCTCGGCACCGACGAGCGCGTTGAACAGCGACGACTTCCCCGAGCCGGTCGCGCCTGCGAGCGCCACGACCGTGTACTCGCCCGAGAGCGCGAGCCGCTCGCGCGCCCGGCCGAGGACCTCGGCCGCCGACGACTCGACCTGCGGGTCCACGCGCCCCGCCGCGAGCGCCACCGCCTGCTCGAGCGCGAGGAGCCGCGACGCGGGGTCGACGTCCGCGGGGCTCACGCGCGACCTCCCCCGCGCACGCGCGCCCACCATCCGCGCAGACCGCCCGCTTCCGGTCGGCCCGGCGCCCCGTCGTCCGCGGTCGTGGCGCCCACGTCCGCGTGGGAGCCGACAGGCGGTCGGCCCACCACCCCGGACCCGCGCAGGCGTCCGCCACCGCGCCCGGACGTCGACGCCTTGGTGTCCGCCGCTCCGCCCCGTGCGTGCTTCTCGCTGCCGGACGTCGTGCGCGCGCCGAGCCCGTCGCCGGACGTCGTGCGCGCCGCGACCTCGACGAGCGACGCGCGGGCGCGCAGCGCCCCGCCGTCGACGACGCCCGCCGCGAGCGTCTCGAGCGCCGACGTGAACCGCGACGCCTCGGCGTCGAGCAGCCGCGCGACGCGCGCGTCGAGCCGCTCGTGCGCGGTGCGCGTGAGCCGCCGCACGGCCTCGTCGCCGAAGACGGCCTCGAGGAGCCGCTGCGCGAGCAGCGCCGTACCGCCGACGATGCCGACCTCCGCACCCGTGAGCCCGCCGGTCGACGCGAACACCGCGACCATGAGGGCCGCACCGAGCCCGTTGACGCCGAAGGAGACCGCGCGCGCGGTCGCCCGCTTCTCGGCGCCCTCGCCGCGCACGAGGTCGAGCACGTCGTCCTGCCAGGCGCGCACCTGCTCCTCGGCCCGCACGCGCAGGTCGGCCGACGCGCGCGACAGCGCGAGCCCGTGCAGCAGCGGCTGGCCCGCGGGGTCGTGGTGCCAGTCGGCGTGGGCGCGCGCGGCCGCGTCCTCCGCGGCGTCGACGACCAGCGCCGTCACGCCGTGCCCGACAGCCTGCGCGAGCCCCGGGTCGGCCGCCCGGCGCCCGGTCATCGCGCCGACGACGCGGTCGCGGACCCGTGACACGCCCGCCTCGAGACGTCGGAACCACTCACCGGTCCCGACGACGTCCTGCCACCGCGCGAGCACCTCGCCGCGCAGCATCGTGCCGTCGGACGTCTGCTCGGCGACCCGGACGCGCGCGGCGTCGTAGGCGGCGGCGACGGCGTCGCGCAGCCGGTCGGCCGCGACGCGCTGGTCGTCGGCCGCGTCCGCGACCACCCGGGCGCGCACGGCCACGTCGAGCACGGCGCCGTCGCGCGTCGCGGCGACCGCCCGCGCC
>NZ_BHYL01000358.1 GCF_003851725.1 Cellulomonas algicola | reverse complement strand
CGTCGCGAGCGCGCCCTCGACCTCGGCGCCCCGACGGCGACCGTCCGGGCCCTGACGCTCAGGCGGCCCGCCGGGGTGCCGCGCGGCGACGGGCACGCGCTCGACCTCGCCGCCGCCGCGGTGACCGCGGTCGTCGTCGTGCTGCTCGCGCTGCCGCTCGTCAACCTCGTCCTGCGCTCGCTCCGCACCACCGACGGGTGGGGAGTCGACCACTACGTCGCGCTCGCCGCGCCCGCGGACACGCTGGGCGTCAGCCCGCTGCACGCCGCCGTGACGTCGCTGCGCGTCGCACTCGACGCGACGACGATCGCGCTGGTCGTCGGCGGCCTCGTCGCGCTCGTCGTGTCGCGGCGGCCGCGTCGTGCGGTCGGTCGCCGGGCCGTCGCCGGGCTCGACGCGGTGTTCATGCTGCCGCTCGGCGTCTCCGCCGTGACCGTCGGGTTCGGCTTCCTGCTGTCGATGCACCAGCCGTTCGGGCTCGACGTCGACCTGCGCACGTCGCCCGTGCTCGTGCCGGTCGCGCAGGCCGTCGTCGCCGTGCCGCTCGTCGTGCGGACCGTCCTGCCCGTGCTGCGCGCGATCGACCCGCGCCTGCGGGAGGCCGCCGCGACCCTCGGCGCCGCCCCCGGCCGCGTCCTCGCGACCGTGGACCTGCCCGTCGCCGCGCGCGCCCTCGGCCTCGCCGTCGGGTTCGCGTTCGCCGCGTCGCTCGGCGAGTTCGGTGCGACCTCGTTCCTCGCCCGCCCCGACCGGCCCACGCTGCCCGTCGTGATCTTCCGGCTCATCGGCCGGCCGGGCGCGGACTCCTACGGCACGGCGCTCGCCGCGTCCGTCGTGCTCGCGGTGCTCACCGCGGGCATCGTCGCCGCCTGCGAACGGCTGCGGGCCGGCAACCCCGGAGGTGACTGGTGAGCGGACTGCGCGTGCAGGACGTCGTCGTGCGGTATCCCGCCGGGCGGCGCGGCTGGACGACCGCCGTCGACGGGGTGTCCCTCGACGTCGGTGCGGGCGAGGTCGTCGCGCTGCTCGGACCGTCAGGGTGCGGCAAGTCGTCGCTGCTGCGGGCCGTCGCCGGCCTCGAGCCGCTCGCGGGCGGGTCCGTCGCGTTCGACGGGCAGCCGGTCGACGGGCTGCCCGTTCACCGGCGCGGCTTCGGCCTGATGTTCCAGGACGGCCAGCTCTTCGCGCACCGCGACGTCGCGGGCAACGTCGCGTACGGGCTCGCGGCGCGGCGCCCGGCCGGGCGTGGGTCCGGCCCCGGCAGCGACGACGGACGGACGTGGGCGGCCGGGGGACGCGCCGCGCTGGTCGACGAGC
>NZ_BHYL01000357.1 GCF_003851725.1 Cellulomonas algicola | reverse complement strand
CCGCAGCACCCGACGCCCGCGTCCGCCTCGTGCGGCGCGGGCGTCGTCGTGCGTGCGGGGGGCGGGTGCCGGGCGGGGCGGCCGGTCGGGGTCGCGCCGCGTCGGTCGTCGGCGGCCCGGGAGCAGGTGCGGACGGCACGCCGCTGCACCGGGAGGCGTGCCGTCCGCGCGCAGGGTGTGCGCGGGGTCCATGAAACCGGACGGCACGGACCCGAATCGTTTCGAGCGCGACGCCTCCGCGGACGCCCCCCGGTATCCGAGCGCCGGCGCCGCGCTCCTTCCTCGGTGGCGCGGCAGGGGGACTGTCGCCGACCTGAAGGAGCACGGCCATGCCAGCGAAGAAGAAGCAGCCGGCCGACCTCGGCGGCGACGGGTTGTACCCGCCGCACCTCGAGGACCTGCCGGGGCAGGAGACCCGCGGAGCCGGGGAACGCGTGCCGTACGCCGACGTGCTGCGGTCCATCTGCGGCGCGACGGACGACTCGCAGGAGGTCGAGCAGTACGACGGCACGCTCGGCGTGACCGTCGCGTTCGTCAACGCCCACGAGCGGCCCGTCGTGCAGGTGCAGTGGAACAGCGACCTCGCGACGACGTTCACCAACCCGGGCAACGTCAACGGCGTGCGGTGGGGGACCGGCACGCTCATCGGCCCGGACCTCGTCCTCACGTGCGGCCACCTGTTCGACCCGGACCCGAACGGCTGGACGATCCCGCGGCAGAACGGTACGAGCACCCCGCTGTCGCCGCAGCAGGCCGCGACGGCCATGCACGTCAACCTCAACTACCAGGTGGACTCCGGCGGCACGCTCCAGGCCGAGCAGTCGTTCGCGATCACGCAGCTCGTCGAGTACCGGCTCGGCGGGCTCGACATGGCGCTGTTCCGTGTCGCCGGCAACCCCGGCCACACCTACGGCTGGTCCGAGTTCGGCACCGCGAACCCCGCGGTGGGTGACATGCTCGCGATCATCGGCCACCCCGTCGGCGCACCGAAGCGCATCGAGGCGGGACCGGCCACGCAGGTCACCGCGACCACCATCCGGTACGCCGACATCGACACCCTCGGCGGCAACTCCGGGTCCGGCATCCTGCACTCCCCGTCGGGACGCGTCGTCGGCGTGCACACCAACGGCGGCTGCACGGCCACGGGCGGCAGCAACTCGGGGACCGCGATCGCGGCGATCGTCGCGGCGTCGCCCACGCTGCAAGGGCTCACGCCGAGCTCGAGCACCGGGTCCGGGCTGGACTTCGCGACGCCGCTCGCGGCCGACATCACCGGCACGCTGCTGTCCGCCGACACGGCCGCGTCGACGGACACGGGCTTCCAGGACGTGATCGGCACCCCGATCGCCCAGGACGTCGCGACGACGATCGCCGCCGACACGGCGACGCCGAAGATCCAGGACCTGCTCGGCACCCCGCTGTCCCAGGACCTGGCGACGACGCACGCCACGGACATCGGCACCGCGACGCTCCAGGACCACCTGGGCACGCCGCTCGCGCAGGACCTCGCCACACCCGTCCAGCGGGACAACCTCACGTCGCTCAACCGCGACACGCACATCGCGCTCGACGCGGGCACGCCGGTCGCGATCGACTCGGGCGCGGCGGACCAGCCGGGCACGCTGTTCGCGGCGGACGTCGGCATCCTCAACCCCGGCGGGACGGTCGTGAACCCGGGGCTGACGGGCGGCCTCGTCGGCGGGCAGCGGCCGTTCGTGCAGGCCGGGCCGTACATCTCGCTCGGTCAGGACGAGGCCGGTGACACGGTCCTCGCCGCGGTGCTCGCCGAGCTCGAGGCGCTCATCGCCACCCAGACGCAGGTCCTCGGCTCGCTCCAGGCGCTCTACGCGACCCTGGCGGGCGAGGCGGACGGCTGACGAGGCCGTCGTGATCGGCATCGTCTCCCACGCGGGCGACCTGCACACGCAGACCGTGGCCCGGCACCTCGACGACCGGGGTGCCGGGCACCGGCTGCTCGACACGTCGCGCGTGCCCGCGGCGGCCGCGCTCACCACCCGGCAGCGTCCCGACGGGACCTGGACGGGCACGTGGGCGGACGCCGACGGCACGCTCGACCTCGCGGACGTCGGCGCCGTCTGGTGGCGTCGCCCGCAGCCGTTCGTCCTGCACGACGAGGTGACGCGCCCGCACGACCGCGGCTTCGCGCACGGCGAGTGCGCTGCGATGGTCGCGGGCCTGTGGGCGTGCATGGATGTGGAGTGGGTCAACGACCCGGACCGGGACGAGGTGGCGTCGCGCAAGATGCGGCAGCTCCAGCTCGCTGCGCGGCTCGGGCTGCGGGTGCCGCGCACGTGCATGACGAACGACCCGGCGCAGGCGCGCGACTTCGTCGGCTCGGAGCCGTCCGGCGTCGTCTACAAGTCGTTCTCCGCGACGCCGCGCACGTGGCGCGAGACCCGGCCGGTGCGCGCCGAGGACGTCGAGATGATCGACGCCGTGCGGTTCGCGCCGGTGATCTTCCAGGAGCTCGTGCCGGGCGGGCGGGACGTGCGGGCGACCGTCGTCGACGGCCAGGTGTTCGCGGCGGAGATCCGCGCCGACCGGTCGGCGTACGAGTTCGACTTCCGGATCGACACGATGAACGCGCCGATCAGCACGCACCGGCTGCCCGACGACGTCGAGCGCCGGCTGGTCGACCTCGTCGCGACGCTGGGCCTGCGGTACGGCGCGGCCGACTTCCGCGTCGCACCGGACGGGGAGCACGTGTTCCTCGAGGTCAACCCCGCGGGCCAGTGGCTGTTCGTCGAGCTCGCGACCGGGCTGCCGATCTCGGCGGCCCTGGCCGACCTGCTGGTGCGCCTCGACGCCCGCGCCGGAGATCCCCGTGAGACGGTTGCCCCACGCACCGGAGCCGCCGTGTGACCATGGGCCGATGAAGGAGCAGCTCGCCGACATCCTCGACCAGGTCCTGCGACGCAACCCCGGGGAGCGCGAGTTCCACCAGGCCGTCCGCGAGGTGTTCGAGAGCCTCGAGCCGGTCCTGCGCAAGAACCCGCAGTACGTCGACGCCGCCGTCCTCGAGCGCCTGTGCGAGCCCGAGCGGCAGATCATCTTCCGCGTGCCGTGGGTCGACGACTCCGGGCGCGTGCAGATCAACCGCGGCTTCCGCGTCGAGTACAACTCGGCGCTCGGCCCGTTCAAGGGCGGCCTGCGGTTCCACCCGTCGGTGTACCTCGGCATCGTGAAGTTCCTGGGCTTCGAGCAGGTCTTCAAGAACTCGCTCACGGGCATGCCGATCGGCGGCGGCAAGGGCGGCTCGGACTTCGACCCCCGCGGCCGCAGCCAGGGCGAGGTCATGCGGTTCTGCCAGTCCTTCATGACCGAGCTGTACCGCCACCTCGGCGAGCACACCGACGTGCCCGCGGGCGACATCGGCGTCGGCGGCCGCGAGATCGGCTACCTGTTCGGCCAGTACAAGCGCATCACCAACCGCTGGGAGGCCGGCGTCCTCACCGGCAAGGGCCTGTCGTGGGGCGGCTCGCTCGTCCGCACCGAGGCCACCGGCTACGGCACGGTCCTGTTCGCCGAGCGCATGCTCGGCACCCGCGGCCAGTCGTTCGACGGCCGCCGCGTCGTCGTGTCGGGCGCCGGGAACGTCGCCCAGTACGCGATCCAGAAGGCGCAGCAGCTCGGCGGGCACGTCGTGGGCTGCTCGGACTCGACCGGCTACGTGCTCGACGAGCGCGGCATCGACCTCCCGCTGCTCCAGCAGGTCCGCGAGGCCGAGCGCCTGCCCGTGTCCGTCTACGCCGAGCGCCGCGGCGCGACGTTCGTGCCCGGCCGCCGCGTCTGGGAGGTCGGCGCCGAGGTCGCGCTGCCGTGCGCGACGCAGAACGAGCTCGACGAGGACGACGCCGCCGCGCTCGCCCGCTCCGGCGTCCTCGCGGTGTCCGAGGGCGCCAACATGCCGACGACGCCCGCCGCCGTCGCGCTGCTCACCGAGGCCGGCGTGCTCTTCGCGCCCGGCAAGGCCGCCAACGCGGGCGGCGTCGCGACGTCCGCGCTCGAGATGCAGCAGAACGCGAGCCGCGACGCGTGGTCGTTCGAGTACACCGAGCAGCGGCTCGCCGGGATCATGCACGCGATCCACGACCGCTGCCTGACGACCGCCGACGCGTACGACGCACCTGGGAACTACGTCGTGGGCGCCAACATCGCGGGCTTCACCAAGGTCGCCGACGCGATGCTCGCCCTCGGCGTGGTCTGACCGCGGGCCGGTCGCGGGCCGCCAAATCCGTGGCCCGCCCGTCGTGGGCGCGCC
>NZ_BHYL01000356.1 GCF_003851725.1 Cellulomonas algicola | reverse complement strand
CGCGAACGCCGCGGCGGCGTCGCGGAGCACCGCGGGCGTCACGTCCGCGGCGGGCCCGAGCCCGACGAGCACGAGCGACGGCTCGTCGCCGGGCCGGGGGAGCGCGAGCGTCGCGCCGGGCGTCGCGCGGAACCCCCACGCGGCGAGCGCGTCGCGGTCCAGGCCGACGCCGGGTGGGAGGTCGCCGTCGCTGGTCACGCCGACGCCGACGGTCCGGGCGGCCGCGTCAGGCGGTACGACCTCGACGCGCAGCGCGCGCACGAGCGGGAGGGACGGGACCGGGTCGAACGCCATGGTGGTCTCCTTCGCGGGTGGTGCTCCTGCAGTGCCCCTGCGCGCCCGTCAGCCGGTCGGCCAGACGAGCGGGATCAGGCCTACGGCGACGACGAACCACGCTGCCGTCGTCGCGAGCCCGAGCTTCCAGTAGTCGCCGAACCGGTACCCCGCCGGGTTCATCACGATCATGTTGGCGGGCGTCGCGATCGGGGTGAGGAACGAGGCCGCCCCGGCCACCGCGACGAGCATGAGCACGGGCGCGAGCGCGACCCCGGACTCCTGCGCGGCGGCGACGGCGATCGGCACGACGATGAGGACGGTCGCGGTGTTGCTCACGACCTGCCCGAGCACGAGCGTGAGGACGAACAGCGCGGTGAGCAGCAGGCGCGCGTCCCCGCCCGCGACGAGGTCGACCAGGTACCCCGCGACGAGGTCCGCCGCACCGCTCGTGCTGATCGCCGTGGACAGCGGGATGAGGCCGCCGACCAGCACGACCGTCTGCCACGACACCGCCCGGTACGCCTGCGCGGGCCGCACGACGCGCAGCAGCACCATCCCGACGGCCCCGACGAGCCCGGCGACCGCGGGCGGCACCAGGCCGCTGGCCAGCAGCCCGACCGTGACGGCGAGGACCGCGACGGCCCGCCACGCGGTCGCCCCGAGCGGGACCGAGCGGCGCACGAGGTCGGGGTCGTCGACGACGAGCACGTCGTCGGACCCGGACAGCGCCTCGACCGCCGGCCACGTCCCGTGCACGAGCAGCATGTCACCCTCGGCGAGCTCGGTCGCACGCGCGCCGCGGGGCAGCCCGAGCCGCCGGACGGACAGCACCGAGACGTCCGCGAACCGCAGGCCGGGGAAGACCCGCCGCCCGACGAGCGCGGACCGCGGCGGTACGACGAGCTCCGCGACGCCGACCTCACGGCCGAGCAGCGCCTCGCGCGTGTGCCGGGTCAGCGGGGTCGCGACGACGTCGAGGTCGTGCGCGGCGACGAGCGGCGCGACCGCGTCGCTGGGTCCGCTCACCACGAGCACGTCGTCCGCGGCGATGACCTCCTCGACACCGCCCGGGCGCCCGTCCGGGTGCTGCACACCGAGCACCACGACGTCGTCGGGCGCCGCCACGTCGCCGAGCGCGGCCCCGACCAGGTCCGACGACGCCCGCACGCGCGCCCGGAAGAACCCCCGTTCGAGCCGGTAGTGCTCGACGAGCGTGCCCAGGTGGTCGGAGAAGTCCGCGGGCACCACGTCGGGCTGGCGCTCGGGCAGCAGCCGCGGTCCCAGCGTCACCGCGACCGCGACGGTCACGGCGACGAGCGGCGCGCCGACCAGGGCGAACTCGAAGAACCCGAACCGCTCGCCCGTCGCGTCGGCCAGGGCGTCGGACACGATCACGTTGACCGTGCTGCCCGACAGCACCAGCAGCGCACCGGCGCTCGCGGCGAAGGCCAGCGGCATGAGCAGCTGGGCGGGAGCCTGCCGGGACCGCCGGGCGGCGAGGACGACGACCGGCAGCAGCGCCGCGGCCGCGCCGTTCGGCGTGACGAACGCGGCCATGAGCGCCGACAGCAGCATGACCGCGACGAGGAGCGGACCGCGTCGCGTCCCTGCGCTGTTGACCAGCAGCTGCCCGGCCCACGCCGTGACGCCTGACGACTCGAGCCCCTCGCTCAGCACGAACAGCGTCGCGATGAAGATCACGACGGGGTCGCCGAACCCGGCGACAGCGGCCGTCGCGTCGACCAGGCCGGTGGCCCAGAGCGTGAGGGCGGCGAGGATCGCGACGACGCCGACGGACAGCCGGTTCCACACGAACAGGCCGACGACGCCGCCGAGCACCAGCAGGCTCACCGCCGCGTCCGACACGCCGCCTCCTGACGGTCCGGGTGTGTTCGCCACCCTAGGCGGGATCGCCCGTTTCCTCCCGGTGGGCGCGGCCCGACGGGCCTACGATCGCGGCATGCGCCCGACGCGGCTCGTCCTCGTGGCCCTGGTGTGCGCCTCCGTGCTCGTCGCGTGCGCGGAGGCCGACGTCGAGCCGCGGTCGGCCGGGGAGGACGTCGTCGGGTCGTGGGGTGCGTCGTCGACGGAGGGCGAGGCGTACCTCGAGCTCGCGGAGGACGGCACCGCGTCCGGCTCCGACGGGTGCAACCGCATGACGGGCGAGTGGTCGCGCAGCGAGGAGGGTGTCGCGTTCTCGGCGTGGGCGACGACGCGCATGGCGTGCCCGGCCGTCGACCCGTGGCTGTCGCTCGCGGTGACGGCGCTGCTCGAGGACGACCACCTGGTGTTCGTCGACAAGGACGCGACCCAGCTCGGGACGCTGACGCGCACCGGCACCGCATGACGTCGCCCGGTGACGGCACCGCGGGAGCCGGTGACGACGGCACGGCGGTCGCGGGCGACGAACGCACCGCGGATGCGCGCGACGAGGGACGGGTCGGGGTGGTCGTCGTCGCGGGTGCCCGTCGGCGTCGGTGGGTGCGGGCCGTCGTGTGGCTGGTCGTCGGCGCGTGCGCGTGGGTCGCGGTGACGCGGCTCGTCGGGGCGGTCGACCGGGCGGCGGTCGCCGACGCGTTCGCGGGCCCCCCGTGCTCGTCGTCGTGCCGCTCGTGCTCGCGCTGCTGCTGCGGCAGGCGCTCAACGCGGTGCCCCTGACCTCCTACGTGCCGGGCCTGGGGCTCCGCCGGTCGATGCAGAACGACCTGACGGCGAACGTGGTCGCGACGTTCACCCCGCCGCCCGCGGACATCGTGGTGCGCGTCGCGATGTTCCGGTCGTGGGGCGTCGACCCGACCGCGGGGATGGCGGGCGTCACGCTCACACCGCGAAGTTCTACGCGGTGCGGTTCCTCGCGCCGACGCTGGGCCTTCTGCTCCTCGTGTGGGGCGGGGTCGAGCGTCGGCAGTGGGTCGTGGCCGTGCTGTGCGGGCTCGTCGCGGGCGCGATGCTCACGGGCCTCGTGCTGCTCCTGCGCGGCGACCACCTCGCGGCCTGGCTCGGTCGGGCGGCGGCGCGAGTGGTCGGGGCGGTGCGGCGGGGCTCGACGGTCGACGCCGACGCGTGGGCGGCGGCGATGGTCGACGTGCGTGCGCGGTCGTCGGCGAGCCTGCGGCGCGGCCTGCTGCCGTCGATGGTGGCGCTCGTGGGCATGGTGCTCGCGGACGGGCTCGTGCTGCTCGTCGCGCTGCGGGCGAGCGGGGTGACGGGCCTGTCGGTCGTCGACGTGCTCGGGCCGTTCCTGCTGGTGTACCCGCTCACCCTGTTCCCGCTGTTCGGGCTGGGGCTGCTCGACGCGCTGCTGGTCGGGGCCTGGACGACGGCCGTGGGCGTCGAGCAGGAGGCGGCGATCGTCGCGGCGACGATCG
>NZ_BHYL01000355.1 GCF_003851725.1 Cellulomonas algicola | reverse complement strand
ACGCCGCCCGCCGACGCCTCGCCGAAGGACACGCCGTCGTCGGAGCCGAAGCCCCCGGCCGAGACGCCCGCGGCCGACGACGGCGACGAGGGCACCGAGGACACCTCAGGCGTCCCGCCGACCTGCACGCCCGAGGTCCTCGCGCTCGCGATCGCCGCGACCGCCGAGTCCTTCCCCGAGGGCACGAGCCCGTCGTTCACGGTCAGCATCACCAACACCGGCACGCAGCCGTGCGTGGTCGACGCGGGCGACACGCAGCGGGAGATCGTCATCACCTCCGGTGTGGACCGCGTCTGGTCGTCGAAGGACTGCCCGGTCGCGGGCAACGAGACCCGCACGCTGCTGCTCGCGGGTGGCGCGGCCGACGAGTCGACGCTCGCGTGGAACCGGGTCCGCTCCGCCCAGGGCTGCCCGGCCGACCAGCCGACGCCCGGCGCGGGCACCTACTCGGCGGCGTTCACGCTCGCGGGTGCGACGGCCACCCCGGTCGTCTTCGGTCTCGGCTGACCGTCGACGTCCTCGGGTGGGCGCCCGGGCGCTCTCGCGGTCGACGGCCGCACCGCCGTCGCACAGCCGCGTCCCTCCGACCTTGACGACGCCGCGCACCTCCGCCATTGTTCATTGAACATGCTCATTGAACATCGTCGCTGAACACGCTGGTCGAACAGGAGGCAGCCGCCGTGGACTTCGCCAACGGACTGTGCATCCCGATGCCCGACAACGGCGCGGCGTGCCTCGCGTGGTCCGGCATCGGCGTGATCGCCTTGCTCTTCGTCGCCGTCCTCGCCGCCGCGCTCGTGCCGCTGCTCGTGAGTAGCAGGCGGACACCCACCGCGTCGCAGGTGGCCGCCCGTGCGAACCGCCACGCGACGCTCGGCTCGGTCACGGGCGCCGTGCTGCTCGTCTGGGTGCTCGGCACGTTCGCGGTCGTGCCGCTGGTCGGCAGGTTCACGGCGGACGGGCGCGTCACCGCGACGCTCCCTGCGATCGGCGGTCTCTGCCTCGTATCGGCGCAGGCGTTGGCACAGGTGACCTGGCCGCGACCGTCCGGTGCGGTCCGGCACGCCGACCTGGCTCGTCGCACCCGGAGCGACGTCGTCCCGGCCGGCGTGCACCTGCTCATGGTCGTGTGGACCGCCGCGCTCGTGGTCGCGCTGCTCGTCTTCGCGGCGGTCGCCGACACGCCGCGCACGCTCGCCCTCGACGGCGGAGCGGGGCGTGCCACCTACGGCCCGTACCCCGGGCTGTACTACGCGGTGCCGGTGGCGATCGCCGCGCTCGTCCTCGTCGTCGTGACCGAGCTCGTCCTCCGGCTCGTCGTCCTGCGACCTGCCGTTCCGGGCGTGTCGCGCGAATGGGACCTGCACCTGCGCCGGCGGTCGGCCCGGCACCTGGTGGGAGGAGCGCAGCTCGCGCTGGCCGCGTCGCTGTGCAGCGTCCTCGCCCTCGCGGGAGTCGTGCACCGCGGGGCTGGGCAGGCCGCCCTCGGGACGTCGCTGCTCGGTGCCGCAGTCGCGGTCGCCGTGGTCGCGCTCGCCGCCCTGCTGCCGCTGTCGCGCGTCCGCGCCGCGACCGCCGGCCCAGCGGTCGCGGGGGTGTCGCCGTGAGGATCACCGTCGACCTCGACAGCGCCACCCCGCAGTACGAACAGCTGCGGCAGCAGGTCGCCGCGCTCGTCCTCTCGGGAGAGCTCGCCGAGGGCGACCGTCTGCCCACGGTCCGGGCGCTCGCGACGGACCTGGGCATCGCGGCGGGCACCGTCGCCCGTGCCTACCGTGACCTGGAGGCGGCCGGCGTCGTGGCGACCCGACGCCGGGTCGGGACCGTGGTCACCGCTGCGGCGCCGACGCCGCGGCGGACACGGGAGGCGGTGCAGGGCCTGGTGGCTCTCGCGGCCCGCGAAGGGCTGACCGCGCAGGAGGTGCTGGACCTGGTCCGGTCCGAGCTGCTGGCCGTCGCTCACGACGACCAGGTCGTGGCGCGGACGTCGGCGTGAGCGACGCTGACCCGCCCCCGGTGACGCGCGGCGACGTCGTCGACTCCGACGCTCCGCCGATGGCAGATGGCGGCATCGACGTCGAGCAACCGTCGATGCCGCAGCGCGACGTGGCCGACGCCGAACGGCTCGCGCGACGCGACGCGCTGCTCCTGCGGTTGCGAACGGTCGGCGGCGCGGGGCCACGACCTCCGTGGCTCGTCCACCGCGGTGGGGCCGCACCTGTCGCGAGGTCCGAGGGTGCCTGACCGGCCGGCTCGCGCGGACGGCCGTGCGTGCCGCTCTAGACGTACCGCTCGAGGATCGACGACTCCGCGAGCCGGGACAGGCCCTCGCGCACCGCGCGCGCCCGCTGCTCGCCGACGCCGTCGACGGCCATGAGGTCGTCGATGCTGGCCGCGAGGAGCTTCTGCAGGCCGCCGAAGTGCGCGACGAGCCGGTCGACGATCGTGCCGGGCAGCCGGGGGACCTTCGACAGCAGCCGGTAGCCGCGGGGGCCGGCGGCCGCGTCGAGGGCGTCGCCGCCGCCGGGCAGACCGAGCACGCGGGCGATGTGCGCGATGTCGAGCAGCTCGGTCGACGTGAGCTCGCCGAGCGCGGCGAGGACGGTGTCGACGTCGCGGCGGTGGGTGTCGACGTAGTCGCGGATGACGAGCGCGCGGTCCGACCCGAGCCCGCCGACGAGCTCGTCGAGCTGGAGCGTGAGGAGGCGTCCGTCGGTGCCGAGCTCGACGACGTAGCCCTCGATCTCCTCGGAGATGCGGCGGACCATCTCGAGCCGCTGGACGACGGTCGACACGTCTCGGACGGTGACGAGGTCCTCGATCTCGAGCGCCGAGAGCGTGCCGCTGACCTCGTCGAGGCGGGCCTTGTAGCGCTCGAGCGTCGCGAGGGCCTGGTTGGCGCGCGACAGGATCGTCGTGGAGTCCTCGAGGACGTGCCGCTGGCCGCCGACGTAGAGCGCGATGATCCGCATGGACGCGGACACCGAGATCACGGGGAAGCCGGTCTGCTTGGCGACGCGCTCGGCGGTGCGATGACGCGTGCCGGACTCGGACGTCTCGATGGTCTGGTCGGGCAGCAGCTGCACCGCGGCGCGGACGATGCGGTCCCCGTCGACGACGACGGCGCCGTCCATCTTGGCGAGCTCGCGCAGGCGAGTCGCGGAGAACTCGACGTCGAGCTCGAACCCGCCCGAGCAGATGCTCGCGACGAGGTCGTCGAAGCCGAGGACGATGAGGGCGCCCGTGCGGCCGCGCAGGATCCGCTCGAGGCCGTCGCGAAGCTCACCGCCGGGGGCCACGGCGGCGAGGGTGGACCTGAGCAGGTCGTCGGGGGCGTGCGAGGTCGGCACCTGAGCATGGTAACGAGCCGTGTCGAGCGAGTTCCGGACGACCCGCCTGACGGGCACGACGAGTGCGGAGGTCCGCCCGTTCGCCACGCTCACAGGGCGGGCAGCTTGCGGTGGTCGACGATCGCCGTCTCGACGCCGCACGTGGTGCACCGCAGCCGGTGGACGGTGCTCTCCACGTCGGTCCAGAGCACGACGGGCTTCGGCTCCCAGACGACGTCCCGATGCGCGCAGGCCGCGTCGCCCTCGCGAGCTCCGTCGTGCTCCGCCGCCTCCCCGTGCTCGTGCTCCCCGCTCACGCGCCGATCCCGGCGGCGCTGACGGCCTGCGCGAGGTCGCCGACCTGGAGCACGCGGATGCCGTCGGGCGGGGCGACGCCGTCGAGCGACCCGGCGGGTACGACGGCCCGCGTGAACCCGAGCCGCGCGGCCTCCGACAACCGACGGCCGACGCCGGACACGCTGCGGATCTCCCCGGCCAATCCGACCTCGCCGACGGCGACGAGCCCCTGCGGCAGCGCGGTGTTCTCGCGCGAGCTGACCGCGGCGAGCGCGAGCGCGAGGTCGGCGGCGGGCTCGACGACGCGGGCGCCCCCGACGGTCGACACGTAGACGTCCTGGTCGGCGAGCCGCGCGCCGAGGCGTCGCTGCAGCACGGCGAGCACCATCGCGAGCCGGGACGAGTCGACGCCGGAGGTCGTCCGGCGCGGGTTCGGCACCGCGGACGGCGCGACGAGCGCCTGGACCTCGGTCGCGAGCGGTCGGCGTCCTTCGAGCGTGACGGTCAGGCAGGTGCCGGGGACGGCGGCGTGCGACCGCGACACGAACAGCCCGGACGGGTCGGCCAGTCCGACGATGCCGTTCTCGGACAGGTCGAAGCAGCCGACCTCGTCGGTCGGGCCGAAGCGGTTCTTGGTCGCGCGCAGCAGGCGGAGGCGGGAGTGCCGCTCGCCCTCGAACTGGCAGACGACGTCAACGAGGTGCTCGAGCGTGCGCGGCCCGGCGACGGACCCGTCCTTGGTGACGTGCCCGACGAGCACGACGGGCAGGTCGCGGGACTTCGCGGCGGCGATGACGGCGGCGGTGACCTCGCGGACCTGCGCGACGCCTCCCGCGGTGCCCTCGACGGCCGCGGACGCGATCGTCTGGACGGAGTCGAGGACGAGCAGGTCGGGGTCGACGACCTCGATGTGCCCGAGCACGGTCGCGAGGTCGGTCTCGTCCGCGAGCAGCAGCTGCTCGTGCAGCGCGCCGACGCGCCCGGCCCGCAGCCGCACCTGCCCGGCGGACTCCTCGCCGGTCACGTAGAGCACGCGACGTCCGCCACGCGCGGCCCGTGCGGCGACGTCGAGCAGCAGCGTCGACTTGCCCACGCCGGGCTCGCCCGCGAGGAGCACGACCGCACCGGGCACGATGCCGCCGCCGAGGACCCGGTCGAGCTCGTCGACGCCGGTCGGGCGGGCGCGCGCGGCCTCGACGTCGATCTCGCTGATCGGGCGCGCGGGGGAGCGCGTCGGCGCGGTCGCGACCGTGCGCGGGGCGCCGCCGCCGGGCCCGAGGTCCTCGCTCACCGTGCCCCACGCCTGGCACTCGCCGCACCGGCCGACCCACTTGGTGGCCGTCCAGCCGCACTCGGCGCAGCGGAAGCCGGGGCGGGCGCTGCGGTCGGCGCGCTTGGTGGTCGTCGTGCTCACGCCCGGCACCGTACCGACGGCCACCGACACACCCGGCTCGCCGCGCCCGACGCCCGCGCGCCACGGCGGACCGCGCTCGGCTCGCTCCACCCGGTGGCCCGCACGACGCCAGGACGGAGAGGCTTGCGTGAGTGCTGAACGGGTGTTTAGTCTGGTGAACGTGCGTTCAGCCTCCGACGACCTGACCGCCCGCGCCCGCATCCGGGACGCGGCCATCGCCCGCTGGGGCCGGGAGGGCTTCCGGGCGGGCATGCGCGCGATCGCCGCCGACGCGGGCGTCAGCGCCCCCCTCGTCGTCCACCACTTCGGTTCGAAGGACGCGCTGCGCGCCGCGTGCGACGAGCACGTCCTGCACCGCATCTTCGAGGAGAAGTCCGCGGCCGTCGCCGGCACCCCGCCCACCGACGTCGTCGCGAAGCTCGCGATGCTCGAGGAGTACGCCCCGCTGTTCGCGTACGTCGTGCGCAGCCTGCTCGACGGCGGCTCGCTCGCCGCGCGGTTCGTCGACGGGATGGTCGAGGACGCGGAGAAGTACCTGGAGGACGGCGTCGCCGCCGGCACGATCCGGCCGAGCCGCGACCCGCACGGACGCGCGCGAGCGCTCATCGCGACGACCGTCGGCACGATCGTCATGGCGCAGACCGACGCCGCCGCGGGACGCGGCCCGGCACCGACCGAGGACCCGACGGCCGCCATGAGGGCGATGTACGACAACGTGATGGTCGGCAGCCTCGAGCTCTACACGCACGGCCTGTTCACCGACAGCTCCTACCTCGACGCCTATCTCGCCTACGAGGAGAACCCCCATGAGTGACGCGATCGTCATCCGCGACCTGGTGAAGACGTTCGGTGCGAAGCGCGCGCTCGACGGCTTCGACCTCACGGTGCGGACCGGGGAGGTGCACGGCTTCCTCGGGCCGAACGGCGCGGGCAAGTCGACGACGATCCGGGTCCTGCTCGGGCTGCTGCGCGCGGACTCCGGTGAGGTGCGGCTGCTCGACGGTGACCCGTGGCAGGACGCGGTCGCGCTGCACCGCCGGCTCGCGTACATCCCGGGCGACGTGAGCCTGTGGCCGAACCTGTCGGGCGGCGAGGCGATCGACGTGCTCGGGCGCCTGCGCGGCGGGCTCGACCCGCGTCGTCGGGCGGAGCTCGTCGAGCGCTTCGAGCTCGACCCGCGGATCAAGGGTCGCGCGTACTCGAAGGGCAACCGGCAGAAGGTCGCGCTCGTCGCGGCGCTCGCGACCGACGCGGAGCTGCTGCTCATGGACGAGCCGACGAGCGGCCTCGACCCGCTCATGGAGGCGGTGTTCCAGGACGTCGTCCGAGAGGCCGCGGCCGAGGGGCGGACCGTCCTGCTGTCGAGCCACATCCTCGCGGAGGTCGAGGCGCTGGCCGACCGCGTCACGATCATCCGCCAGGGGAAGGCGGTGCAGTCCGGGTCGCTCGACGAGCTGCGCGGGCTGACCCGCACGACGGTCGTCGCCGGTGTCCGCGACGGAGCGACCGCGGAGACGGCGCTCGGCGCGCTGCCGGGCGTCCACCACCTGCGCCGCGACGACGGCCACGTCACCGCGGACGTCGACACGGCCGCGCTCGACGAGGTGCTTGCCGTGCTGCCCCGGCTCGGCGTCACCTCGCTCGTGGCGCACCCGCCGACGCTCGAGGACCTGTTCCTGCGCGAGTACAGCGACGAGCTCGCGACGCTCGGCGTGCGGGAGGGTGACGCGCGATGACGACGACGACCGCACCGGCGCGGGTACCCGCCGCCGCGGAGCGCTCCGGACGTGACGACCCGCTCGTCGGGACGGGAGCCCTCGTCCGCGTCGCGCTGCGGTTCGACCGCTGGCGCATCCTCGTGTGGGCCGTCGCCGTCGCGGGGATGGTGCAGGTCTCCGTCGACGCCCTCGCGAACGTCTACGCCGACCCCGCGACGCGCGCCGCCCGCGCCACGCTCATCTCGTCTCCCGCGGCGACCGCGCTGGCCGGCCCGGGCTACGGGCTCGGCGACTACACGCTCGGCGCGATGACGGCGAACGAGATCGCGCTGTGGGTCATGCTGCCCGTCGCGATCATGGCGATCCTCGCGGTGACGCGGCACCTGCGCGCTGCCGAGGAGGACGGCCGTCTCGAGCTCGTGCGGTCCGCCCCCGTCGGCCGGGACGCGCCGGTCGTCGCGGGGCTCGTCGCCGCGGTCGTCGCGACCCTCGCCGTCGGCGGGCTGACGTTCCTCGCGCTGCTGTCCACCGACCTCGACCCCGTGGGCTCCGCCGCGATGTGCGCGGGGGTCGTCATGGTCGGCCTCGTGTTCGCGGGCGTCTCGGCGGTCGCCTCGCAGCTCTCGTCGCACGGGCGCACCGCGTCGAGCCTCGGCATGGCGGCCCTCGGCGTCGCGTTCCTGCTGCGCGCGGTCGGCGACGTCCGCGGGCCCGAGAGCACGAGCGTCCTCACCTGGCTCTCGCCGTTCGGCTGGGCGCAGGCCACGCGCGCCTACGTCGACGAGCGCTGGTGGCCGCTGCTGATCGGCGTCGCCTTCGCGGCCCTGTGCGTGGCCGTCGCGTTCCGCCTCGTCGGGCGGCGCGACCTCGGCACCGGCCTCGTGCCCGAGCGCCTCGGCCGCCCGGCCGCGCGTCCCGCGCTCGCGGGCATGGCGGCGCTGACGCTGCGCCGGCAGACGGGCGCGATCGTGTCGTGGGGCATCGCGATCGTGCTGTGCGGCGCGCTCATCGGCGTCCTCGCCGGTGCGATCGTCGACTTCATCGAGGACGACGCGACCCTCGGCGAGATGTTCGGCAGCGGCACCGACGCCACCGCGGGCGCCTTCGCGCTCTACACGATGTTCCTCGCCGTGATGGCCGCGTCCTACGTCGTCACCGGCGTCGCGGCGGTCCGGCACGAGGAGGTCGCGACGCGCGGCGCCCGCGTGCTCGCCGGACCGGTGTCGCGGTGGCGCTGGCTCGGGACGCAGGTCGGTGTGGCGGGCGTCGCCGGTCTCGTCATCATGCTCGTCAGCGGCCTCGTCATGGGTGTCACGGCCGCGGCGAGCCTCGACGACCCCGCCCAGGTGGGCGTGCTCGTCGGCGCGGCTGCCGTCACGCTGCCCGGCATCGCGTGCGTGCTCGGGCTCGCCGTCCTCGTCTACGCCGTCGCCCCGCGACTGCTGGGGGTCGTGTGGGCGTACGTCGCCTACGTGGGTGTCGTCGGCATGTTCGGCGAGCTGCTGCCCGACGGGTCCGACGCGCTCTCCCCGTTCACCTACCTCCCCGGCCTGCCCGCCGACGAGATGGCGTGGTCGCCGGTCGTCGCCGTGACCGCCGTCGCGGCCGTGCTGCTCGCCGCCGGGTTCGCCGCCTTCCGGCGTCGCGACGTCGTCGGCTGAGCGCCCGTCGGTAGGCTGCGGAACGTCCGGCGGGCGTGCCGGGCAGGGCGAGCGATGGGAACCCGATGACCGAGACCGGCGGATCCGGCGGCAACACGAGCCCGCACTGGGGGCGGCTGGGCTGGGCGCCGACGGGTGCGACGGCTCCCGCCGACGGTGCCCCCGCGACGGCCGACGGCCCCGCGGCCGGTGGTCCGAGCACGCCGCCCCTGGTCCCCGCGGCCGTGGCCCCGGGTTCCGCGAACGCGCCGTACACGCCGACCACGACCGCGCCGTCCGCACCGGGCACGAACGCGCCGTCCGCACCGGGTGCGTCCGCGCCGTCCGCACCGGGCACGTCCGCACCGGGTACGACCGCGCCGTCCGCACCGGGTACGACCGCGCCGTCCGCACCGGGCGCGACCGCGGCGGCATCGACCGTGCCGGCCGACGCGACCGCGACCACGCCCGCGGACCCGCCGTCGGTCGCTGCGCCCCTGCCGCGGCGAACCGCCGCGGGGGCCGCGGACCCGTCTCCC
>NZ_BHYL01000354.1 GCF_003851725.1 Cellulomonas algicola | reverse complement strand
CCGTCGTCGTGGTCGTGGAGGTCCTCGTCGTGGACGTCGGCCCGTCGCGCTGCGCCGACAGGCCGAGCCGACTCAGAAGCCGGTGTCCGTGACCTCCGGGTAGTACCGGCGGAACTTGCGCACCTGGTTGAGCTTCGCAGCCCAGACGTACGCCCGACGGCGCGGCGACAGGTCCTTGCCGTAGGCGAGCGGGTGCGCCGTGGCGCGGGACCGCACGAGCCGGCGCACGCGCGCCGCGAGCTGCGGCTCGCGCACGTACTTCAGCAGCAAGCGGTGCGGCACGATCGAGTAGAGGACCTCGCGCTCGACGACGACCGGCTCGACGGCCCGGCCCTCGACGTGGTCCTCGACGACGAACCGCATGGGGTTCGCGCCCGCGGCCGTCACGTAGTAGTTGTTCCGCCCGATCCGCGGGTTGACCTCGAAGAACCGGAACAGCCCGGTCCGCGGGTCGACCTTGACGTCGAAGTTCGCGAAGCCGCGGTAGCCGGTCGACGTGAGGAAGCGTCGGGCCTGGTCGAGCATCGCGTCGTCGCGGTAGGTGATCATCGCGGCCGGGTTGCCCAGGCCGGACGGCGTGTGCTCCTCGAGCAGCACGTGCGCGCTGCACAGCAGCGTGATCTCGCCGCGGCTGTCGACGTACGCGGTGATGGACCGCATCTGCGTGTCGTCCCCGGGCACGAGCTCCTGCACGACGAACCGCCCGCGGAAGCCGGCCGCACGCAGCGCACCCCACAACCACACGAGCTCGTCGGGCGTCGCGATCTCGAAGACCTTCTTCTTGCCCTCGAACTCGACGTCCTGGTAGTCCGCGCTGCTCGCCGCCTTCGCGATGAGCGGGTAGTCGAGGTCCACGGGTGCGGGCGCCCAGCCGGCCTCGTCGGCGGACGTGAAGTCCTGGACGATCGTGCGCGGCACCGAGATGTCGAGCCGCTCGCAGATCTCCGCGAACGTCGCCTTGTCGGAGATCTGGTCGAGCAGCTCCTGCGAGAGGAACGGCACGACGAAGTACGGCTCGAGCTCCGTGCGGTGCTGCACGACGACCCGGACGAGCCAGTCCGAGTTCGCCATGAGCAGCAGGCGACGGTCGGGCATGCGGCGCGCGACCTCGAGCAGCCGGTCGACGAGCTGCCGCGGGTCGTGCCCGTCGGCGACGATCTCGTGGTCGACGATCCGCGAGTGCGCGACGGGACCGAGCGCGGCCCCCGCGACGACGACCGACCGCACGCCGTAGGCCTCGTGGAACGAGCGGGCCATCGCGTAGACGCCGATGTCGGCGCCGAGGATGACCGGCTGGAGCGGACCACCGCCGCCCCGGTTCGTGCCCGGGGCGGCGGTGGTCGAGACGGGCTCGCTCACGCGTCCTGCTCGGTGCGGTCGAGGGACCACGCGGTGTGGAAGGTGCCGTCCTTGTCGGTGCGGCGGTAGGTGTGGGCGCCGAAGAAGTCGCGCTGCGCCTGGATCAGCGCGGCGGGCAGCCGCTCGGCGCGGACCCCGTCGTAGTACGCCAGGGACGAGGAGAACGCCGGGGTCGGCACGCCGTGCAGGGCCGCGCCCGACACCACGCGCCGCCAGGCTTCGACGCCGTTGGCGACGGCGCCGGTGAAGTACTCGTCGGCCAGCAGCAGCGGCAGGTTCACGTCACGCTCGTAGGCCTCGGTGATCCGGTTGAGGAACCGCGCCCGGATGATGCACCCCCCGCGCCAGATCCGCGCCATCGCACCCCGGTCGATGTCCCACCCGAACTCCGCCGACGCCGCGGCGATCTGGTCGAACCCCTGGGAGTACGCGACCACCTTCGAGGCGTACAGCGCCAGGCGCACGTCCTCGATGAACGCCTCCCGGTCCTCGATCTGCCACGGGGTGGTGTGCGCGGGCAGCACGCCACGCGCGGCCTCGCGCTGCGGGACCGACCCCGACAGCGCCCGGGCGAACGTCGCCTCGGCGATCCCGGTGATCGGCACCCCCAGGTCCAGGGCGTTCTGCACCGTCCAGCGGCCGGTGCCCTTCTGCTCGGCCTGGTCCAGCACCACGTCCACGAACGCACTGCCCGTGGCGGCGTCCACGTGCTGCAGCACGTCGGCGGTGATCTCGATCAGGAACGACTCCAGGTCCCCGGTGTTCCACTCCGCGAAGATGCCCCCGATCTGCGCCGCCGAGGCACCCAGGCCCTGCTTGAGCAGGTCGTAGGCCTCGGCGATCAGCTGCATGTCGGCGTACTCGATGCCGTTGTGCACCATCTTCACGAAGTGCCCCGCACCATCCGGCCCCACATACGTGCAGCACGGCACCCCGTCGACCTTCGCCGAGATCTTCTCCAGGATCGGACCCAACCACTCATACGACTCCCGGGTCCCGCCGGGCATGATCGACGGACCCAGCAGCGCGCCCTCCTCACCACCGGAGACCCCCGAACCCACGAAGTGCAGACCCTTGGCCCGCAGCGCCGCCTCCCGGCGGATCGTGTCCGGGAAGTGCGCGTTGCCCGCGTCCACCACGATGTCGCCCTCGTCCAGCAACGGCACCAGCTCGTCGATCACCGCATCGGTCGCGGCACCGGCCTTGACCATCACCACGATCTTGCGCGGCCGCGCCAGCGACGCCACGAAGTCCGCGGTGCTCGCCGAGGCGATGAACGTGCCCTCCTCACCATGGTCGTCGACCAGCGACTGCGTCTTCGCATACGACCGGTTGTGGATCGCGACGGTGAACCCGTTCCGCGCGAAGTTCCGGGCCAGGTTGCGGCCCATCACCGCCAGACCGGTGACGCCGATCTCGGCCGTGCCGGATGCCGTGGTGTTCGCGGCCATGCGTGAGGTGCTCCTTGTCGTCGACGGCCCGGGGCGCGGGACGACCCGTGCGCAGGAGGGCGCTGGGCGGGTGCGCGACGTCCGGGTGGGAGTGCCCGGTCAGCCTAGCGGCGTCGCGATGACGCGGGAGCGGCGTGCCGGACGTCAAGACGGCGACCGCGCCCGTACGCTCCCCAGCGTGACCCCAGCAGGCCCCGAGGACGTCCCCGCCGAGTTCGTCCGTGCGCTCCGTTCGCTGCGCAACGTGACGGTCCGGTCCGAGGTCGTGCTGGACGAGGTCCCCGGGCCCGCCCGGATCGCCCCGTTCTCCGCCGCGCTCACGGCCGAGGTGCGCAGCGCACGCCGGTCGGTCGCCGCGGCCGAGCTCGCGTCGGGCCGGTTCGTCGTGCTCTACGACCCCGAGGGCCAGGAGGCGTGGGAAGGCTCGTTCCGCCTCGTCACGCTGGTGCGCGCCACCCTGGAGGCCGAGGTCGGCACCGACCCGCTGCTGGCCGAGGTCGCGTGGACCTGGTTCACCGACGCGCTCGAGTCCGCGGGCCTCGAGCCGCACGCGGCGGGCGGCACGGTCACGCGCGTGCTGTCGCAGAGCTTCGGGGCGCTCGAGCGCCGCGCCGAGCAGACCGAGCTGGAGATCCGGGCGTCGTGGACCGCCGCGGGCGAGGACCTCGGTCCGCACCTGCGCGCGTGGGCGACGCTGCTGTGCACCGCCGCCGGCCTGCCGCCGCTGCCGGAGGGCGTCGTGCCCCTCGGCCCTCGCCGCTGACCCACGTCGCCCTCGTCACCGACGCGCCTCGCCGTCGTCGCTGACGCTCGTCGTCCCCCTGCCGCGCCACGGTCCCCGCTGACCCGAGTCGTGGGCCCGCGGCGTGCTCAGCGCTGACCAGCGCCGTCGTGTCGGTTCCCCGCACTATCACGTCTTCCCGTGGATCCGTGACGTCCTGTCCCTCAAGTGGCCCAGAGGTGCTGCCGATGAGAGGACCGTGAGCATCGAGCCCCTCCGCCGCGACGTCGCCCCGCTCCGCCGGGTCGCCGTGCGGACGACCGTGCCGACGACCCGACGCCCGGCAGCGCCGCCGCAGCAGATGTGCGTGGTCGTGTCGGAGATCGCCGACGGAGACGGGGTCGCGCTCGTCCAGAACCTGCGCCGCCGGGGCGCGCCGCGTGTCGTCGTCCTGACGCGCCGCGCGAGCCGCCCCGAGCTGTCGGTCCTGCTGCAGGGCGGTCTGCGCGGCGCGGTCGCGGGTCAGACGGCGACGAGCGTCCCGCGTCAGCCCGCTCCGGCACCGGCTCCCCCGACGCTCCCGGAGCTCACGGCCCGCGAGATCAGCGTCCTGCGCCTGGTCGCCGACGGCCGGTCCAACCGGCTCATCGGCGAGGAGCTCGGCCTGTCCGCGCTCACCGTGAAGAGCCACCTCGCCCGCATCTCGCGCAAGCTCGGCACGGGCGACCGCGCGGAGCTCGTCGCGATCTCGATCCGCGGCGGCGTGCTCGACTGACCCGGACGCCGGCAGGCGCTCTGGCATGCTGGCCGCGTGACGGGGGTCGGGCGCGAGCCGCAGTACGAGGCCTTCGCAGACGCCTTCGCCGAGCACGCGCGTGACGGCTTCTACAACGCGCACTACGACCGTCCGGCGTGCCTCTCGCTGCTGGGCGACGTCGCGGGGCGCCACGTCCTCGACGTCGGGTGCGGTCCCGGCTGGTACGCCGCCGAGCTCGTCTCTCGCGGAGCCCGCGTCTCGGCCTTCGACCTCAGCCCACGGATGGTCGAGCTGACGACGGCGCAGGCGCCCGACGCCGACGTGCGCGTCCACGACGCCGCCGAACCGCTGGGCTGGCTGCCGGACGGCTCGGTCGACCTCGCGCTGTGGGCGCTCGGCATCGAGTACGTGGACGACCGCGTCTGCGCCCTGCGCGAGCTGCGCCGGGTGCTGCGCCCCGAGGGCGCGCTGGTCCTCTCCCGGCTTCATCCCACGGGCGACTGGCTCCGGCACGGAGGCAGCTACTTCACGACCCGGGTGATCGAGGAGGACTGGGCCGCCGGCTGGCACCTCCGGTACTGGCTGGCTCCGCTCGAGCAGACGTGCGAGGAGCTGCACGAGGCGGGCTTCCTCATCGAGCGCCTGCTCGAACCTCGACCGGCGCCCACGGCCGAGGTCCTCTCCCCGGACGCCTACGCCCTGCTCGCCGGTGAGCCACGCGGCTTCCTGGCGATCCGTGCCGTCCCGCGACCGGGCGCGACGACGTAGTCACCACGTGGCGGGGGATGCGTGGTCGCGCGAGTGACGTGCGGCGCACCACGGCCCGCCTGCGCGGACGCGCCTGCACCGTCGCATACGGTGGACCTCATGCACTCCGAGGTGTCCGACGACCTCCCCACGACGGGGGGCGACGTCGCCCACCCGCCGCTCCCCCTGACCGACCCGACCGACGCGCCTGCCGTCGCGGACGTGGCCGCCGAGCCGACCGTCGTCCCGCTGACCGAGCCCGCCGACGGCGTCCCGCACGTGGTCGACACCCCCGAGGAGCTGGCTCGCGTCGTCGCGGCGTTCGGCGCCGGCACGGGTCCGGTCGCGGTCGACGCCGAGCGCGCGTCGGGCTACCGCTACGGCCAGCGCACCTACCTCGTCCAGCTGCGCCGCGAGGGTGCGGGCACGGCGCTGATCGACCCGATCGCGCTGCCCGACCTGTCGGCGCTGTCCGACGCGCTGGTGGGCGTCGAGTGGGTGCTGCACGCGGCCTCGCAGGACCTGCCGGGGCTCTCCGAGCAGGGCATGCGACCGACGCGCGTCTTCGACACCGAGCTCGGCGCCCGCCTGCTGGGCATGGAACGCGTGGGGCTCGCGGCGGTCGTCGCGGACGCGCTCGGGCTCGGCCTCGCGAAGGAGCACTCGGCGGTCGACTGGTCGACGCGCCCGCTGCCCCCGGAGTGGCTGCGCTACGCCGCGCTCGACGTCGAGGTCCTGGTCGAGCTCCGCACCGTGCTCGCCGAACGGCTGGCCGTCGCCGGCAAGGCCGAGTGGGCCGCGCAGGAGTTCGAGGCCGTCCGCACCGCACCGCCGCCGCCACCGCGCGTCGAGCCGTGGCGCCGCGTGTCGGGCCTGCACCAGATCCGCGACGCCCGCCGTCTCGCCGTCGTGCGCGAGCTGTGGCAGACGCGCGACCAGAACGCCCGCCAGCGCGACATCTCCCCCGGCCGCGTGCTGCCGGACGCCGCGATCGTCGCCGCTGCGCAGGCGCTGCCGCGCTCGGTGCCGCAGCTGACGGCCCTGCCCGCGTTCTCGGGCAAGGGCACGCGACGCCGCGCGACGCTGTGGCAGCAGGCGATCGACCGTGGGCTCGCGCTGCCGGACTCGGAGCTGCCGTCCGTGCGCGGGCCGAAGAGCGACGCTCCCCCGCCGCCGCGGGCGTGGGCGGACAAGGACCCGGCGGCTGCGGCACGGCTCGCGGCAGCCCGGGACGTCGTGGCCGACCTCTCGGAGACGCACTCCGTGCCAGCGGAGAACCTGCTCCAGCCCGACCTCCTGCGGCGGCTGTGCTGGGCGCCGCCGCGCCCGCTCGACGCGACGACGATCGCCGACGCGCTCGTGTCGGGTGGCGCACGCGCGTGGCAGGTCGAGCTGCTGGCGGAGCGCCTCGCGACGGCCTTCGCCGCGCTGCCCGGGGCCTGACGACCCCCGAGGACACGGTGTTACTCTTCGGTAACTTCGGCTGACGTAGGACCTAGGTCCCGGTAGCGTCGGCCCCAGCGGTCCCGTCCCGGCGGGACCCGCACCCGTCACCGGACACCGTCGTCCACGCCTGGAGGCCCGATGCCGACCGCATCCGCCCGACCGCCCGTCGCCCGCCGCGTCGTCTTCGTCGACGGGGTCCGCACCCCGTTCGGCCGCGCGCGCAAGGACGGGCTCTACGCCCACACCCGCGCCGACGACCTCGTCGTCAAGACCGTGCGCGAGCTCCTGCGCCGCCACCCGGAGCTCGCTCCGGAGCGCGTCGACGAGGTCGCGATCGCGGCCACCACCCAGCAGGGCGACCAGGGGCTGACCCTGGGCCGCACGGTCGGCGTCCTCGCCGGCCTTCCCCGCACGGTCCCCGGCTACGCGGTCGACCGGATGTGCGCGGGCGCGATGACCGCGGTCACCAACGTCGCCGCGACCATCGGGATCGGTGCGCAGGACGTCGCGATCGCCGGCGGTGTCGAGCACATGGGCCACCACCCGATGGGCTTCGACGCCGACCCGAACCCGCGGTTCCTGTCCGAGCGCCTCGTCGCGCCCGACGCCCTCAACATGGGCGTCACCGCGGAGAACCTGCACGACCGCTTCCCCGCGCTCACGCGCGACCGCGCCGACGCGTACGGCGCCGCGAGCCAGGCCAAGTACGCCGCCGCGCTCGCCGCCGGGCAGATCGACCCCGACCTCGTGCCCGTCGCGCTGCGCGACCCCGAGCGCGGGTGGGGACTGGCGACCGCCGACGAGCCGCCGCGACCCGGCACGACCGCCGAGGGGATCGCCAGCCTGCCGACGCCGTTCCGCCCCGGCGGGCGCGTCACCGCCGGCACGTCCGCACCGCTCACCGACGGTGCCGCGTCGTGCCTGCTCGCCGCCGAGGACACCGCCGCCGAGCTCGGCCTGACCCCGCGCATGCGGCTCGTCGCGTTCGCCTACGCGGGCGTCGAGCCCGAGATCATGGGCGTCGGCCCGGTCCCCGCGACACGCAAGGCGCTCGACCGCGCCGGACTGACGATCGACGACATCGGCCTGTTCGAGATCAACGAGGCGTTCGCGGTGCAGGTGCTCGCGTTCCTCGACGCGTTCGGGATCGCCGACGACGACCCCCGCGTCAACCCGTACGGCGGCGCGATCGCCGTCGGCCACCCGCTCGCGTCGTCGGGCGTGCGGCTCATGACGCAGCTCGCGCGCCAGTTCGAGGAGCACCCCGACGTCCGCTACGGCCTGACGACGATGTGCGTCGGCCTCGGCCAGGGCGGCACCGTGATCTGGGAGAACCCCCACCACCCCGAGTACGTCGCGACCGACGGAGGCCAGCAGTGAGCACGACGCCCGACGCCCCGCAGCCCCGCGCCGAGCGCGTGTCGCACGCGCTGGTCCGGGACGTGACCCTGCCCGGCGGCGCCGGGACGCTCGCGCTCGTCACGATCGACAACGGCCTCGACCACACCAAGCCGACGACGCTCGGCCCGCTGGGCATCGCGGAGCTCACCGCCGCGCTGACGACGGTCCGCGAGCGCGTCCGCGCGGGCGAGGTGCACGCCGTCGCCGTGACCGGCAAGCCGTACTTCCTGGCGGCAGGCGCCGACCTCACGCAGGTCACGACCGTCACCGACCGCGACACCGCGCTGGAGCTCGGTCGCGGCGGGCACGCCGCGTACGGGCTGCTGCACGACATGGGCGTCCCGACGTTCGCGTTCGTCAACGGCGTCGCCCTCGGGGGCGGCCTGGAGCTCGCGCTCAACTGCGACTACCGGACGGTCGCGTCGGACGTCCGCGCGCTCGCGCTGCCGGAGACGGGTCTCGGACTGGTCCCGGGCTGGGGCGGCGCGTACATCGTGCCGCGCCTGGTCGGCGTCGAGAACGCGCTCGACGTCATCCTCACGCGCCCCGCGGCCAACAAGCCGTTCGCGGCGGGCGAGGCGGCGAAGATCGGGCTCGTCGACGTGGTGCTCGACCCGGCGGACTTCCTCGAGGAGTCCGTGCGGTGGGCGGCCCGGGTGCTGTCGGGCGAGGTCGTCGTGGAGCGTCGCCCGCTCGACCCGCAGCCGCTGTGGGACGGCGTCGTCGCCGCGGCGCGGCAGCGTCTCGACGCCGTCGTGCACGGCTCGCGTCCGGCGCCGTACCGCGCGCTCGACCTGGTCGCGGCCGCGCGCACGGCGACCCGCGAGGAGGCGTTCGCCGCCGAGGACGACGCGCTCGCCGACCTCATCATGAGCGACGAGATGCGGGCGAGCGTGTACGCGTTCGGCCTCGTCTCGGGCGGCAAGAAGCCCGTCGGCGCTCCCGACGCGTCGCTCGCGCAGCCGGTGACGCGCGTCGGGATCGTCGGCGCCGGCCTCATGGCCGCGCAGATCGCGCTGCTGTTCTCGCAGCGGCTCGGCGTGCCCGTCGTCATGCGCGATCTCGACGACGAGCGCGTCGAGAAGGGCCTCGCGGCCGTCCGGAGCACCGTCGAGCGGCTCGTGACGACGGGTCGGATGAGCGAGTCGGCGGGCGCGCGCGCCCTCGGCGCGATCACCGGCACGACCGACCTGCACGACCTCGCGTCGTGCGACCTGGTCATCGAGGCCGTCACCGAGATCCTCGACCTCAAGAAGCGCGTCTTCGCCGAGCTCGAGACGGTCGTGGCCCCCACGACGGTCCTCGCGACGAACACGTCCGCGCTGTCGGTGTCCGCGATGGCGGCCGACCTGCAGCACCCCGAGCGCGTCGTCGGGCTGCACTTCTTCAACCCCGTGGCCGCGATGCCGCTGGTCGAGGTGGTGCAGGCCGAGCACACGTCCGCGGAGGCGCTCGCGACCGGGTTCGCGGTCGTCGCGAAGCTCCGCAAGACCGCGGTGCTCGTCGCCGACCGGCCGGGCTTCGTCGTCAACCGGCTGCTCGTGCTGCTGCTCGGCGTGATCGTCGACGCGGTCGAGCACGGCACCCCCGTCGAGGTCGCTGACCGCGCGCTGCGGCCCCTCGGCCTGCCGATGCCGCCGTTCGAGCTGTTCGACCTCGTCGGGCCGGCCGTCGGCCTGCACGTCCTCACGTCGCTGCGCGAGGACCTCGGCGACCGGTTCCCGCGGTCGCCCGGCCTGGAGAAGCTCGTCGCCGACGGCACGCGCGTCGTGCTCGACGCACCGGCCAAGGGCCTGCCCAAGCCCGTCGACCCGGCCATCCAGGCGGTCTTCGACGCGGCCCGCGAGGTCGAGGTCGCCGCGACCCCGCTCGACGAGGCGGGCGTGCTCGACGCGGTGCTCACGGCGCTGACCGTCGAGATCGGGCACATGCTCGACGAGGGCGTCGTCGCGACGCCGCAGCAGATCGACCTCTGCATGATCCTCGGTGCCGGCTGGGGCTTCCACCTCGGGGGCATCACGCCGCACCTGGACCGCACCGGCTACAGCGAGAAGGTCCTGGGCCGTCGCCTGCTGCCCGACGGCGTCGCGAACATCCCGACGCGCTGACGTCCCCTCGAGGCCCGCGACCGGCTGCTCGTCCCCGACAGCCGGT
>NZ_BHYL01000353.1 GCF_003851725.1 Cellulomonas algicola | reverse complement strand
TCCGCGTGCGGCGCGCTCGCGGTCGGCACGCCGGGCGTCGGTGCCGCGCTCGCGACGCCGTCCGCGGTCGCCGCGCTGGCGGAGCGGGTCGCCGTGCGAACCCGCTGACGCGCACCGCCGCTACGGCACCGGCCGCGCCGCACCGGCAGCGTCGAGGTCCCGCTGCCACATCCCCAGCACGCCCGTCGGCGTGAAGCCGAGCGCGACGTTGATCGCCAGCATGTGGTCGTTCTCCTGCGCGTTCCACGTGTGCAGCCGCCGCAGTCCCGGCCACAGGTCCTCGAGCCGCAGGAGCTGCGCCGTCTTGACGAGCATCCCGAGGCGGTGCCCGCGGTGGGCCGCGACGACGAGCGTGTCCTGCTGGTAGGCGGCCTCGGGCAGCGTCGGGGGCCACTCCACGACCGTGAACGCCACGAGCTCGCCCGTCGGCACGTGCTGCGCCGCCACGACCGCGGCGACCCGGCCCTGCTCGACCACCTCGCGGTCGTGCGCGCGCACCCGCTCCGCGTCCCACGGCTCCTCGTCGAGCTCCAGGTCGGCGGTCGGCACGTCGGTGCTCATGCGCGTCCGCAGCACCGCCATGCCGTCCAGGTGCTCCTCGGGCGTCGGTCCCGTCCAGGCGACGAGGCGGTACGCGCCGCCGGCCGCGCGCCCCGCGTCCTCGTGCGCCCGGCGGACCGCAGCCCGTCGCGCGTCGTCCAGGGGGAACGTGAACGTGCTGAACCGCTCGACCTGCTCGAGTCCGTACCCGCGCGCGCCGGCCAGCCGCGTCGCCGCGTCCGCGGCGGGCACGGCGCCGGTGCCGCTGCGCGCACCCGCAGTCGGCTCGCCGTCGGTCGGCGCCCGGTGCGTGCTCATCACGATGAGCGTCCGGCGGTCCTCCGCGCGCGCAGCCGACTCGGCGGCGTCAAGGAGCACGCGACCCACCCCGCGCCCCCGTGCGTCCGGTCGCACCCACGTCTCGGCGACCGCGAGGTGCGCGTTGTCCTGCGTCGGCACGTTCACGAGCGCGGCGCCGACGACCGCGTCGACCGCGGGCGCCATCCCGTCCGCGGTGACGACGAGCAGCGTCGACCGCTCGTACGGCCGGTCCTGCAGCAGCGCCCCGACCTCGGCCACCTGCCAGGCAGCGTCCGCGTGACCGAACAGGGCGCGGTGCGTGGCCGCGTGCGCGCGGCACGCTCCGGTCACCGCCCACGTCGCGGCGTCGTCGGGCGTCGCGGGCGCCGTCGCCCGGTGCACGGTCCAGGGAGCCATGCGTCCCAGGGTGCTCCCGTGGCGCGTCCGCCGTCACGCCGGCACGTCGCCCCGCGCGCGGCGACGACGCGCCGACCCGGCTGTCAGCCGCCCGAGACGCTCAGCTCGGCCTCGTGCAGGTCGCGGCGGAAGTGCTCCGACAGCTCGCGCGAGTCGAGCCAGCCGTACGGGAGGATCGGGCGCTTCGGCGACCCCGCGCGCCCGCGCTGCCCCTCCGCGGCCTCGCCCGGGTACGGCTGGTCGAGGTCGAGCGCGGCGAGCTTGTCGTCGAGGTCCGCCATCGACGTGACGAGGCCGAGACCGGCACGCGCCTCGCCGCCGACGACGTACCCCTTGAGATACCAGGCCATGTGCTTGCGCATCTCGCGCAGCGCCTTGCCCTCGTCGCCGAAGTGCTCGACCATCAGCTCGGCGTGCCGCCGCACGACGTGCGCGACCTCCCCGAGCCTCGGCCGGATGCGCTCGTCGGAGCCCGCGAACGCCGCCGCGAGGTCGGCGAACAGCCACGGCCGACCCTGGCAGCCGCGCCCGACGACGACGCCGTCGCAGCTGGTGTGCGCGACCATCGCGAGCGCGTCCTCCGCGGACCAGATGTCGCCGTTGCCCAGCACCGGGATGTCGGTGACGGCCGCCTTGAGCGTCGCGATCGCGTCCCAGTCGGCCGTGCCCGAGTAGTAGTCGGCGGCGGTGCGGCCGTGCAGCGAGACGGCGGCCACGCCCGCGTCCTGCGCGGTGAGCCCGGCCTCGACGTACGTGAGGTGGTCCTCGTCGATGCCCTTGCGCATCTTCACCGTGACCGGCACGCCCGCGGGGCTCGCGGCGTCGACGGCCGCGCGCACGATCGCCGAGAACAGGTCCCGCTTCCAGGGCAGCACCGCTCCCCCGCCGCGCCGCGTCACCTTGGGGACCGGGCAGCCGAAGTTGAGGTCGACGTGGTCGGCGAGGTCCTCCTCGACCAGCATCCGGACCGCCGCGGCGACCGTCGCGGGGTCGACGCCGTAGACCTGGACGGACCGCGGCACCTCGTCGGGCTCGAACGAGATGATCCGGAACGACTCGGGGCTGCGCTCGACCAGCGCGCGGCTCGTCACCATCTCGGCGACGTAGAGGCCCGCGCCGGACTCGCGGCACAGCCGCCGGAACGCGGCGTTGGTCACGCCGGCCATCGGGGCGAGCACCACGGGGGTGTCGACGGTGATCGGCCCGATGCGCAGCGGCGGCAGCACCGCGCCGGCGCCGGGGCGCGCGGGAGCCGCGGGTGTCGTCGTGGTCATGCGGCCATTGTCGCACCGGCTGCCCGGGACCCGCGGGTCGGCGGGCGCCGGTCGGGTCCGGGCAGGCGGTCGGCGAGCGCCGGTCGGGTCCCGGCGCGCGGCCCCACGCCTGCTCAGGCCAGCAGCCAGCCGTTCTCCTGCGCGATCCGCACGGCCTCCGCGCGCGTCCGCCCGCCGGTCTTGGCCATCGCGGCGGACAGGTAGTTGCGGACCGTGCCCTCCGACAGGAACGTCGCGCGCGCGATGTCCGCGACCGTCCCGCCGTCCGCGGCGGCCACGAGCACGTCACGCTCCCGCTCGGTCAGCGGACTGCTGCCCACCGCGAGCGACTCGACCGCGAGATCCGGGTCGACGACGCGCAGACCGCGGTGCACGCGCCGCACCGCGTCGGCGAGCTGCTCGGCGGGCGTGTCCTTCACCACGAACCCGCTGGCCCCCGCGTCGAGCGCGCGGCGCAGGTAGCCGGGACGCCCGAAGGTCGTGACGATGAGCGACCGGCACGACGGCAGGCGGCGGTGCAGCTCGGCGGCGGCAGTGATGCCGTCGAGCCCGGGCATCTCGACGTCGAGCAGCGCGACGTCGACGCGCGCGTCGCGGGCCGCGACCAGCACCTCGTCGCCCCGGCCGACCTGCGCGACGACCGTGAGGTCGGCCTCGAGGTCGAGCAGCGCGGCGAGCGCGCCCCGCACGAGCGCCTGGTCGTCGGCGAGCAGCAGGCGGATCGGGTCCGTCACCGGGCGTTCCCCCGGGTCGTGACGAGCAGGCGGTAGCCGCCGAGCGGACCGCGCGCGGCCTCGACGCGGGCCCCCGACCGGCGCGCACGCTCCGCGAGGCCGTGCAGCCCGTTGCCGGGGCGCTCGTCGCCCGGTCCCGCACCGTCGTCGTCGACCGTGAGCGTGTCGGCGGTGATCTCGACCCGCACGCGCGTCGCGCCCGAGTGCCGGAGCACGTTCGTCGCGCCCTCGCGCACGGCCCACGCGAAGAGCACGCGCAGGTCGTCGGGCACGTCGTCGACCGCGCCCGGCACCTCCGCCTCGATCCCGGCGGCGTCGAAGGCCTGCCGTGCACCCACGAGCTCCCCGGCGAGCGTGACCGCCCGCGTCGCGGTGACCATGCCGCGGACGTCCGCGAGCGCGGACCGGGCGAGCTGCTGGACCTCGAGCATCTCGGCGCGTGCCCGCTCGCCGTCGACGTCGAACATCCGGGCGGCGAGCTCGGCCTTGACGGAGATGACGGTGAGGCTGTGGCCGAGGATGTCGTGCATGTCGCGGGCGATCCGCTCGCGCTCGCGCTCGACGGCGAGCACCGCGACCTCGTCGCGCGCCAGCTGGAGCTGCCGGTTGCGCAGCACGAGCTGCGTGAACCCGAACACCGCGACGGTCGCGAGCACGATCGACAGCACGAGGTCGTCGATGGTCTCCCAACCCGGCACGACGCGCGGCACGAGCATCGCCAGGACCACCATGGTCAGCGCGACGGCGAGCGCGCGCAGGTCGCGCAGGAGGAAGACCCCGCTCACGCTCACGAACACGAGCCCGACCAGTCCGTCCTGCTCCGCCGCCAGGCACGCGAGCGCGACGAGGACGAGCTGGCCGCCGAGGAACGCGAACGCCGGTCCGGTCGCCATCTGCTCGCCGCGAGGCCCGGCGTGGGTGAAGACGACCCACACGAACGACAGCGACAGGAGCGCGATCGCGACGAGGGACACGACGCGGGCCGGGCCGGGGGTGCTGTCCCACGCGGACTGCCACGGCTGCAGCAGGAAGACGGCCCAGACGACGCCCATCGTGGGGCCGACGACGCGCATGACGCGGTGCGTGCGGGTGCCCAGCGGGTTGCGCGGCTCACCAGTCGGGTCCGGCACCGCGACCGACCACAACCCCTCGCGCAGCGCCCAGGTCTGCCCGCCGACCGCCGCCCACCGCCCGCGCGCCCGTGCGGGCCGCTCGTCGTCCGGTCGGGTGGTGCCGCTCACGGCGCCCACCGTACCGAGCCGACGAGCGGCCCCCGCGTCGCATCCGTCCGTCACACGCGGGCGGTGTCGAGACGGAACCGCCACACCGCACCGCCGACGAACACCGCGGCCCACGCGACGACGTTGACGACGGCCCAGACGCTCACGTCGCCGCCCGTGAGCGGCGCGCGCACGATCTCCGCGAGGCCGTACGTCGGGATGAAGCGCGCGATGGTCGCGAACACGCCGTCGCCGAGCGGCATGAACAGCCCGCCCGCGAACGACAGCAGCGCGAGCACGGGACCGAGCACCTGCATGACGTTCTCGGCCGGCAGCAGGTAGCCCATGAAGAGGCCGAACGCGGCGAACACCGCGGAGCCGGCCCACGCGAGCACGACGGACCAGACGAGCGCGGTCGTGCTGATCTCGGCCCCGCGCGCGAGCCCGGCGACGAGCGTGACGAGGATCGACGCGAGGCCCAGCACCATGGCGACGGCAACCTTGGTCAGCACGTACGCGGCCGGCCGCAGGGGCGTGAGCCGGAGCTGCCGGCTCCACCCCTGCGCGCGCTCGATCGACACGCTCGCGCCGCCGCTCGTGGTCGCGAGGATCGCGCCGTACAGGGCCATGGAGATCATCACGTACGCCGTGACGTTGCCGTTCCCGACCGACTGGTCGAGGTACTCGCGCTGCGTCCCGAACAGCAGGAAGAACACCGGCGGCATGACGAGTGTGAAGATCACCGTGCGGCGGTTGCGCAGCAGGCGGCGCAGCTCGGTGCGCAGGTACACGGGCTGCAGCAGGCGCGCCCGCGGACGGGCGGTGACGGCGGCGGGTGCGGTCGTCGTGGCGGTGAGAGTGCTCATCGGGTGCTCCCGGAGGTCGTCGTGGCGGTGGTGTCGCCCGTGAGGGCGAGGAAGGCGTCCTCGAGGCCGAGCGCGGTGATCTCCACCTCGGTCGCGTCGGTGCGGGTCAGCAGGTGCCGGGCGACGTCGTCGGAGGCGGTCGTGCGCAGCAGCACACGTTCGCCGCGACGCTCGACCTCGGTCACGCCGGGCAGGGCCGCGAGCGCGGCGTCCGACGGTGCACCGTCCCGGAACGCGGCGGAGACGACACGCCCCGACGCGAGCGACTTCACCTGGGCCGCGGAGCCGTCCGCGACGACCCGTCCGTGGCTCACCAGGACGACCCGGTCGGCGTACGCGTCGGCCTCCTCGAGGTAGTGCGTCGCGAAGACGATCGTGCGGCCGCGCGCCGCGTCGGCGCGGATCGCGTTCCAGAAGTCGCGACGTCCGCCCACGTCCATGCCCGTCGTCGGCTCGTCGAGGATCAGCAGGTCGGGGTCGGGCAGCAGTGCCAGGCCGAACCGCAGGCGCTGCTGCTGGCCGCCCGAGCACGAGCCGACACGGCGGTCGGCCGCGTCGGTGAGGCCCGCGCGCACCAGCACGTCGTCGACGTCGTGCGCCGAGCCGAAGAACGACGCGGTCAGCGCGAGCGTCTCGCGGACCGTCAGGTCCTTGAGCAGGCCGCCCGTCTGCATGACGGCCGACACCCGGCCGGCGGCGATCGCGGCCGCGGGGTCGAGCCCCAGCACGCGGACGCTGCCCTCGTCGGGCCGCGCCAGGCCCAGGACCATGTCGATCGTCGTCGTCTTGCCGGCGCCGTTGGGGCCGAGGAACGCGACGACCTCGCCGGGGCGGATCGTGAGGTCGAGCCCGTCGACCGCGCGGACCGTGCCGGCTGGCGTGGTGAACGACTTGCGCAGGCCGCGCAGCTCGAGCGCGGGCGGCACCGCACCGCTCGGTGCGGGCGTCGGGAGGACGTCGGTGGTGGTCATGACGACGATCGTGCCGCCGCGCGGTCCGGCGGTCCCCCGCCGCTCGTCACCACCTCGCCATGACGGATGTCATGTCGAGCCGACCCTCGCCGGCGTGGGGCGACGTGGCGCCCTGCGGGTCGGAGCAGCGGTCCGAGGACGTCTCAGCCGGGCGGCGCCCAGCGGTCGAGCAGGGCGCGGAAGCGGGTGGCGGCCTCGCCGCGTGCGGCTGCGCTCGCTCCCGGCGGCGGGACCGTGTCGTCGGAGGCCGCGCGCTCGAACCTCTCCTGCACCCACGCGCGCACGGCCGCGGGCACGACGCCAGACCCCATCTCGCGCGTCACGGCCTTCGCGGCGACGAGGTCCGCGACCGGTCGCGCGACCGCGTCGGGTACGGGCGCCTCGGCGAGCAGGGCACCGAGGTCCATCGGCGGGGTGACCCGACCGGGGTGCTGCTCCATCCAGTGGAGCGTGGCGGCGGGCCGCAGCGCGTAGAAGACGCGCTTGAGGTGGACCGCGGCACCGTCCGCGGCTCCGCTGCGCTCCCAGTGGTCGCGGCCGACGTGAAGGTAGTGCCGCACGATCGCCGACCGGTCAGCGACCGCGGCGACGAGCGCGAGCAGCTCGTCGCGGAACTCCTCCTCGCCCGCGTAGACGAACGGCGACCGGAGCCACTCCCCGACCGTCGCGTTGCCGCCGGTCGCGAGCCGCACGGCCTTCACGAGGTCCCAGCCGTTGACGTCGAGCACGGCGTCGAGCGGCGTCTCGATCACGTCGCGCGGCGGCCACGGGTCCAGGTACGCCGACCGCGGCCGCACGAACACGAACCGGCAGTCGTAGTCGCTGTCGGGCGACGGGAAGCCCCAGGCGCGGCTGCCGCTCTCGACGGCCCAGCCGATGCGCACCCCGTGCTCGCGCGTGATCGCCGCCAGGCGGTCGTCGACGTCTGCGACGACCGCCTGGTCGAACGACGCGGGCAGCGCGCGGCCCCCGGGCGACGTCATGCCGTGGACGTCAGGCGCCGATCAGGTGCTGCGCGAGGTAGCCGGCGACCTTGTCGAGCGCGACGCGCTCCTGCGTCATGTCGTCGCGGTGCCGGATGGTCACGGCCTGGTCCTCGAGCGTGTCGAAGTCGACCGTGATGCAGAACGGCGTGCCGATCTCGTCCTGGCGGCGGTAGCGGCGGCCGATCGCCTGGGCGTCGTCGAAGTCGACGTTCCAGTGCTGGCGGAGCTCGGCGGCGAGGTCGCGGGCCTTCGGCGAGAGCTGCTCGTTGCGGGACAGCGGGAGGACCGCGGCCTTGACCGGCGCGAGGCGGTGGTCGAGCTTGAGCACGACGCGCTCGTCGACGCCGCCCTTGGTGTTGGGCGCCTGGTCGACGGTGTACGACTCGACGAGGAACGCCATGAGCGAGCGCGTGAGGCCCGCGGCCGGCTCGA
This sequence comes from Cellulomonas algicola, assembly GCF_003851725.1. Classification (GTDB taxonomy): domain Bacteria; phylum Actinomycetota; class Actinomycetes; order Actinomycetales; family Cellulomonadaceae; genus Cellulomonas; species Cellulomonas algicola. The sequence continues at coordinate 6,199 of NZ_BHYL01000353.1, read as the reverse complement.
TGACGTACGGCACGTAGCGCTCGTTCTTGGCCTGGTCGAAGTACGACAGGTCCTGGCCGGAGTGCTGCGAGTGCGTCGACAGGTCGAAGTCGGTGCGGTTCGCGATGCCCTCGAGCTCGCCCCACTCGCTGCCCTGGAAGCCGAACCGGTACTCGATGTCGACGGTGCGCTTCGAGTAGTGCGAGAGCTTCTCGGCGGGGTGCTCGTAGAGGCGCAGGTTGTCGCGGCTGATGCCGAGGTCGACGTACCAGTCGGTACGCGTGTCGATCCAGTACTGGTGCCAGGTCTCGTCGGTGCCGGGCTCGACGAAGAACTCCATCTCCATCTGCTCGAACTCGCGCGTCCGGAAGATGAAGTTGCCGGGCGTGATCTCGTTGCGGAAGGACTTGCCGATCTGGCCGATGCCGAAGGGGGGCTTCTTGCGCGACGCCGTGAGCACGTTCTGGAAGTTCACGAAGATGCCCTGCGCGGTCTCGGGCCGCAGGTAGTGCAGTCCGGACTCGTCCTCGACGGGGCCGAGGTACGTCTTGAGCATCATGTTGAAGTCGCGCGGCTCGGTCCACTGGCCACGGGTGCCGCAGTTGGGGCACGCGATCTCGGCGAGGCCGCCCTCGGGCGCACGGCCCTTGCGCTCCTCGAACTCGTCGATCATCTGGTCCTCGCGGAACCGCTTGTGGCACGAGAGGCACTCGGTGAGCGGGTCGGTGAAGACGCCGACGTGGCCCGACGCGACCCACACCTGGCGGGGCAGGATCACGGACGAGTCGAGGCCGACGATGTCGTCGCGACGCGTGACCATCGCACGCCACCACTGGCGCTTGATGTTCTCCTTGAGCTCGACGCCGAGCGGGCCGTAGTCCCACGCGGAGCGCGTGCCTCCGTAGATCTCACCGCTGGGGAACACGAAGCCACGGCGCTTGGCCAGGGAGACGACGGCGTCCAGACGGGAAGGTGCGGCCACGGGCGATCACTCCAGTGCGTGAGGCGCCCACGGCTGGGTGTCGCGGGCGGTGGGGGCCGGGGCGGGTTGCCACGGCAGGCGAGTCCCCAGGCTACCGGCCCCGGGGCGGCGCGCCGCACGGCGTTTTTGACAACGGTTCTCGTCCAACTGAGAATGATCGTCATGCTCTTCGCCCGCCCCCGGCGCCCCCTGCTCCTCGTGCCCGCCCTCGCGCTGCCCGCGCTGCTCGCCGGCTGCGGGTCGACCGCCGCCGCGGACGACGACACCGTGCACGTGCTCGCGTCGTTCTACCCGCTGCAGATGGTCGCGCAGCAGGTCGGTGGCGACCGCGTGAGCGTCGAGTCGCTGACGCCGCCCGGAGCGGAGCCGCACGACGTCGAGCTCTCCCCCGCCCAGGTGTCGCACCTCGACACCGCCGACCTCGTCGTCTACCTGTCGGGCTTCCAGGCCGCCGTCGACGACGCCGTCGCGCAGACCGCACCCGCGCACGTGCTCGACGCCGCCGACGTCACGCCGCTGATGTCCGACGAGGGCCACGAGCACGAGCACGAGGAGGGCGACGACCACGAGCACGGCGGCCTCGACCCCCACTTCTGGCTGGACCCGTCGCGCATGCCGGCCGTCGCCGACGCGGTCGCCGAGCAGCTGACGGAGCTCGACCCCGACGGCGCCGACGAGTACGCCGCCAACGCCGCCGCGCTGTCCGAGCGGTTCACCGCGCTCGACGCGGCGTACCGGGCCGGGCTCGCGGAGTGCTCGATCCGCACGTTCGTCACGTCGCACACCGCGTTCGGCTACCTCGCCGACCGGTACGACCTGCACGAGGTCGGGATCTCCGGCATCGACCCCGAGGCCGAGCCGTCGCCCGCGCGCCTCGCCGAAGTGTCCGACGTGGTCGAGCAGGAGGGCGTCACGACGATCTTCTTCGAGACGCTCGTCAGCCCCAAGGTCGCCGAGACGCTCGCCGCCGACCTGGGCGTCGACACCGCGGTCCTCGACCCGATCGAGGGCCTCGTCGACGAGGACGCGGACTACTTCTCCGTCGCCGAGGACAACCTCGAGGCGCTGCGCGTGGCATTGTCCTGCTCGTGACCCTCGGCACCACCACACCGCTCGCCGTCGAGGCGACGGGCCTCGACGTCACGCTCGGCGGCCGCCGCATCCTCGCCGGCGTCGACCTCGCGGTCGAGCCCGGGCAGGTGCTCGCGCTGCTCGGCGCCAACGGGTCCGGCAAGTCCACGCTCGTCCGCGCGCTGCTCGGCGTCGTCCCGACCAGCGCCGGCAGCGTGCGGCTGTTCGGCGCGCCGCTCGGCCCGTCCGCCCCGTGGCACCGCGTCGGCTACGTGCCGCAGCGCATGCCCGCCGCGTCCGGCATGCCCGCGACGGCGCTCGAGGTCGTGACGTCCGGGCTCCTGCACAGGCGCCGGGTGCGCCCCGCGCACGGGGGCCGCCGCCGCGCGCTCGCCGCGCTCGAGTCCGTCGGGCTCGCCGACCGCGCCCACCGGCGCGTCCAGGAGATGTCCGGCGGGCAGCAGCAGCGGGTCCTCATCGCCCGCGCGCTCGTCCGCGACCCCGACCTGCTCGTGCTCGACGAGCCGACGTCGGGCATCGACATCCCCACGCAGGCGACCTTCGTCGACACCGTCGCACGGCTGCACGCCGCCGGGACGACCGTCGTCGTGATCCTCCACGAGCTCGGTCCGTTCGCCGGGCTCATCCAGCGTGCCGTCGTCCTGCGGCACGGACGCGTCGCGCACGACGGGCCCCCGCCCGCCGCGCGGCCCGAGCACGCGCACGCCGACCACGACCACACGCACGCGCACCCCGACCCCGAGCCGCCGCCGACCGGACCCACGATCACCGTGGAGGTGACCCCGTGACCTGGGACCTGGTCGTCGAGATGCTCACGTCGCCGCTCATGCAGCGCGCGCTGCTCGCCGCCGTGCTCGTCGGCGCCGCCGCACCCGTCGTCGGCACGTTCCTCGTGCAGCGGCGCATGGCGCTCATGGGCGACGGGATCGGCCACGTCGCGCTCACGGGTGTCGCGCTCGGCTGGCTCGTCGGGTCGTGGGCCGGGCTCGTCCCGCAGGACGCGCTCGCCGTGCCCGGAGCCGTCGTCGCCGCGGTCGTCGGGTCGGTCGTCATCGAGCTCGTCCGCGAGCGCGGCCGTACCAGCGGTGACCTGGCGCTCGCGCTCATGTTCTACGGCGGCATCGCGGGCGGCGTCCTGCTCATCAAGGTCGCGGGCGGCACCAACGCGAACCTCATCAGCTACCTGTTCGGCTCCATCTCGACCGTGTCGACGAGCGACCTGTGGTGGACCGTCGCGCTCGCCGCTCTCGTGCTCGGCGTCGGCCTCGGCCTGCGCACCGCGCTGTTCGCCGTGAGCCACGACGAGGAGTTCGCCCGCGCGAGCGGCATGCCCGTGCGGCTCCTGTCGATGCTCGTCGCGACGATCGCCGCGCTCACCGTGACGATCGCGATGCGCGTCGTCGGCCTGCTGCTGGTGAGCGCGCTCATGATCGTGCCCGTCGCGATCGCGCAGCTCTACGCGCGGTCGTTCGGCCGCACCATGACGCTCGCGAGCGTCATCGGCGTCGTCGTCAGCGTCGTCGGGCTCGGGCTGACGTACTGGCAGGACATCCCGCCCGGCGCGACCATCGTCGTCCTCGCGATCGTCGTCTACACCGTCGCCGCCACACTGCGACCCGCGCTCCAACGGCGCCGCCCCGACGACGACCCGCACCCCGACATGGTCGACGACGTGCTGATCGTCGACGACGTGTGCGACGACCCCGTCCCCACCGCCCCCGCACCGGCCGGCGCCGCGCACGCCATCGCCGCGACCCCGTCGCGCGCCGGCCGCACCGGGGGTGCCCCACGCCCGACGCCCGGGACCGACGACCCGGCCGGCGGCGCCCCCGCGACCTAGGATCGGCGCGTGGACGACGACCCCATCTCGGCGTTCGGGCTCGCGACCGTGCCCGTCGGCATCGCCGTCGTCCTGCTGTTCTTCATCGTGCTGGCCCGCTCGCACGCGACGTACTGGGCCGGGCGCGGCGTCACGCGCGGCGCGCAGTACGTGCACGACTCCGACCGGGGCTTCGCGTGGTGGCGCTCGACGATGGAGCACCTCGAGCGCTGGACCAGCACCCGCGCCGCGCAGCGCGGCCTCGACCTCGTGCGGCGGTGGGGCGCCGTCGCCGTCACCCTCGCCTACCTGACCGTCGGCCTCCAGACGGCCGTCTTCGCGTCGGCGGGCCTCATCCGGATGCGCTACCTGCGGTTCACGCTCGCGTCGATCCCCGGCTCGCTCCTGTGGGCCGTCATCTGGGCGACCGTCGGCTTCGGCGCCGTCTGGGCGGGCGTGCGCCTGTTCGTCGCCTCGCCCGTCGCGGCGATCGCCGTCCTCCTGCTGCTGGCGGTCGCGATCGGCTGGGGCGTGCGACGTCGCCTGCAGCGCAACGCCGCCACCGCGGAGCACGAGCCGACGCACCCCGGCCGGCACGCCGCCGAGAGCGACGCCTGACCCGTCGCGAGCCGCCGCCCCCGGGGCGGCGCACCGGCGCCGCCCCGTCAGGCCCACTCCCGACGCCCGCGCGACGCGTCCGGCCGTCAGGACGCCGTGTGCTCCTGCGAGACGCAGAACTGGTTGCCGTCGGGGTCCGCGAGGACGACCCACTCGAAGCCCTCGTGCTCGTGCCGGCCCACGAGCGTCGCGCCGTCGCCGAGCAGACGCTCGACCTCCGCGTCCCGGTCCGCCGCGGCGAGGTCGACGTGCAGGCGGTTCTTGCCGGGCGTCGGGTCCGGCACCTTCTGGAACGCGAGCACCGGTCCGCCGGCCGCGGACGGCAGCACCATGACGTACCAGCCGTCGCTGTCGTCGCGCACGGTGCCGCCCGTCTGCCGGGCCCACCAGTCCGCGAGCGTCGTCGCGTCGAGCGTGTCGAAGGTCACCATCGCGGGTCGCAGCGTCATGGCCGGAACCGTAGCGGCTCCGTCCGACATCGGCGCAGGTGAGGGCGCTGTCGACGTGGAGCCGAGCGCCGCGGGGCCGCGCGCGCGGGCTCAGGCGGGCGCTCTCCCGGGCTTGTCGACCGCTCCCCCGTACCGACGGTCGCGTCGGGCGTACGTCTCGACCGCGCGCCACAGGTGCCGCCGGTCCACGTCGGGCCACGGCTCGTCGAGGAACACCAGCTCCGCGTACGCCGCCTGCCAGAGCATGAAGTTCGACGTGCGCTGCTCCCCCGACGACCGCAGGAACAGGTCCACGTCGGGCAGGTCCGGCTCGTCGAGGTAGCGCGCGAACGTCTTCTCGTTGATCCGGTCCGGCTTGAGCCGCCCCGCCGCGACCTCGCGCGCGATGGCCTGCGCGGCGTCGGCGATCTCGGCACGGCCGCCGTAGTTGACGCACATCGTGAGCGTGCACGTCGTGTTGTCCTTCGTGAGCTGCTCGGCCTCCTCCAGCTCGGAGATGACCGACCGCCACAGCCGCGGGCGGCGACCCGCCCACCGGACTCGCACGCCCCACGAGTTCATGAGGTCACGGCGCCGTCGCAGCACGTCGCGGTTGAACCCCATGAGGAACCGCACCTCGTCGGGCGAGCGCGACCAGTTCTCGGTCGAGAACGCGTACGCGCTCACGTACTCGACGCCGATCTCGATCGCCCCCGCGACGACGTCGAGCAGCGACGCCTCCCCCGCCCGGTGCCCCTCGGTCCGTGGCAGCCCGCGGGCGTTCGCCCACCGCCCGTTGCCGTCCATCACGACGGCCACGTGCTTCGGCACGAACTGCTTCGGGATCGCCGGGGCGCGCTCCCCGGACGGGTGCGGGTACGGGGGCACGGGAGTCGGCACGCCCACATTCTGCCCGTTCGGCAGACCGCGGCGGTGTGGCGTCACCGCCTCCGACCAGCGCGGGCACGGGTCCGGCACAGCCACGGGCGTGCGCCGGACGTCAACGGGACCGTCGGTCGTCGCCGGCCGCGACGGTCAGACGCGCTCGACCAGCGGCAGGGAGCGGAGCTGGCGCTCCAGGTGGAACTGGCAGAACGCGGCGACGAGGCCGTTGCCCTCGCCGCGGTGCCGCTCGGCGCTCGCGTCGGCGACCGACCAGTCGCCCGCGAGCAGCGCGGCGAGCAGCGCGAACGTCTCGGGCGCGGGGGCCGCGGCACCGGGCGGGCGGCACGCGCCGCACACCGCCCCGCCGGACGCGACCGCGAACGCGTGGTGCGGGCC
>NZ_BHYL01000352.1 GCF_003851725.1 Cellulomonas algicola | reverse complement strand
CGGGGCACCCCGCGTGCCGCGGCACCGGCGGCACCGGCGGGCGAGCGTCCCGCGTCCGCGGCCGAGCCCACCCCGGCGGGCACGCCCGCGCCGGGCGCCGAGCAGTCGAGCGCCGAGCGTCCGCCCGTCAGCGAGGGCGACGTCTCGGCCGAGCAGGAGCAGCGCAAGCAGTCCTCCGACGACGCGAAGGAGTCGTGATGGCGACGACCCTGGCCCCGGTCCTCACGGACACCTGGGACGCGGACCGGTCCTGGACCCTGTCCGCCTACGAGGACGCGGGCGGCTACCGCGGCCTGCGCCGCGCGCTCGGCATGCAGGCGGCCGACGTCGTGACGATGGTCAAGGACTCCGGTCTGCGCGGCCGTGGCGGTGCGGGCTTCCCGACGGGCATGAAGTGGGGCTTCCTGCCCGCGCCCGACGGCGGTCCGCGCTACCTCGTGGTCAACGCGGACGAGTCCGAGCCGGGGACCTGCAAGGACATCCCGCTCATGATGGCCAGCCCGCAGCACCTCATCGAGGGCATGATCATCACGAGCTACGCGATCGGCTGCCACCACGCGTTCCTCTACGTACGCGGCGAGGTCGTGCACGTCTACCGGCGGCTGCTGCGGGCGATCGAGGAGGCGCGCGCCGCGGGCTACCTCGGCACGAACATCCTCGGCTCGGGCTTCGACCTGGAGATCACGCTGCACTCCGGTGCGGGCGCGTACATCTGCGGCGAGGAGACCGCGCTGCTCGACTCGCTCGAGGGCCTGCGCGGCCAGCCGCGGCTCAAGCCCCCGTTCCCCGCGGTCGCGGGCCTGTACGCGCGCCCGACGGTCGTGAACAACGTCGAGTCGATCGCGTCGGTGCCGGGCATCGTGCGCGGCGGCGCGGACTGGTTCAAGGGCATGGGCACCGAACGGTCGACGGGCCACGGCCTGTTCAGCCTGTCGGGCCACGTCACGCGGCCGGGGCAGTACGAGGCGCCGCTCGGCATCACGCTGCGCGAGCTGCTCGACATGGCGGGCGGCATCCGCGAGGGCCACCAGCTGAAGTTCTGGACGCCCGGCGGGTCGTCGACGCCGATCTTCACGGCCGAGCACCTCGACGTGCCCCTCGACTACGAGTCGGTCGGCGCCGCGGGGTCGATGCTCGGCACGCGCGCGCTGCAGATCTTCGACGAGACGACGTCGGTCGTCCGCGCGGTGACGCGCTGGACCGAGTTCTACAAGCACGAGTCGTGCGGCAAGTGCACCCCGTGCCGCGAGGGCACGTACTGGCTGGTCCAGGTGCTCAAGCGCATCGAGGGCGGCCAGGGCACGCACGCGGACATCGACCTGCTGCTCGACCTGTGCGACAACATCCTGGGCCGCGCGTTCTGCGCGCTCGGCGACGGCGCGACGAGCCCCATCACGTCGGCCGTGCAGTACTTCCGGGAGGAGTTCGAGGCCGGCACGCACACGCCCGCCGACGTCCTCTTCCCGCCCGAGCACAGCTCGCTGTTCACCTACGCCCCCCGGCGCGGCCGGGCGGCCCTCGCGGGGGTGCACGCATGACCATCACGTCCTCCGGCCCGACGACGGCGACCCCGCTCGTCCCGGCCGCACCGGCGCCTGCCGCGCCCGAGCCGACGGACACGGTGACGTTCGAGATCGACGGGCTCGAGACGACCGTCCCGAAGGGCACGCTCGTCATCCGCGCCGCCGAGCAGGTCGGCATCCAGATCCCGCGGTTCTGCGACCACCCGCTGCTCGCGCCGGCGGGCGCGTGCCGCCAGTGCCTCGTCGAGGTCTGGGCCCCGGGCCGCGACGGCAACCTGGCGAAGATGCCGAAGCCGCAGGCGTCCTGCACGCTCGAGGCCACGCCCGGCATGCAGGTCAAGACGCAGCACACGTCGGCGGAGGCCGACAAGGCGCAGCACGGCGTCATGGAGCTGCTGCTCGTCAACCACCCGCTCGACTGCCCCGTGTGCGACAAGGGCGGCGAGTGCCCGCTGCAGAACCAGGCGATGTCGAACGGCCGCGCGACGACGCGCTTCGTCGACGTCAAGCGCACGTTCCCCAAGCCGATCGCGATCTCGACGCAGATCCTGCTCGACCGTGAGCGCTGCGTCCTGTGCCAGCGCTGCACGCGGTTCTCGGAGGAGGTCGCGGGCGACGTGTGGATCGACCTGCAGAAGCGCGGTGCGCAGCAGCAGATCGGCACGTTCGACACCGACGTCCTCGGGTTCGCGGGCGACACCCCGGTGGGTGCGTCGACGCAGGACACGTCGGGCCGCCCGTTCGCGTCGTACTTCTCCGGCAACACCGTGCAGATCTGCCCGGTGGGCGCCCTGACCAGCGCGGCGTACCGGTTCCGGTCGCGCCCGTTCGACCTCGTGTCGACCCCGGGCGTCGCGGAGCACGACTCGCAGGGCTCGGCGATCCGCGTCGACCACCGCCGCGGTGTCGTGCTGCGGCGCCTCGCGGGCGACGACCCGGTCGTCAACCAGGAGTGGATCACCGACAAGGACCGCTTCGCGTTCACGTGGCAGTCCGCGCCGGACCGCATCACGACCCCGCTCGTCCGCAACGCGGCCGGTGAGCTCGAGCCCGCGTCGTGGATCGAGGCGCTCGACGTCGCGGCCGCGGGCCTGCGCGCGGCGCAGGCGCCGTCCGACCCGCGGGAGACGGCCGTCGGTCTCGCTGCCCTCCCGGGTGGGCGCCTCACCCTCGAGGACGCGTACGCGTGGTCGAAGTTCGCGCGCGTCGCGCTCGGCACGAACGACGTCGACGGCCGCGCGCGCCCGCACTCGGCGGAGGAGGAGGCCTTCCTCGGCCACCACGTCGCGGGTCGCACTCTCGAGGTCACGTTCGGCGACCTCGTCGCCGCGCCGGCCGTGCTGCTCGTCGGGCTCGAGCTCGAGGAGGAGGCCGGCATCGCGTTCCTCCGGGTGCGCGAGCAGGTCGTGAAGAAGCGCACGCGCGTCCTGTCGGTCGCCCCGCTCGCGAGCCGCGGGCTCGAGCGGCTCTCCGGCACGCTGCTGGCGGCTGCGCCGGGGACCGAGGCGGAGGTGCTCGACGGGATCGTCGCGGGCGCCGACGACGTGCTCGGCGACGCCGCGGCCGCGCTGGCCGCCGAGGGGGCCGTGGTGCTCGTGGGCGAGCGGCTCGCGTCGTCGCCCGGTGCCTACTCCGCCGCGCTGCGGCTCGCCGCCCGCACGGGTGCCCGACTCGCGTGGGTCCCGCGTCGCGTCGGCGAGCGGGCTGCGGTCGAGACGGGCCTGCTGCCGAGCCTGCTGCCGGGCGGTCGTCCCGTCGCCGACTCGGGCGCGCGCGTCGACATCGCCGCGGTCTGGGGCGTCGAGCACCTGCCCGGCGAGCCCGGCCGGTCGGCGGGCGAGATCCTCGCCGCCGCGCGCGCCGGCCTCCTGGGCGGCCTCGTCGTCGGGGGTCTCGAGCCGGCCGACCTGCCCGACCCGGCGATCGCCCGCGAGGCGCTCGACCGCGTGCCGTTCCTCGTCTCGCTGGAGGTCCGCCGCTCCGAGGTCACCGACCGCGCCGACGTGGTCCTGCCCGTCGCACCGCCGGTCGAGAAGCCCGGCACGTTCGTCACGTGGGAGGGGCGCCCGCGCCCGTTCACGCAGGCGCTGACGTCGCACTTCCTGCCCGACCACCGCGTGCTCGACCGGCTCGCCGACGCGCTCGGCGTCGAGCTCGGCACCGGGTCGCTCACGGCTGTCCACGCCGAGCTCGACCAGCTCGGCGGCTGGGACGGCGCGCGCGTCGACGCCCCGGACGTGCCGGCCGCGGAGCCGCCCGCCGTCGCCGCGGGGACCGCGGTCCTCGCGACGTGGCACCAGCTGCTCGACGAGGGCCGGCTGCAGAGCGGCGAGCCGTTCCTCGCGGGGACGGCCAAGCAGCCGGTCGCGCGCGTCTCGGCGGCCACGGCTGCGTCGGTCGGCGCGACCGACGGGGGAGCGATCGCGGTCTCGACCGACGCCGGGACGATCACGCTGCCCGTCGTCGTCACCGACATGCCGGACCTCGTCGTCTGGCTCCCGACCAACGCGCCCGGCAGCGCCGTGCGCGACACGCTGCACGCCGACGCGGGCGACCTCGTCCGGATCGCCGCCGCGCCGGGTGCGCTCACCCGCGAGGAGACCGGTACGGGGCAGGATGCCGGTCGCAGTGCCCACGAGGAGGTCGGCGCATGACCCTGCAGCTCGCGGTCGACGGCACCACCGCCGTCGCGGCCGACTTCAGCAACGACAACTTCTGGATCTGGCTGCTCAAGGCCGTCGCGATCGTCGTCTTCCTGCTGACCAGCGTGCTCATCGCGATCTGGTTCGAGCGCAAGGTCGTCGCGCGCATGCAGGTGCGGCCCGGCCCGAACGTGCACGGCCCGTTCGGCCTGCTCCAGTCGCTCGCCGACGCGATGAAGCTCCTGTTCAAGGAGGACGTCACCGTCAAGGCGGCCGACAAGCTCGTCTACATCGTCGCGCCGATGATCGCGGTGTTCTGCTCGCTGCTGACGTTCGCGGTCATCCCGTTCGGTCCGTCGGTCAGCATGTTCGGCATCGTCACGCCGCTGCAGCTCACCGACTTCCCGGTCGCGGTGCTCTACATCCTCGCGTGCGCCTCGGTCGGCGTGTACGGCATCGTCCTGGGCGGCTGGTCGTCGGGCTCGACGTACCCGCTGCTCGGTTCGGTCCGCTCGACCGCCCAGGTCATCTCGTACGAGCTCGCGATGGGCCTGTCGCTCGTCAGCGTGTTCATCCTCGCGGGCTCGATGTCGACGTCGCAGATCGTGAGCTCGCAGACGCAGGTCTGGTGGTTCCTGCCGCTCCTGCCCGCGTTCGTCCTGTACATCGTGTCGATGGTCGGCGAGACGAACCGTCTGCCGTTCGACCTCCCCGAGGCCGAGGGCGAGCTCGTCTCGGGCTACATGACCGAGTACTCGTCGATGAAGTTCGCGTGGTTCTTCCTCGCGGAGTACATCAACATGCTCAACGTCTCGGCGGTCGCGACGACGCTCTTCCTCGGCGGCTGGCGCGCCCCGTTCATCCCGGCGGACCACGTCCTGCAGACCGGCTGGTGGCCGATCCTGTGGTTCCTCGCGAAGCTCTGGGCGCTCATGTTCGTGTTCGTGTGGATCCGCGGCTCCGTCCTGCGGTTCCGGTACGACCAGTTCATGAAGCTCGGCTGGAAGGTGCTCATCCCCGCCGCGCTCGTCTGGGTCGTCTGCGTCGCGGTCGTCCAGGGCGTGCGGCAGTTCTCGGGGCTCGACCTGCGGACTCTGCTGTTCGTCCTCGCGGGCATCGTCGTGCTCGGCCTGCTCGTGTCGTTCGCGATCCCCGAGCGCAAGAAGCCGGCCGAACCGCCCAAGCCGTCCGGGCCGCAGCCGTTCGACCCGTTCGCGGGTGGCTACCCCGTCCCGCCGCTGCCCGGCCAGACGCTGCCGCCGTCCCCCCGCAAGCAGCGCGCCGCCCCGGCGGCCTCGACCGACGTCCCCCAGGTCACGCAGGAGGTGCACGGTGGCTGACCAGCGCAAGCCCACGGGCAAGTCGGGCAAGCCCGCCGCCCCCCGGCCCGCAGGCGGCACGCCCGCGGGCGGGAAGCCCGCGCCCGGGGCGCAGCCCGGTCGCACGGTCGCGCCGCGGC
>NZ_BHYL01000351.1 GCF_003851725.1 Cellulomonas algicola | reverse complement strand
GCGGTCGGTGGTCGCTGCTGCCGGGCCGCGAGGGCGACCCGACCCTGCGTGCGCACGCGGCCGCGGCGCAGCTGCTCGACCGGCACGGCGTCCTCACGCGCGCCGTCGCGCCGTCCGAGGGCCTCGGCGGGCGGTTCGCCGACGTCTACCGCGTCCTCACGGCGCTCGAGAACGGCGGCCAGGTCCGGCGCGGCTACTTCGTCGAACGGCTCGGCGGGTCGCAGTTCGCGCTGCCCGGCGCGGTGGACCGCCTGCGCGTCGACGCGCAGGTCGTCGACCGGGCCGCCGAACGTGCCGCGGACGCCGCCGACGACCCGCACGGCGCGGCGGGCCGCACCGAGGGCGAGGGGCCCGTCGTCGTGGTGCTGGCCGCGACCGACCCCGCGAACCCGTACGGAGCCGCGCTCGCGTGGCCGAGCGGCGACGTCGAGCGCGACACCCCCGGGTCGGCGGACGCGGCACGCCCGGCGCCCACGCCCGGACGCCACCGGCCGGGCCGCAAGGCCGGTGCGCTCGTCGTCCTGGTCGACGGCGCACTCGTCCTCTACCTCGAACGGGGCGGCCGCACCGCGCTGTCGTTCACGTCCGACGTCGCCGTCCTCGAGGCCGCGGCCCACGGGCTCGCCGAGGCCGTGCGCACGCGCCACTCCGGACGCCTCACCGTGACGCGTCTCGACGGTGCCGAGGTCCTCGCGGACGGCGCGCTGCACGGGCCCGTGGGTCAGGCGCTCGTCGCGGCCGGGTTCGCCCCGACACCGCGAGGGCTGCGTCTGCGAGGGCAGTCGTGAGGACCGCCGATGCCCGAGGGTGACGTCCTGCGTCGCACGGCAGCCCGTCTGAACGCCGCGCTCGTCGGGGAACCGCTCGTCCGTGCCGAGCTCCGGTGGCCGACCGCCGCGGGCGTCCACCTCGTCGGGCGGACGGTGCTGGGCACCACGGCGTACGGCAAGCACCTGCTCACGCGCTTCGACGACGGGCGCACGCTGCACACGCACCTGCGCATGGACGGGACGTGGCGCGTCGCAGCGACCGGCTCACCGCAGGCGCAGGCGCGCGCACCCCAGATCCGCGCGGTGCTCGCCACCGAGCGGTGGACCGCGCTCGGACGCCTGCTCGGCATGCTCGACGTCGTCGCCACGCGGGACGAGCACACCCTCGTGGGGCACCTCGGCCCGGACGTCCTCGACGACGACTTCGACGTCGACGAGGTGCTGCGCCGCTGGGCCGACCGCGGCGCGACGCCCGTGGCGGAGGTGCTGCTCGACCAGACGGCCGTCGCGGGGATCGGCACGATCTTCATGGCGGAGTCGCTCTTCGCGGAGCGCGTCTGGCCGTGGACGCCCGCGGACGAGGTCACGGACCCCGCACGCATCCTCGGGGTCGCTCGTCGGCTCATGCAGCGGTCGGTGGCGACGGGGCGTCCGGACGAGCGCGTGCACGGTCGACGGCAGCGGCCGTGCGTGCGGTGCGGGACACCGATCGCTCGTGGCACGGCCCGCAAGCCGCCGATGGAACGGCCGGTCTTCTGGTGCCCGCGCTGCCAGGCACCGCCGACGTCGTCGTAGCGGCGGTTTTCACCCGGGTGTGACCACACTCCGGACGCGAGCGTCACCCGCTCGGCGCAGCGAGGCGCCGTTCACGCGGGGGCCAGCGGTGCAACGACATGGCACGGTCCGCGGACCTGAGGTCCACGGACCGTGAGCCCGGCAGCACCGGGACGTCGGGGCCTACCCGATCGGGGCGAGCTCCGCGCGACCGCGCTGCCAGCCGTTGTCGGCGCTGCCGCCGACGGACGCGGCGAGGTCGGCCGGGACGGTGTCGGGGATCAGCAGACCCTCGGCCACCGCGACACGGTCGCTGACCTCGCGCAGCACGAGCGACATCGGGACGTCCAGCGCCTCGCAGATGCTGTTCAGCAGCTCCGACGACGCCTCCTTCTGCCCTCGCTCGACCTCGCTGAGGTAGCCCAGCGAGACACGGGCCGCGGACGACACCTCACGCAGGGTGCGCCCCTGGCGCTGACGAGCGTCCCGCAGGACGTCGCCGATCTCTCGACGTAGCACAACCATCCGGGCTCCCCCTCTCGCGTCGCGTGCCGGCCCATCGCTCGGCGCCGGGACCCGCGAGGGACCCGTCACCACTGCACCCGGCTTCGTCTGCGCCGGGAGACTCCCACCGTACCGCGCACCTCCCGCGCGCGCGGGCGTGCGTCGGGCCGGGGGTCGAGTGCTCATCACGTGGTGTGCAACGGTCCTGGGGCGCCGGGTGTTCCCGAGCCGGGCACGCGTCCGGCGAGCTCGTCGACCGCGAGGTCGAGCACTGCGCGCACCGCTGCGGCCCGCACCGCGGGCCGGTCGCCGGCGAGGTGCAGGGAGCCCACGGCGGCACCCGACGGCGTGACGATCGCGACGTGCACCGTGCCGGGCGGGTGACCGTCCTGCGCGGTCGGGCCGGCGACACCGGTGGTGGCGAGGCCGACGTCGGCGACGAGACGGGCACGGACCCCGGCGGCCATGGCGGTCGCGACGTCCGGGTCGACCGCGCCCCGCGCCGCGAGCAGTGCGCGGTCGACGTCGAGCAGCGTGCCCTTGAGGTCGGTCGCGTACGCGACGACGCCGCCGCGCAGCACCGCCGAGGCACCGGCGACCTCGACGAGCGTCGCGCAGACGAGGCCGCCCGTCAGAGACTCGGCGACGGCGAGCGTCCAGCCGCGTCGGCCGAGGACGTCGAGCAGCGCGGCCGCCCGCCCCACGGCGCCGTGCGACTCGCCCGGCGCCTCGTCAGGCGTGTCCGGCGCGGACTCGCGGCCCTCTGCCACGGTGCCGCGCCTAGACGCCCGCCGCGGGCGGCACCGCGGCGGCCCGGCGGATGCGCACGGCGGTCCGCACGTAGTCGAGGCCGGTCACGACCGTCACCAGCACGGCGGCGCCCATCGCGACGGCGGCGACCACCTCGACGGCGGCCGGGAGCTGGTCGAGCGGCAGGAGGTAGAGGCCGATCGCGACCGACTGGAGCACGGTCTTGAGCTTGCCGCCGCGCGACGCGGGCAGGACGACGTACCGCAGCAGGAAGAACCGCATCGCGGTGATGCCGAGCTCGCGGACGAGGATCACGACGGTGACCCACCACGGCAGGTCACCGAGCCACGACAGCAGGACCAGCGCAGTGCCGACGAGCAGCTTGTCCGCGATCGGGTCGAGCAGCTTGCCGAGGTCGGTGATGGTGCCCGAGCGCCGGGCCAGCCAGCCGTCGAGCCGGTCGGTCAGCGCGGCGACGACGAAGATGCCGGTCGCGACCAGGCGACCCGTGACGGTGTGGCCGCCGTCGGCGAGGAGCGCCCACGCGAAGAACGGGACGAGCACGATGCGGGCCACCGTGAGCACGTTCGCCAGGTTCCAGGCGGAGGGGACGGCGTCGACCACCCGCTCAGCCTAGTTGGGCGAGCGGGCAGCGCCGCGCACGGCCGTTCGGGTGACGCGTGTCATCCGGCCCTGACGCCGCCACTACTGTCCGCGTGTGACCCGCCACGCCCGCGCCCGGCGACGCCGGTCGCCCCTGGTGGGCGCGCTGGTCGCGCTCGCGTGCGTCCTCGTCGGCGTGGGTGCCGCGGCGGCGCTGACCCCCGCACCGTCGGACGGCGGGATCGTGGCCGGCGCGCGGCTCGACCTGCCGCCAGGCGAGACCGCGACACCCGCCGCCGGACCGGACGGTGTCGACGCCCCGCCGACCGCGTCGACCGTCCCGACGCCGGCACCGACCGCCGACCCCGACCTCGACCTCACGCTCGTCGCCGCCGGCGACGTCCTCCCCCACCTGCCCGTGCTCGCGTCGGCGCGGACCACCGACGGGTACGACCTGTCCCCGCTGCTCGCCGGCCTGGACCGGTGGGTGCAGCCCGCCGACCTCGCGCTGTGCCACCTCGAGGTCCCCGTCGCGCCCGCGGGCACGCGGCCGAGCGGCTACCCGATGTTCGGCTCGCCCGCCGCGATCGCGCAGGGGCTGCGCGCACAGGGCTGGGACGGCTGCTCGACGGCGTCGAACCACTCGGTCGACCGGGGCTTCGCCGGCGTGACCGCGACGCTCGACGCGCTCGACGCGGCCGGCCTCGGGCACGTCGGCACCGCCCGCTCCGAGGCCGAGCAGGCGCAGCCGCAGCTCTACCGGCTCGAGCGCGACGGTCGCGTCGTCACGGTCGCGCACCTCGCAGCCACCTACAGCACGAACGGCATGCCCGTCGACGCGGACAAGCCATGGTCGGTCGACCGCATCGACGTGCCCGCCCTGGTCGCGGCCGCGACGGCTGCCCGGGCGGCGGGTGCGGACGTCGTCGTCGCGAGCGTGCACTGCTGCGTCGAGTACCGCACGGAGCCGACCGCGGAGCAGGTCGCGATCGACCAGCAGCTCGCCGACTCGGGCGTCGTCGACCTCGTCATCGGTCACCACGCGCACGTGCCGCAGCCCGTCGAGCGCCTGGCGGGCGGTCCCCGGGGTGCGGGCATGTGGGTCGCGTACGGCCTCGGCAACTACCTGTCGAACCAGGACGAGGCGTGCTGCGCGCCCGGGACGAGCTCCGGGCTGCTGCTCACCGCGCACCTCCGGGCGACCGGCGCGTTCCCCGCGCGCGGCGTCGCCGCGGGGCCCGTCGAGGTCACGGGCGTCGAGTGGACGCCGATCACCGTCGACCGCACGGGTGGGCACCGGCTGCACGCGCTCGTCGACGTCCCGCAGGGCACCGGCACGCTGTCCGCCGCCCAGGTCGCCGACCGCGTGGCGCGCGTCCGGGCGGCCGCGGGCGCGCAGGCGCCCGAGCGGACGACGCCCGTCGTCCCGACCGGCCCCGCGCCGGTAGTCGTGCCGCGCACCGCCGGCTGACCGTCGGA
>NZ_BHYL01000350.1 GCF_003851725.1 Cellulomonas algicola | reverse complement strand
GCCGGGCCGCGCGCGCGGGCGGACGGGCGGCGGCGGGCGTCGGCGCGGCGGGCGCGGTCGCGATCGGCGGGGTGCAGCTCGCCGAGCGCGAGGGTGCGACGACCGCGGCCGGCGAGTCCCCCGCGGACCTGTGCGGGGTCGCCGTGGAGTCGTTGCCGCCGGACCCCGACCCCACGTGGCTCGCGCTCGGGCAGGGTGTCGACGTCCACCGCACGCTCCAGCAGCACCTGCGCGCACCGGACGTCGTCCTCGAGACGGACCTGGGCGTCTCCGACCCGCACTGGCTCCAGTTCGCGCTGGTGCGCCGCAACGACGACGGGGACGCCCCGCGGGAGGGCACGCAGGTGCTGCTCGCGCGGGACGGTCGCGTCGTCGCGTGGGGCGAGGACGGCCTGCCGGGCGACGAGCGGTGGCGTCTGCAGAGCGTGCCCGACCCGGCGACGTCGGGCGTCTGGGAGACGGGGACGGTGTTCGTGTCCCCGCAGCCGTGCGACGACGAGGACGCCGTGCCCGCCGGCAGGTACGACGTCTACGTCGCCCAGGCGCCCGGCACGGGCTTCGCCGGGCCGTGGACGACGGAGGTCAGCACGCCTCCGAAGGGCGTCGCCCTCCCCGCGGGCTTCCCGGCCGGGCTCCCGCTCCCGGAGGCAACCCTGCTGGACGCGACCGAGCGGCCCGACGGCGGCTGGTCGTTCACGCTGCGGGCCGTCGGTGTCGACCCCGCCGGTGACGCGCAGCGGAGCCTCGAGAGCGGCGCGGACGCGCCCACGTACCTCGACCCCGAGACGCTCGACGACGACCGCTTCCCGTCGGGTGCCTTCGTCTCCCCGGACGGACGTTGGCTCGTGTGGTTCGGCGTCGAGGCGTCCGACGACGGCGGCATGCTGCTCCGGTACGACGTCGCGCCACGCTGACGGCGGCGGTCCCCGGTCACGGGCCGGGTGCGCAGGTGGAGGGACCCGTCGCACCCGGCCTGGCCCGTGCCCACGGCGCGTCCCGATGCGCCGGGCGGGTGGTCCCGCGACCCGCGGCTCAGCACGTGCCCCGGGCGACCGATACGCACGGGCGACAGCGCGACGAGGCGACGACGAGCGGCGGCACCGATGGCGGACGGACTCCTGGACGGCGGGAGGCGCCGACCCTCCGGCGACCCGCTCGTGTGCGTCCTGTCGCCGTTCATCGGCGGACCGTTCTACGGGCGGGTGCTCAACGGCACGCAGCGGGGCGCGCGGCGCACCGCGAGCCGCCTCCTCGTCGTCCAGACGCTCGACGCGGCGTCGTTCCGGATCGACGCGCACACGGTGCCCGAGCACCTGCCGCCCGTCGCGCACGACCACGTCGAGGGGTTCGTCGTGCCGGTCGGCGCGGTCGCGGACGACTACGTCCAGGACCTGCACGCGAGCGGTGCGGACGTCGTCCTCGTGGGGCACTCGCTGCCCGGGATCACGTCGGTGCGCGCCGACAACGCGGCGGGCGTCGCGGCGGCGGTCGCGCACCTCGCGGCGCACGGGCACGCGAGGATCGCCTTCGCCGGGTTCCGGGGCGCACCGGACGTCGCGGAGCGCTACGACGGGTACCGCGACGGCCTGCACGCGGCCGGCATCGCGCCCGCCGACGACCTGGTCTACGACGCGCCCGACAACCTCGAGGGCGGCGGTGCGGTGGCGGCGCGCGCGATGCTCGCGGCGGGGCTGCCGTCGACCGCCGTCGTGTGCGGAACCGACCTCAACGCGATCGGCCTGATGCGGGTACTTCGCGAGGCGGGGCACGACGTACCCGGCGACCAGGCCGTCGTGGGGTTCGACGACATCGACCGGGCGCGGTTCGAGTCGCCGGGGCTCGCGTCGGTCGCGCAGCCGATGGAGGCGATCGGCGCGACGGCGGTCGAGCTGCTCCGCGACCGCCGGGCCGCCGCCGAGGGACCGCGGACCGTCCGGGTGCCGACGACGTTCGTGCCGCGGGAGTCGTGCGGGTGCCCGGTCGAGCGCCCGGCGCCCGGCACGGCGGACGCCGACCGAGCCGACCGGGCGGACGACGCCCGCGAGCGCACGTTCGCCGGGGCGCGCGCGCTCGGCCGGACCCTGGCGATGCACTACGAGCTCACGATGGACCTGCTGCACACGCCCGACGAGGACCCGGCCGCGTTGCGCTGGATGCGGCACACCTTCGCCCGCGCGGGCTGCCTCGGGCTGTGGACGACCGGCGAGCGGTCGGTGCCCGACCCGGACGCGCGGACGCTCCGGGTGACCGGGACGTACGAGCGCTCGCCCGACGGCGACGCGGCGGGTCCGGTCGCGACGCACCCGGTCGCCCGCCGGACCGGCGTCCGGTCGTTCCCGCCGCGCGACGTGATCGCGCTCGCGCGCGACCCCGAGGACGTCGTGCTCGTCGTGCCGGCGAAGGTCAACGACAGCGACTGGGGGCTGCTCACGTTCGTCGGCCCGTTGCAGACCGGCGTCGAGAACGGACGTGAGAGCCCCTACCAGTGCACGGCCCTGCTGACGGTCGCGCTCGAGCTGCGGCACCAGGAGGAACAGCTGCGCCGGGCCGCGCTGCACGACCCGCTGACCGGGCTGCCCAACCGCGCGCTCTTCACCGAGCAGCTCCAGCGCTCCGTGACCCGCGCCCAGCACCACATGCACTACCACTTCGGCGTGCTGTTCCTGGACCTCGACGGGTTCAAGGAGGTCAACGACTCGCTCGGCCACGCAGTCGGGGACGAGGTGCTGGTCGCCGTCGCCGGGCGGATCAGCCGTGCCGTGCGGGCCAACGACCTCGCGGCGCGCCTCGGGGGTGACGAGTTCGTCGTGCTGCTCGACGGCATGTCGTCGACGGCCGACGCGACGGCCGTGGCCGAACGCCTGAGCCGCGCGCTGCTCGAGCCTCTCGACGTCGGCGGGACGACCGTGCAGGTCGGGGTGAGCGTCGGCATCGCGACGAGCGAGCGGGTCCCGGGCACCGCGGACGACGTCATGCGGGACGCGGACGCGGCGATGTACCGCGTGAAGCAGGCGCGCGCGGCCGCCGCGCTGGAGGGCCTGACGACGCGCGGCGTCGGCGGCCGCTGAGCGTCGGCGACGGGCGCGGGGGCGGCGGCCCGACGACGCGGGTCACCGCCCCCGACCGGGTGACGACGAGTGCGTCAGGCGAAGAACACGCGCAGGTCGTCGACGACGTCCTGCGGGACCTCGAGCGCCGCGTAGTGCCCGCCGCGCGGGTGCTCGGTCCAGTGCTCGATGCGGGCGTTGTCGCGCTCGGCGAGGCTGCGGATCGTCTGGAAGTCGTCCTTGAAGACGGCGACACCGATCCGTCCGGTGCTGACGACGGGCTCCGCACCCGACCGCTGCTCGGCGTAGTGGTACCGCGCGGCTGTCGCGTAGGTGTTGGTGAGCCAGTAGAGGCTGGCCTGTGCGAGCACCTGGTCGGCGGTCACGAGCGAGGTGCCGTTGCCAAAGCTCTCGAAGAGCTCGTGGTACGCGAGCGTCGCGACGGGCGAGTCCGCGAGGCCGGCGGCGACGGTCTGCGGCCGGGACGCGTTCATCGTGTTGTACGCGCCGACCGACTGGAACCACTGCATGTGCGCGAGCGCGGCGTACTCCTGCGGGCCGAAGCCGTCCATCTCCCCCGGTGCGCCCGTCGGGAACGAGAACAGCTGCAGCACGTGCGCGCCGCGGAAGCCGTCGGGGTCGAGGATCGCGAGCTCACGACCGACCATCGCGCCGCCGTCGCTGCCGTGCACGCCGTAGGCGTCGTAGCCGAGCCCGCGCATGAGGGTGTCGTAAATGCGCGCCACGCGCGCCATCGTCCAGCCCGCCCCGACGAGCGGCGTCGAGAAGCCGAAGCCCGGCATCGACGGGACGACCACGTGGAACGCGTCCTGCGGCCGGCCGCCGTGCGCGGTCGGGTCGACGAGCGCGTCGATCATGCCGAGGAAGTCGAGCACCGATCCCGGGTAGGTGTGCGCGAGCAGCAAAGGCGTCGCGTCGGCGTGCGCCGAGCGGACGTGCAGGAAGTGCAGCGGCTGGTCGTCGATCTCCGTGACGAAGCCGGGGTACGCGTTCAGCCGGTCCTCGACCGCCCGCCAGTCGAACGTCGTCCAGCGCGCGACCATGTCCCGCAGGTACGACTGCGGGGTGCCGTACTCCCAGGAGTCGTCGGGCGCGGCGGGGGCGAAGCGGGTGCGCGCGAGCCGCTCGTGCAGGTCGTCGAGGTCGGCGTCCGGGACGTGGACGGCGAACGGGCGGATCGAGAGCGGGGTGGCGGTCATGGTGGTCTCCGCGGGTCCGTGAGCGGGGTCTTCGTCCTGCTCGGTACCCTCACGCTAGGAGCCGTTGCGGAACGGTTCTTTCCGCTTCTCCCGCCGGACCTGCGGCGGTCCGGGGCGGGTTCGCACCAGGTCCGGGAGCGCCCATGGCCACGACGTCCGCCCGCCTGCTCACGCTGCTGGGCCTCCTGCAGTCCCGCCCCGACTGGTCCGGCGCCGAGCTCGCCGAGCGGCTCGACGTCACCGACCGCACGGTGCGCAACGACGTCGCGCGGCTGCGCGACCTGGGCTACCCCGTCGACGCCGTCCGCGGACCCGGCGGCCGCTACCGGCTCGGCGCCGGTGCGCGCGTGCCACCCCTCCTGCTCGACGACGCCGAGGCCGTCGCCGTCGCCGTCGGCCTGCGCCGCACCACCGCGACCGCGGGGTTCGAGGACCCCGCCCGGTCCGCGCTCGCCAAGCTCGAGCAGGTCATGCCCGACCGGCTCCGCCGGCGGCTCGCGTCGATCCGCGACGCCAGCGCGAGCGGACCCGAGAACACCGACTCGAACGTCGAGGACCCGGCCGTCGACACGGTCGTCCTCGCGGCGCTCGCCGACGCCGTCCGCGACCACCAGGGCCTGCGCGCCTACTACCGCGACGAGCCCGTCGAGATCGAGCCGTACCGCCTCGTCGCGTGGCAGCGCCGCTGGTTCCTCGTCGCCCGCGCGCCGTCGACCGGGACCTGGGCGCCGTACCGCGTCGACTGGCTCCGCCTGCGCACGCCCGGCGGCCGACGCTTCACGCCCATGCCGTTCCCCGGCGACATGACCGAGTTCACCGTCCGCGAGGTCGCGCGGACCGGCTGGACCGTCCACGCGTGCGTCACCGTCGACGCCCCGCCCGACGAGGTGCTGGCCCGCATCAACCCGACCGTCGGCACCGTCGAGGCCACCGACGACGGGCGCAGCGTCCTCGTCACCGGCGGGGACAGCGTCGAGGTCGTCGCCGTGTGGATCGGCATGCTCGGCCTCGACTTCCACGTCGAGGAGCCGCCCGCGCTCGTCGCGCACGTCCGGGTCCTGGCCGAGCGCTACGCGCGCGCCGTCCCCGGCACGTAGCACCGGGGTGGAGCGGCGCCACAACGATCCGGGCCCCGCCGACCGTCGTGCACCATGACGGCCACGACAGGGAGGTCCGATGCCCGCCTGGGAACAGGTGCTCGACGAGCTGCTCCGCACCCGCGGCGCCGCGCTCGTCCGCTACGCCACGATGCTCACGGGCGACAGCCGCAGCGGCGAGGACCTCGTGCAGGACGCCGTCGTGCGCTGCTTCACCCGCCGGTATGCGCTGCGCGAGGCGCACGCCGCCGAGTCCTACGTGCGGCGGACCATCCTCACGCTGTTCGTCGAGGAGCACCGCCGACGCCGCCGCTGGGGCGCCGTCCAGCACCTGCTGGCCCGGGCCGACGAGTCACCCGGACCCGAGCCGACGAGCAGCGCGCGCCTCGACGTGCAGTCCGCCGTCGCGACCCTCCCGCCGCGGCAGCGCGCCGTCGTCGTCCTGCGGTTCTACGACGACCTCACCGTCCCCGAGATCGCCCGCACCCTCGGCATCGCCGACGGGACGGTCAAGCGGTACCTGTCCGAGGCGACCGAGCGGCTCGAGCGCCTGCTCGGCCCGCTGCAGGACGCCCGCGACGACGTCTCCCTGATCGACGCCATCCCCGAGAGGAGCTCCCGATGAGCACGCACCTGCGCACGGACCTGCACGCCGCGATCGACGGCGGCACGCAGGACTCCCCGCTCACGTCCGCCGACCTGCTGCGCCGCATCCGACGCCGTCGCGCCGTCCGCTCCGGCGCGCAGGGCGCCGTCGGGCTCGTCGCGGCGGGCGCCGTCACGGCCGGCGGCGTGCACCTCGCCGCCGGCTCGGGGGACGGCGAGCTGCGTCCGGGCACGACGTGCGGCACGGACGTGGCCGCGTGGGCGCGCACGCACCGCGACGACGACCTGCGCGTCGTCGCCCAGCCCTCGGGGCGCGAGATGTCGCCGCAGCTGCGGTCGCTCGGCGACGTCGACGAGGGCCGCGAAGTCGGGGCGGGCGGTCCGCTCGGGGAGTGGGCCGGCCGGACGCTCGAGCTCGTCGCCGCGCACGTCGCGGACGACCACCACGCGCCGGGTGACGGCGCGGGGATGCGGGTCATGCTCGCGCGCGACGGCGAGGTCGTCGGCTGGGCGCAGAACGTCGCACGCGGTGACGACGCCGCGTCGACGTGGCAGCAGGCCGCGACGGTCGACACGCCCGAGCCCGTCGTCGTCCCGGGCACCACGATGCTCACCGCCTACGCCTGGCTCGACCTCCACGCGTGCGCCGGGAGCGACCTGCCCGCCGGGACGTACGACGTGTACGTCGGCGACGGCCCGGTCACGGCGAACGCGCCTGTCGCGGACGTCGCGTCCGGCTGGACCGTCGACCTCCTCGACCCCGGCCCTGCCGTGACCGGCCTGCCCGACGACTTCCCCGTCGACGACGTGCCGGTGCTGCCGGGCGAGCTCGTCGCGGCCGCGCCGCACGTCGGCGGCGGCTGGCACCTCGAGGTCCGGGTGCCCGGCGTCGACGCGCACGGGCGCGCCTGGCGGCTCCTGGCCGAGCACGGCGCGCACGCCGACACCGAGCGGAGTCTGTCCGGGTACGTCACCGCGAGCGGCGACTGGACCGTCGACGTGCAGCCGTGGGACCGCGGCGAGCGGATCTCCTACGACGTGCGACCCGTGGGCTGAGCGACCGACCCACCGGGACCTGACCTCCCGGGCGTCCGTGCCCGGCGTCCGAGCGGGTGACCAACGATCCGCCATCCCTCCGCGTCCTGGACCATGACGACTCGGGACAGGAGGGCCGATGGCGGCGTGGGACCAGGTGCTCGACGACCTCGTGCAGGTCCGCGGGCACGCGCTGGCCCGGTACGCGGCGCTCCTCACGGGTGACCGGGACACCGCGGAGGACCTGCTGCACGACGCCCTCGTGCGGTGCTTCGGCCAGGCTCGTCCGCTCCGCGACGCCGTCGCGGCCGAGGCGTACGTCCGGCGGGCGATCCTCACGGCCTTCCTCGACGGGCAGCGGCGACGCACCCGGTGGGCGGCCGTGCGGCACCTCGTCATCCGGCGCGAGACCGTGGACGGCCCGGAGCCCGCCGTGGTCGAGCGGGTGAGCGTCGAGGCGGCGCTCGGCATGCTGCGCCCGCGGCTGCGCGCGTGCGTCGTCCTGCGGTTCTACGACGACCTGACGGTCCCGGAGGTCGCACGGCGCCTCGGTCTCGCCGAGGGCACGGTCAAGCGTTACCTGTCCGACGCGGTCGGGCAGCTCGAGGACGTGCTGGGGCCGGTGTCGACCGGTACCGACCGGCACGAGAGCGTCACGGTGGAGGAGGCACGATGAGCATCGACCTGGCGGCAGTGCTGCACGACGTGGTCGACCGAGGGCGGCCCGACGGCCCGGCCCCGGTCGACGTCCCACGGGTGCGGGCGCAGGCGCGACGCCGCCGCGCGGTGCACCTCGGTGCGCGGGGAGCGGTCGGCGTCGGAGCCGCGGGTGCCGTGGCGCTCGGGGCCGTCCACCTCGCGGGGGCGCGTGACGGCCGCACCGTGCTGCCGTCCGACCCCGACGCGGCTCCCGGCGAGTGCGGGTCGAGCGTCGCGGGCCTGGGGCGCACCCCGGACCCGACCCTGGGCCTGGCGCGGTCGTCGTGGTCGGCACCCGGGTTCCCCGCGACAGCGAGCGGGCCGGGCGCGGTGCCCGGACCCGGCGACCTCGGCACCTACGTCGGGCGCGAGGTCTGGGTGCAGGCCGTGAGCTCGCGGCCCCAGGACGGTGCGGGCGAGCCCGCGACGGAGCTGTCGTCCCTGCAGGACACGCTCGCGCTCGTCGAGCAGGGCTACACGGACCGCCTCGCGGCGCGCGCGGCGGGCAAGGACGTCAGCCAGGACGAGCTCGACGAGCGCGCCGAGACCGTCGCCGCCCTCCAGGCGTCGATCGACGCGAGGGTCGCCGACGGTGAGGTACCGCCGGCGACCCCGGCCGTGGCGCAGGTGCGGGTGCTCGTCACCCACGGCGAGCGCGTCGTCGCGACGGCCGTCCTGCCCGAGGAGGGCACGTCCGACGCCGTCGCCGTGTGGAACCGGGCGACGAGCGGCCTGCTGTCCGAGCAGGTGCGGCTCGGCCTCGTCACGTGCACGGTCGACGGCGTCGGCGGCGACCCGTTGCCGGCAGGGACGTACGAGGTCGTCGTCGCGCGCGGTGGCGGGCCGCTCACGTCCGCCTCTGGGCCGTGGACCCTGACGATCCCCCCGCACGCGAGCGCGGCATCCGGCCTGCCCGGCGACTTCCCCGTGGACGCCGTGCCGATGCCCCCGGGCACCGTCCTCGCGGTCGCCGGTGACGCCGCGGCCGGCTGGACGGTCGAGCTGGACGTCGCGGGCGACGACCGACTGTTCGTGGCGGCCGACCTCCTGACGGCGCTCGACGGTGCGAAGGAGGAGGGGCGCGACCCGCTCGGCGTCACCGTCGACGTCCCCGGCTGGTTCGTCGAGATCCACCCGGGCGACGAGGGCGACGAGACGTCGCTCTTCTACGAGGTGCGCCCCCGCTGACGCGCGCCTGACGGCGGCCGACCCAACGTTCTCGGCGCCCCGAGCGTCCTGAGCGCGACGACCGGACAGGAGGCACGCATGGCGGCGTGGGAACAGGTGCTCGACGACCTCGTGCAGGTGCGCGGGCACGCGCTCGTGCGGTACGCGACGTACCTCACGGGCGACCGGCGGCAGGCGGAGGACGTCGTCCAGGAGGCGCTCGTCCGCTGCTTCGGCCGGACGCGCCCGCTGCGCGACACCGTGGCTGCCGAGGCGTACGTGCGCCGCGCGATCCTGACCGAGTTCCTGGACGGGCACCGCCGCACGACGCGGTGGCGGAGCGTCCGGCACCTCGTCGCGCGCGACGAGCAGGTCGAGTCGCCCGAGGCGTCCGCCGTCGAGCGGGCCAGCGTCGAGGCCGCGCTCGCGACCCTGTCCCCACGACTGCGGGCGTGCGTCGTCCTGCGGTTCTACGACGACCTGACCGTCGCGGAGATCGCCCGCACGCTCGGGCTCGCCGACGGCACCGTCAAGCGCTACCTGTCCGACGCGATGGACGCCCTCGAAGGGGTCCTCGGCCCGCTCGACGCGGACCGCACCACCGACATCGAGCTCGTGAACACCCGGGAGGCACGATGAGCACCGACCTGTCCCGCACACTGCACGCGACGATCGACGGCGAGCCCGCGGGAGTCCCGACGGCCTTCGACATGACGCGCGTCCGGTCCCGCGCGCGGCGACGGCGCGTCGCGCGCACCGCCACGCGCGGCGCGGTCGGGGTGGGCGCCGCCGGCGCCGTCGCCGTGGGCGCCGTGCAGGTCAGTGG
>NZ_BHYL01000349.1 GCF_003851725.1 Cellulomonas algicola | reverse complement strand
CGGCGGAGGGGGCCACGGGCACGCCGTCCGGCGCGGGGACCGCCGGTGCGGAGCCGGTCGCGCCGCAGGCGGCGGAGGCCCAGGCGGTGGCCGGGCTGCACCCGTCGCCGCTCGCGGTGTCCGACGGGCCGCGCGGCGAGGGTGCGCAGGCGGTGCTGCGCGGCGGCACGTGGGTCGGCATCCTCGAGCGCCTCGCGGTGACGGGGTGCTTCCTGGTCGGGGAGGCCGGGGGCATCGCCGTCGTCGTCGCGGTGAAGGGCCTCGGCCGCTACCCGGAGCTGCGCGAGAACCCCGGGGCGTCGGAGCGGTTCGTCATCGGCACGCTCGCCTCGCTCCTGTGGTCCGCGGCGGTCGGGTTCGTGGCGGCCTGGACGCTCACCCTCTGACGCGTCCCGACGGGCGACCGGCGGCCGCGACGGGCCGGGACGTGCGCGCACGGTAGGATGGTCGGCGGTCTGCGGCCTGCCCGGGCCACGCGACAGCCCAGGTGCATCCGCGCCGGCCGGTGGGCGCGTCCCGGCGGCGCCGCGCATCCTCCCGAACCCACGACAGGAAGCGACGACTGTGGCGACCACGAACGACCTCAAGAACGGCACCGTGCTGCGGATCGACGGGCAGCTGTGGACCGTCGTCGAGTTCCAGCACGTCAAGCCCGGCAAGGGCGGCGCGTTCGTCCGCACCAAGCTGAAGAACGTCCTCTCGGGCAAGGTCGTCGACAAGACGTTCAACGCCGGCCTGAAGGTCGAGACGGCGAACGTCGACAAGCGCGACTACCAGTACCTGTACAAGGACGGCGACGAGTTCGTGTTCATGGACACGGACACGTACGACCAGATGCACGTCTCGGCGGCCACGGTCGGCGACGCCGCGAACTTCCTGCTCGAGAACCAGAGCGCGCTGATCGCGACGAACGAGGGCGTGCCGCTGTACGTCGAGCTCCCGCCGTCGGTCGTCCTCGAGGTCACGTACACCGAGCCGGGCCTGCAGGGCGACCGTTCGTCGGCGGGCACCAAGCCCGCGACGCTCGAGACGGGCTACGAGATCCAGGTGCCGCTGTTCCTCGAGGCGAACACCAAGGTCAAGGTCGACACCCGCGACGGCAGCTACCTGGGCCGCGTGAACGACTGACGTGGGAGCACGCACCAAGGCTCGCAAGCGGGCCCTCGACGTCCTCTTCGAGGCCGACCAGCGCGGGCTCGACCCGGTGACGCTGCTCGCGCAGCGCATCGCCGAGCCGGGCACCGAGGCGGCGCTGCCGCAGTACTCGGTCGAGCTCGTCGAAGGGGTCGTCGCCCACCGCGAGCGGATCGACGAGCTGCTCGCGACCCACGCGCACGGGTGGACGATCGAGCGGATGCCTGCGGTCGACCGTGCGCTGCTGCGGCTCGGCACGTGGGAGGTGCTCTTCAACGACGACGTGCCCGACGCGGTCGCCGTGGACGAGGCCGTGGAGCTGGCCCGGTCGCTGTCGACCGACGACTCGCCGGCGTTCGTGAACGGCCTCCTGGGCCGGATCGTCGACCTGAAGCCGACGCTGCTCGCCTGAGCCGAGCCGCCCCGGAGGACCGCCCGACGGCCCGCCGCGACC
>NZ_BHYL01000348.1 GCF_003851725.1 Cellulomonas algicola | reverse complement strand
TCGGGGTAGGGGTGACCGGCCGACCGGGTCCAGAGGTCGGTGCCGTCGCCGAAGTCGTAGTGGAACCGCTCAGGGCTCGCGACGACCTCGACGTCGTACCCGGCGAGGTTCGTCTGGAACGTCTGCTCGACGCGCTCCGTCCGGACGATCGTCTCCTTGTTGACCAGCACCCACCCCCGATCCGGCTGCAGGATCAACACGGGCGGCGCCAACGGCAGCCGCCGGAAGTCCTCGACGGTGAACACGGGAAGCACCTCGCCGCACCCGCCTGCGTCGATCTGCTGCCACGGGGTCCAGTCCGCGGCACCAGCAGGCAGCCTGCGCCACAGTGGCTGTTGGAACTGCTCACCCTGGCAGTCGATCGTCATCGCCTCGTCGATGCCGGTCGGGCACGAGCCGTCTTCGTTGCCCATCACCCACCGACCCGCCGCCTCGCGACACGCGGCCGCCCGCCGGAACTCCGGTTGACGAGTCGGAGCGCCGTCCACGTACTGCGCCCGCGCTCGGGCCGCCGCTTCTCGCGCCTCGCTGCCCCACAGCTCGAACACCTCGCCGCCTGCTGCATTGGCCCGGTGGCCCGCCAGTCCCTGCTTTGGCGGTGCCGCAGGTGTGGGAGCCGGCGAGCCGAGCGTCAGGGCGGTGAGAACGACAAGAGCCGGGGCGACGAGTCCGTTCACCACTTCGGGGCTTCGTCAGGATCGAGGACGTCCACCTCGTCTACTTTCCACCCGTCAGCCCAGCTCAGCGCCAGCGCCAGACGGAACTCACCGCCGTCGTCGGTCGCCACGGTCGCCCCGGTCGCGTCGACCTGAGTGGAAGGGGCCTCTCGGACGATCAGGTCCGCTCCGAACCACTTCGCCGGCTCGATCATCCAGACCCTGGACGTGACGATCGACGTCGGCTCGTTCAGCGTGCGGTTCCCGCTCTGACCGATCTCTGCCACGTCGGCCGCGATGTCTCGGCAGAAGTCACACGTCTCGCTCGCCAAGCCGTTCCATGGCTCGAGGTTGCCCGAAGCGAACGAGTAGTCGTAGAGCTGCACGAAGTACTCGGCAGCGGCTGCGGCTCCGGCCTCGTCAGGTGACGTCATGGCGGCGTCAGGAATGGGCCGGACGACCGGGTCGACAGAAGATGTGGAAGCGGACGTCTCGCGGCCGTCCGCGGTCGGTGTCGGCGGGGCAGGATCGTCGTCGAGGGCACATGCTGCCAGGGCTGGACCAAGGGTCAGCAGTGCGATGGCGAACGCCCCCTGCGCAGTTCGTCGTCGAAGCATGGGCGCGAAACTACCGAAATCGGACAGGTGGCGGTGGGGTCGGCTCGAATCTGTGGACAAGCCATCACCCCCGAGTCAGACGGCAGGCCCGAGCGTTAGGGGGACGGCGCAGCCCGCCAGCGCAGCAATCGAGCGTGTGGGTGGCGCGGCGTAGCGTCCGGTGCATGGCCATCGCCCGATACCCCGGTCTCGTCATCGACTGCCCCGACCCGCCGGCGCTCGCGCGGTTCTACGGGGAGCTCCTGGGATGGGAGGTGTCCGGCGACGACGGCTGGGCGGAGATCCGCGAGGGGAGCACCCAGTGCATCTCGTTCCAGCGGGTCGAGCCGTTCACGCCTCCGCAGTGGCCCGGTCAGGACGTGCCGCAGCAGATGCACCTCGACGTGATGGTCCTGGACCTCGACGCCGCCGAGCCGGAGGTGCTGGCGCTCGGTGCGACGAAGGCGGAGCACCAGCCGGGGGAGACGTTCCGCGTGTTCCTCGACCCGGCGGGTCATCCGTTCTGCCTCTGCGTGAGCTGACCCGACATCCTCGGTAGACGTGCCGCTGCGTGATCAGCCGGCACGTCCGCCGCGTCGCCTCGCACGAGGGTGGCGCAGCGCTTCGACGCGGTCCGCACAGCCACCTCCCCGACGCGGCGACGCGGTCGCGCGCGTCCCGAAACGGTCCGGTCCCTTCACCGGTGAAGAACTGCCCTCTTCCGAATCGTTTCGCACCCGGTCGGTTCTGCCCTGCTCCGTGCCAGAGTGTCCGCGTCCTGCCGTGTTAGCGCTAACACACGGCGACGCGTGAGCCCTCACACCCGCACCTGGAGACGGCCATGAGCGACGACGACGTCGACTTTCGTGAGCGAAGCGGTTCGACCCGAACGACAGCAACCCACCGACGACGCACCTGGGCCGGCGCGCTCGTGCTGACGCTGGCCGTCACGGCCGCGTTCGCGGCGACCGCGTCGGCCCCGGCGGAGGCGGCGTCGATCGACACGAGCGCGTCGTACGTGCTGGTCAACCGCGGCAGCGGCAAGGCGCTCGACGTGTACAACCTCGCGACGACCGACGGCGCGAAGATCGTGCAGTGGGCGCGCAACGACGGCGCGCAGCAGCAGTGGCAGTTCGTCGACTCGGGCGGCGGCTACTACCGGCTCAAGTCGAAGCTGTCGGGCAAGGTGCTCGACATCAACGCCCGCTCGACCGCCGACGGCGCAGCCGTCATCCAGTGGTCCGACGCGAACTCCACCAACCAGCAGTTCAGCGTCCAGGACGTCGACGGGTACATCCAGCTCATCGCGCGGCACAGCGGCAAGGCCGTCGAGGTCCAGGGCGCGTCGAACGCCGACGGTGCCGCCGTCGTCCAGTACTCCGACTGGAACGGCGCCAACCAGCAGTGGCAGCTCGTCCGCGTCGGCGGCACGGACCCGGACCCCACCCCGACCCCGACGCCGTCAGGGACGTTCACCAACCCCGTCGTCTGGCAGGACTTCGCCGACGGCGACATCATCCGCGTCGGCGACGCCTACTACTACTCGGCGTCGACCATGCACTACTCGCCGGGCGCGCCGATCCTGCGCTCGTACGACCTGGTCAACTGGGAGTACGCGGGCCACTCGGTGCCGCGGCTCGACTTCGACGACAGCGGGTACGACCTCAACGGCGGCCGCAAGTACGTCAAGGGCATCTGGGCGTCCGCGCTGGCCTACCGCCCCGCGAACAGCACGTACTACTGGCTGGGCTGCACCGAGTTCAACCGCACGTACGTGTACACGGCGCCCGCGGTCGACGCGACGTGGACCAAGAAGGCGCGGATCAACGGCTGCTACTACGACGCGGGCCTGCTGGTCGACACGGACAACACGATGTACGTCGCGTACGGCAACGGCACGATCAGCGTCGCGCAGCTCAACGCGGACGGCACCGCGCAGGTACGCGCGCAGCAGGTGTTCCAGACGCCGTCGAGCGTCGGGACCCTCGAAGGCGCCCGCTTCTACAAGCGCAACGGCTACTACTACATCTGGCTGACGCGGCCGGCGAACGGCCAGTACGTGCTGCGCTCGTCGTCGCCGTTCGGGCCGTACGAGATGCGTCAGGTGCTGCTCGACCTGCCAGGCCCGATCTCGGGCGGGGGAGTGCCGCACCAGGGCGGCATCGTCCAGACGCAGGCGGGCGACTGGTGGTACATGGCGTTCACCGACGCGTACCCGGGCGGCCGCGTCCCGACGCTCGCGCCGCTGACGTGGAGCGCTGACGGCTGGCCGTCGGTGCAGACGGTCAACGGCCGGTGGGGCCAGACGTACGACAAGCCGCGGATCTCGACGACCAAGACGGTCGCGTCGATGATCGGCCGCGACACGTTCACGGGCCCGACGCTCGGGCACCGGTGGGAGTGGAACCACAACCCCGACACCAGCCGGTTCAGCGTGAACAACGGCCTGCGGCTCCAGACGGCCACCGTCACGAACGACCTGTACAACGCGCGCAACACCCTGACGCACCGCATCCAGGGGCCGACCTCGACGGCGACGATCGAGCTCGACTACTCCCAGATGGCCGACGGTGACAGGTCGGGGCTCGCGATGCTGCGGCAGTCGTCCGCGTGGATCGGCGTGGTCAAGAACAACGGCCAGACGCGCGTCGTGATGACCGACGGCCTCACGATGAACAGCTCGTGGGCGACCACCGGCACGGGCGTCGAACGCGCCGGCGCCAACGTCAGCGGCGGCCGGATCTGGCTGCGCGCCAAGGCCGACATCCGCCCCGGCTCCGGCCGCACGGCGACGTTCTCGTACAGCACCGACGGGACCAGCTTCGTCCCGCTCGGGCCCTCGTTCACCCTGAACAACTCCTGGGAGTTCTTCATGGGCTACCGGTTCGGGATCTTCAACTACGCCACCCGAGCCCTCGGCGGAGCCGTCACGGTCCGCAGCTTCGACCTCACCACGCCCTGACGAGGCGTGCCCCAGTCCGACGGCGCACCGGTGCGCCGTCCCGGCAGAGAGCGAGTGACGATGCACACGATCCACCAGACCCGACGCCACGGATGGCGACCACGGGTCGCAGCCCTGGCGGCCACGACCGGCCTGGTGCTCACGACGTTCGCCGCCGTGGCGAACCCGGCGCAGGCCGCGTCGACGCTCGGCGCGTCGGCGGCGGAGAAGGGCCGGTACTACGGCACCGCGATCGCGGCGGGGCGGATGAGCGACAGCACGTACCTCAACATCGCGAACCGCGAGTTCAACATGATCACCGCCGAGAACGAGATGAAGATGGACGCGACGGAGCCGTCGCAGGGCCGCTTCAACTACACCAACGGCGACCGCATCGTGAACTGGGCGCTGAACAACGGCAAGCGCGTCCGCGGGCACACCCTCGCGTGGCACGCCCAGCAGCCCGGGTGGATGCAGAACATGTCGGGCTCCGCGCTGCGCAGCGCCCTCCTCAACCACGTCACGCAGGTCGCGTCGTACTACCGGGGCAAGATCTACGCCTGGGACGTCGTCAACGAGGCGTTCGCCGACGACGGGCGCGGCAGCCGTCGCGACTCGAACCTGCAGCGCACCGGCAACGACTGGATCGAGGCCGCGTTCCGCGCCGCCCGCTCCGCCGACCCGGGCGCGAAGCTCTGCTACAACGACTACAACACCGACGGCATCAACGCGAAGTCGACCGCCGTCTACAACATGGTCCGTGACTTCAAGTCGCGCGGCGTGCCGATCGACTGCGTCGGCTTCCAGGCGCACCTGGGCACGAGCCTGCCCGGTGACTTCCAGGCGAACCTGCAGCGCTTCTCCGACCTGGGCGTCGACGTCCAGCTCACCGAGCTCGACATCCAGCAGGGCGGCAACCAGGCCACCATGTACGCCCAGGTGACCAACGCCTGCCTCGCGGTCGCGCGCTGCACCGGCATCACCGTCTGGGGCGTGCGCGACTCCGACTCGTGGCGCACCGGTGCGAACCCGCTGCTGTTCGACTCGTCGGGCAACAAGAAGGCGGCGTACACGTCGGTGCTCAACGCCCTCAACGCAGGCACCAACAACCCGAACCCGAACCCCGGCGGCAGCTCCTCGATCGAGGCCGGCGCCTGGTACGTGCTCGTCAACCGCAACAGCGGCAAGGCGCTCGACGTCTACAACCTGGCGACGAACGACGGTGCTCGGATCACGCAGTGGAGCCGGAACGACGGCAACCAGCAGCAGTGGCAGTTCCAGCTGAACAGCGAGGGCTACTACGAGGTCAAGTCCCGGCTGTCGGGCAAGAACCTCGACGTCTCCGGCAAGTCGACCGCCGACGGCGGCGCGATCGTCCAGTGGACCGACAACAACGGCTCCAACCAGCAGTGGCGCGTCACCATCAACAACGGCTACGCGACCCTGATCAGCCGCCTCAGCGGCAAGGCCCTCGAGGTGCAGGGCGCGTCGACGGCCGACGGCGCCAACATCGTCCAGTACTCGAGCTGGAACGGCGCCAACCAGCAGTGGCAGCTCGTCCGCGTCGGCTGACCGACACCTCTCACCGGGGTGGGGGGGGGGGCGGGGGCCCCCCCCCCCC
>NZ_BHYL01000347.1 GCF_003851725.1 Cellulomonas algicola | reverse complement strand
AGCCGGGACAGCGGGTCGGTGGCCGTGACGTCGGCGGCCGCGATCCGCAGCAGCCGGGTGCGGTACGCGCGCCGCAGCGCGTCGGTGCCGCCCGGCGCGGTCGCCACCGGGACGGCCGCGTCGGGGTCGGCGCCGACCGCGTGGAGGAGCTCGGCCCGCACGGCGCCGACGGGCACGCCGAGCGCGGGCTCGTCGTCGACCAGCACGCGCAGGTTCTCGGGGTGCGCGACGAGCGTGTCGCCCAGCGCCACGGACGCCCCGGCGACGCCGAGCAGCCGGTCGCGGGGCGGACCGCCGTCGAGCACGACGTCGCGCAGCAGACCCCCGAGCTCGTCGTCGCCGCGGACGGCGCCGGCGAGCTTGGCGAGCGTGAGCAGCGCCTGGTCGGGGTCGGCGAGCTCGTGCAGCTCGCCCGCCAGGACGTCGGCAGCCCCCGGCACGACCTCCTGCAGGGCGGCGTCCTCGAGCAGCCGCTGCGCGCGCGCCACGTCGGCGACGCCTGCCCGCGTGAGCCGCCCCGCGAGGCTGCCGCTGCGTCCGTCGACGGTCACGACGGCCCCCGTCCGTCGGCGTGCACCGTCGTCCGCTCGGCGAGGTGCTCGGTCATGAGCCAGATCCCGGGCGCGACCATGCGCACCGTCACAGGACCGGCAGGAACCGCCGCAGCTCGTACGGCGTGACCTGCGCGCGGTACTCGTCCCACTCCTGGCGCTTGTTGCGCAGGAAGTAGTCGAAGACGTGCTCGCCCAGCGTCTCGGCGACGAGCTCCGACTTCTCCATCACCGCGATGGCGGCGTCGAGGGACTGCGGCAGCGGGTCGATGCCGAGCGCGCGGCGCTCCGCGTCGGTGAGCTCCCACACGTCGTCCTCGGCGCCCTCGGGGAGCTCGTAGCCCTCCTCGATGCCCTTGAGTCCGGCGGCCAGGATGACCGCGAACGCGAGGTACGGGTTGGTCGCGGAGTCGACCGCGCGGTACTCGATGCGGCTCGAGTTGCCCTTGCCCGGCTTGTACAGCGGGACACGGACCAGCGCGGAGCGGTTGTTGTGCCCCCAGCAGACGTAGCTCGGCGCCTCGGCACCTCCCCACAGCCGCTTGTAGGAGTTGACGAACTGGTTGGTCACGGCGGTGATCTCGGCGGCGTGCTTGAGCAGGCCCGCGATGAACGAGCGCGCGGTCTTCGACAGCTCGAGGTGCCCACCCGGCTCGTGGAACGCGTTGCGGTCGCCCTCGAACAGCGACAGGTGCGTGTGCATGCCCGAGCCCGGCTGGTCCGACAGCGGCTTCGGCATGAAGGACGCGAACACGCCCTGCTCGAGCGCGACCTCCTTGACGACCGTGCGGAACGTCATGATGTTGTCCGCCGTGGTCAGGGCGTCGGCGTAGCGCAGGTCGATCTCGTTCTGGCCCGGCCCGGCCTCGTGGTGCGAGAACTCGACCGAGATGCCCATGGACTCGAGCATCGTGATCGCGGCGCGGCGGAAGTCGTGCGCGGTGCCGCGCGGCACGTGGTCGAAGTAGCCGCCCTGGTCGACCGGCACGAGCGCCTGGGTCGGGTCCGCGGGGGCCTCGAACAGGTAGAACTCGACCTCGGGGTGCGTGTAGAAGGTGAAACCCTGGTCGCTCGCGCGGGACAGGGCGCGCTTGAGCACGTGCCGGGAGTCCGCGAGCGACGGCGCACCGTCGGGCGTCAGCAGGTCGCAGAACATGCGGGCGGTGCCGTGCCGCTCACCGCGCCAGGGCAGCACCTGGAACGTCGACGGGTCGGGACGGGCGATCATGTCCGCCTCGTAGACGCGTGTCAGGCCCTCGATCGCGCTGCCGTCGAAGCCGATCCCCTCGGAGAACGCGTTCTCGAGCTCGGCCGGCGCGACCGCGACGGACTTGAGGATCCCGAGCACGTCGGTGAACCAGAGGCGGATGAAGCGGATGTCCCGCTCCTCGACCGTGCGGAGCACGAACTCCTGCTGCCTGTCCATGGCGTACATCCTGCCCGATGCGAGGGCCGTCCGGCCGCCATCCCCACGCCGACGTGGCGGGCGGTCCCCGTGGCGGTGACTAGGCTCGACGCCATGACGAGGCCGCGTATCGCCCTGGCCCAGATCGACACCTGCGTCGGCGACGTCGACGGCAACGCCGCCGCGGTCGTGACGTGGGCGCGCAAGGCCGCGGACGCGGGCGCCGACCTCGTCGTCTTCCCCGAGATGACGCTCACCGGGTACCCGATCGAGGACCTCGCGCTGCGGGCGTCGTTCCGTCGCGGCGCCGAGGCGGCGCTCGAGCGGACGGCCGCCGAGCTCGTCGACGCCGGGCTCGGCGACCTCACGGTGCTCGTGGGGACCGTCGGGGAGCACGGCGCGGGCGACACGGCCGCACCCGACGACCGCGGGCTGCCCACCAACCAGGCGGTGCTCCTGCGGCACGGGAAGGTGCAGACCCGCTACGACAAGCACCACCTGCCGAACTACGGGGTGTTCGACGAGTTCCGCATCTTCGCGGCCGGCGACGAGACGTGCGTGATCGACGTCGCGGACGCGCGCGTGGGCGTCGTCATCTGCGAGGACATCTGGCAGGACGGCGGGCCGGTCGCGCAGATGGACGAGAACGACGTCGACCTGCTCGTCGTGCTCAACGGCTCGCCCTACGAGGAGGGCAAGGGCCACGTCCGGGTCGACCTGGCAGCCCGCCGCGCCCGCGAGGTCGACGCGCCCGTCGCATACGTCAACCTCGTCGGCGGCCAGGACGACCTCGTGTTCGACGGCGGGTCGTTCGTCGTGGGCGTCGACGGGACGGTGCTCGCGAGCGCGCCGCAGTTCGTCGAGCACCTGCTGGTGTGGGACCTGCCCGAGCGCGGCGCCGCGCCCGAGCCCGGTCCGCTCGCCGTGCCGCTCGAGGCCGACGA
Organism: Cellulomonas algicola; assembly: GCF_003851725.1. Lineage (GTDB taxonomy): Bacteria > Actinomycetota > Actinomycetes > Actinomycetales > Cellulomonadaceae > Cellulomonas > Cellulomonas algicola. Next base: position 4,817 of record NZ_BHYL01000347.1, on the reverse strand, counting down.
GGAGGTCTACCGGGCGATCGTCACCGGCCTCGCGGGGTACGTCCGCAAGAACGGGTTCCGGTCGGTGCTGCTGGGCGTGTCGGGCGGGATCGACTCCGCGCTCACCGCCGCGATCGCCGCCGACGCGATCGGCGGGGAGCACGTCGTCGGCGTGTCGATGCCGTCGTCCTTCTCCTCCGAGCACAGCAAGGACGACGCCGCGGACCTCGCCCGGCGGATCGGCGCCGACTACCGCGTCCAGCCGATCGCGTCGGTCGTCGACGCGTTCCAGGAGCACCTCGCGCTCGACGGGGTCGCCGAGGAGAACCTGCAGGCGCGCGTGCGCGGCGTCCTGCTCATGGCGATCTCGAACCGCGAGGGGCACCTGGTCATCGCGCCCGGCAACAAGTCGGAGCTCGCGACGGGCTACGCGACGATCTACGACGCGGGCAGCATCGGCGGGTTCGCGCCGCTCAAGGACGTCGACAAGTCCCGCGTCTGGGCGCTCGCGCGCTGGCGGAACGCGCACGCCGCGGCCCGCGGCGAGACGCCGCCCATCCCCGAGTCGTCGATCACCAAGCCGCCGTCCGCCGAGCTGCGCCCCGGCCAGACCGACCAGGACTCGCTGCCGCCCTACGACCTGCTCGACGAGGTGCTCGACGCGTACGTCGAGCACGCCGAGGGCCGCGCGGAGCTGCTGGACCGCGGGTTCGACCCGGCCGTCGTCGACAAGGTCGTCACGCTCGTCGACCGCGCCGAGTGGAAGCGCCGGCAGTACCCCCTCGGCCCCAAGGTGACCGCGCTCGCGTTCGGGCGCGACCGCCGCCTGCCCGTGACGTCCCGGTGGCGCGAGCCCTGAGGCGTCACCGCCCGCGACCGTCGAGAACCGACCCCAGGAGCATCTCCATGACCCAGAACGTGAAGCGCGTGCGCGTGCACCACCTGCGCCAGGCCAAGGAGCAGGGCGAGCGGCTGTCGATGCTGACCGCCTACGACGCGGTCACCGCGCGGATCTTCGACGAGGCCGGCGTCGACATGCTGCTCGTCGGCGACTCGATCGGGAACACCATGCACGGGCACGCGACGACGCTCCCGGTCACCGTGGACGACCTGATCCCGCCCGCCAGGGCCGTCGCGCGGGCCGCGCAGCGCGCGTTCGTCGTCGTCGACTTCCCGTTCGGCTCGTACGAGGCGGGGCCCGAGCAGGCGCTCGCGACCGGCGTGCGGCTCATGAAGGAGACCGGCGTCGACGCGGTCAAGCTCGAAGGCGGCAAGCGCGTGGCGCGGCAGATCCGCGCGCTCACCGACGCGGGCATCCCCGTCGTGGGCCACCTGGGCTACACCCCGCAGTCCGAGAACCTGTTCGGCGGTCCGCGCGTGCAGGGGCGCGGCGACGTCGCGGCGGAGCGGCTGTCGGAGGACGCGCTCGCGATCACCGAGGCCGGCGCGGTCGCGATCGTGCTCGAGATGGTCCCCGCACCGCTCGCGGCCCGCATCACCGAGATCGTCGCCGTGCCGACCATCGGCATCGGGGCCGGCGCGCAGTGCGACGGCCAGGTGCTCGTCTGGGTGGACATGGCCGGCATGACGGACTGGTCGCCGCGCTTCGCCAAGCGGTTCGGCGAGGTCGGGGCGGCGCTCAAGGCTGCTGCGACGTCGTACATCGACGAGGTCCGCGGCGGCACGTTCCCCGACGCGGCGCACCAGTTCGACGCGTGACGCCCGCGCGGGTCGCGGGCTGGGTCCTCGCCGCGGTCGCGGCGGTCGTGGTCGTCGTCCTCCTGGTGCCGGTGGGCGGCGGCCTGTACGGGGTCGCGCAGCTCGTCTCGTTCCGCGCGGTCCTCGGGGCCGGGGCGCTCGCGGTCGCGCTGCTCCTGGCGGCCGTGCCGTGGGCGCGCCGACCGATGCTGCCGCTCGTCGTGGTGCTCGCGGTCGGCGCCGTCGGCCAGGCCGGCGTGCTCGCGTGGCGTTCGGTCCCGCTCCCCGGGACCGGGGCGACGACCGCAGCTGCGACGAGGTCCGCGAGCGGTGAGCTCGTCGTCCTCTCGTTCAACACGCTCGACGTCGTGCGGGCCCCGGTGCTCGCCGACCTCGTCGACGCCCAGGACGCGGACGTCGTCGTGCTGCCGGAGACGTCGGCCGGGACGGCACACGACGTCGCCGCGCTGCTCGCCGACCGCGGCCGTCCGATGCAGGTGCTCACCGCCCCCGGCGACGTGCCCACGATCGCCGGGACCGCGCTGCTCGTCTCCCCCGACGTCGGCCGCTATGCCGACGCCGACCCGCTGCCGACCCGGCTCGGCTCGCTCCGCGCCGAACCCGTCGACGACGGACCCGTGCTCGTCGCCGCGCACCCCCTGGCGCCGATCCAGCGGTCGGCGATGCGGACGTGGCGCGAGGAGACCGCGCTCGTCGCGCGCACGTGCGCGCAGACACCCGGTGCGATCGTCGCAGGCGACCTCAACGCGACGCTCGACCACCCGGGGCTGCGGTCGCTCGGGCCGTGCGTCGACGCGGCACGGGCGGCCGGCATGGGCGCGCACGGCACGTGGCCCGCGAGCGCGCCGACCCTGCTGGCGGCACCCATCGACCACGTGCTCGTGGACGGCCGTCGCTGGCGCGTGACGTCGTTCGACGTCCTGCCGCCGACCGGCGGAAGCGACCACCGCCCGGTCGTCGCGCGGCACGTCGCGCGCTGAGCCGACACCGGGACGCGGGCGCGGCTCGTCGCGCGCTGAGCCCGGCCGCGGGGGCGGCCGCCGTCAGCGGCTGCGGCGGTCCTCCTCGTCCCAGCTCTCGGTCCGCTGCCGCGCCCGCTCCAGCGCGTGCTCCGCCTCCTCGCGCGTCGCGTACGGGCCCATGAGCTTGCTCCAGTCGCTCTGGCGGCCCTCCTCCACGACGTGGGTCTCGGTGTTGTACCAGTACTGCGTCGCCATCGTCCGCTCCCTTCGCGTCGCCGCCCGCGGCCTGTCCCGGCCGGGCCGCCCCCTCGTGCTGTCCGTAGACTGCCAGGTATGCCGCCCGTGCACGCGCCACGATCCGCCCTGGTCCCGGGCACGGTGAGCCCTCGCCGCGCCGTCCCCTCGACCATCGCCCGCCCCGAGTACGTCGGCAAGCCCGGCCCCGCGCCCTGGCGCGGCAGCAACGTCCTCGACGACGAGACGGTCGCACGGGTCCGCGTCGCCGCGCGCATCGCGGCGCAGGCGCTCGAAGAGGTCGGCCGGCACGTCGAGCCGGGCGTCACGACCGACGCGCTCGACGCGATCGGCCACGAGTTCCTGCTCGACCACGGCGCCTACCCCTCGACGCTCGGCTACCGCGGCTTCCCGAAGTCGCTGTGCACGTCGGTCAACGAGGTCATCTGCCACGGCATCCCCGACTCGACCGTCGTCGAGGACGGCGACCTCGTGAACATCGACGTCACCGCGTACATCGGCGGCGTGCACGGCGACAACAACGCGACGTTCCTCGCGGGCGACGTCGACGAGGAGTCGCGCCTGCTCGTGGAGCGCACGCGCGAGTCGCTCGACCGCGCGATCAAGGCCGTGAAGCCGGGCCGCGAGGTCAACGTCATCGGCCGCGTCATCGAGAAGTACGCCGCCCGGTTCGGGTACGGCGTCGTGCGCGACTACACCGGCCACGGCGTCGGCCCCGCGTTCCACACGGGCCTCGTCATCCCCCACTACGACGCCGCGCCGCTCTACGACACCGTCATCGAGCCCGGCATGGTCTTCACCATCGAGCCCATGCTCAACCTCGGCACGCCCGACTGGGTCGTGTGGGACGACGACTGGACCGTCGTGACGGCCGACGGCCGTCGCAGCGCGCAGTTCGAGCACACCCTGCTGGTCACCGACACCGGAGCGGAGATCCTGACACTGCCATGAGCCACGACAAGCACACCAAGCACGGCAAGAAGAAGCACGACGTCGCGTTCGGCATCGACATCGGCGGCAGCGGCATCAAGGGCGCACCCGTCGACCTGCACGCGGGCGAGTTCGCGTCCGACCGGGTCCGCATCCCGACCCCGCTGCCCGCGACGCCCGACGCCGTGTCGCAGACGGTCGCGGAGGTCGTCGCGAAGTTCGACCTCGACAAGGACGTGCCGATCGGCGTCACGTTCCCGGCCGTGATCTTGCACGGTGTCGCGCAGTCCGCCGCGAACGTCGACAAGTCCTGGATCGGCACCAACGTCGAGACCGCCGTCGGCGCGGCGACCGGCCGGAAGGTCGTCGCCGTCAACGACGCCGACGCCGCCGGGTTCGCCGAGGTGAAGTACGGCGCCGCGAAGGACGTCGACGGCGTCGTGCTCGTCGTGACGCTCGGCACCGGCATCGGGTCCGCGCTCATCGTCGACGGTCGCCTCGTCCCGAACACCGAGCTCGGGCACCTCGAGATCGACGGGTTCGACGCCGAGTCCCGCGCCGCCGACTCCGCGCGCGACCGCGAGAACCTCGACTGGGCGGCGTGGTCGCAGCGGCTCCAGCGCTACTTCACGGTCGTCGAGAACCTGTTCTGGCCCGACCTCATCGTCGTCGGCGGCGGCGTCAGCAAGCACCACGAGCAGTTCCTGCCACTGCTGGACCTCCGCACCCGCATCATCCCCGCCGAGCTGCGCAACGCGGCGGGCATCGTGGGCGCCGCGGCCCTCGCGGCGAAGGCGCACTGACCACCCGCCCGCGCCCGCTCGTCGAGGTCGCCGCCGGCGTCCACGTCGCGACGAGCGCGGTCTACGCGACGACGTCCAGCCTGGTCGTGGGCGACGACGGCACCGCGCTCGTCGTCGACCCGGCGGTCACGGCCGGCGAGGTCGCCGGTCTCGGGGCGGCCGTCGCCCG
>NZ_BHYL01000346.1 GCF_003851725.1 Cellulomonas algicola | reverse complement strand
GGTCGACGAGGTCGGCGAAGAAAGTTGCGTCTTCATGCATCCGCGCGCGTCCTGACGACGGAAGAGAGGTCGAGAGTCCCGCCACCGGGCGGGCCGCACGGAAGGACGACCACGATGCGCGCACGACCTCTTGCCGCGACCGGAGCCGCCGGTCTCGCCCTCGCCGCCGTCATGCTGACCTCCGCCCCCGCCGGCGCCGCCCCTGGCGACGCGACCCTGTACGTCCTGCACGGCGTGCCGGGCCTCACGGTGGACGTGTGGGTCAACGGCCAGCGGACGCTCGACGACTTCACGCCCGGCACGCTCGCAGGTCCGCTCGAGCTCGCGCCCGGCACGTACACCGTCGCGATCACGGCCGCGGACGCCGCCGATGCGTCGTCGCCGGCCATCGGCCCGGTCGACCTGCAGCTCGCGGGGAACACGTCGTACACCGCGGTCGCGCACCTCGACGCGTCCGCCAACCCCACCGCGACGCTGTTCACGAACGACACCTCGACCACCGCTGCGGGCCAGGGCCGCCTCACCGTCCGGCACGTGGCCGCCGCACCCGCGGTCGACGTCCTGGCCGGTGGCTCGGCCGTGATCTCCGGGCTGACCAACCCGAACGAGAAGGTCCTGAACCTTCCCGCCGGCACGGTGAGCGCGAGCGTCGTGGCCGCCGGCACGACCGAGCCCGCCCTGCTGGGCCCGGCCGACGTCAACGTCGCCGAGGGCACCAACACCATCGTGTACGCCTGGGGCAACGGGACGGCGACCCCGTCGACGCTCGCGCTCGCGACGCAGGTCATCGACGGCCTGCACGGCACGCCGAGCGGGGTGCCGGCGGGGGAGCTGGGCCTCGCGGCCGACCCTGAGGTCCCGGCGTGGACCTGGGTGGCCGGCGGCCTGCTGGTGGCCGGGCTCGCCGCGGCCTCCACGGTGGCCGTCCGTCGTCGCGCGGTGACGGTCCGCCGATGAGGACTCCCGACCGTCACGCCTGGCAGCGCCTGGCGTCCCGGGCCGTGGCGCTCGGCGTGGCGGTCGGGGCCGTCGCAGGCTGCACCGCGGGCGCGGGACCCGACCCGGTGCCGACTGCCCGCACCACGGTGGCCGCGTCGCCCACGGGCGGCGCGGCCCCGCCCGCGTCCACCCTGCCGCCGGTCCCGGTGCAGGACGCCGTCGCCCCGCCGCCGGAGACGGTGGTCGCTCCCGTCCGGCTCCAGGTCCCGGAGCTCGCGCTCGACATGCCGGTCGACGCCGTCGGCGTCGCGGCCGACGGGACGATGGAGGTGCCGCCCGACGCGGACCGTGCGGGCTGGTACCGGTTCGGTCCGGGGCCGGCGTCGACCGAGGGCACGACGCTCCTCGCCGGCCACGTGGACTCCCGGCTCAGCGGCATCGGTCCGTTCGCGGACCTGCGACGCCTCGCCCCGGGCGCCCAGGTCCAGGTGACGACGAGCGACGGGGCCGTGAAGCCGTACGTCGTCGTCGACGTCACCAAGGTGCCCAAGGAGACCGCGCCGCTCGAGGACTGGTTCTCGCGCGACGGGTCGCCCCGCCTGGTCCTCGTGACGTGCGGCGGCGCCTGGCGGCAGGACGTCGGGCACTACACGGACAACGTCGTGGTCACGGCCGAGCCCGGGTGATCCCTATGCTGGTCACACTGCCGCCGACGCCGACGCACCGCCCCGAGGAGCCGCCCGTGAGTGCACGCGAGCCGTCGCCGGCGCGCGCCGCGGGCGAGGACCCGGACGGCGTCGACCAGCTCGGCCGCGACTTCGCCGCGGGGGACGAGCACGCCATCCGTGAGGCCTACGTGCGGTGGTCGACCCTCGTGCACACGCTCGCGCTCCGCTCGCTCGGCACGACCGCCGAGGCGGAGGAGGTCACGCAGCAGGTGTTCGTCGAGGCGTGGCGCGGACGGCACCGGTTCGACCCGACGCGCGCGCGGCTCCCCGCGTGGCTCGTCGGGATCACGCGGCACGCGATCGCCGACGCGCACGAGCGCCGGACCCGCGACCGCAAGCTCGCCGACGCTGCGACCCCGCCGCCCGCGACGGTCGCCTCCGCGGACGACCGGGTGGTCGACCGGCTGGTGATCGCCGACGAGCTCGACCGCCTGGGCGACCCGCAGCGCACGATCCTGCGGCTCGCGTTCTACGACGACCTCACGCACGACCAGATCGCGACCAGACTGGACCTGCCGCTCGGCACGGTGAAGAGCCACCTGCGGCGCAGCCTGGCCAGGCTCCGGACCCGATGGGAGGTGGACGGTGCGCTTCGATGACGAGCACGTGGACGACGACGTGCTGACGCTCCTCGCCCTCGGGGAGGACGGTGCGTCCGACGCCGAGCGCGCGCACGTCGACGCGTGCGAGCGGTGCACCGCCGAGGTGCGGACGCTCGCCGACGTCGCGGGCCTGGCCCGGACCGCCGGTGAGCTGGTGCCGCCCGCGCCGCGCGTGTGGGACGCGATCGCCGCCGACCTCGGCCTCGCCGCCGGGCCCGACGCCGGCGTCGCCTCTCCCCGCCCGGTGCGCGCGCCGGTGCCGTCCGACGACCTGTCGCGGCCGTCACCGCCGCCCGCGGTCGAGCAGACCCCGACCGCACGCGTCGCGTCCGGGCCCGCCGGCGGTGACGACCAGCCGCTCGCCGACGTCGTCCCGCTCACCCAGCGCCCCAGCCGGTGGCGGTGGGTCGCCGCGGCGGCCGCCGTGGGGGTGGTCGCCGGGGCGGGCGTCACGTGGTGGGTCGGGCGCGAGCCCGCACCGCAGGTCGTCGCGACGGCGACCCTCGAGCCGCTGCCCGGCTGGGACGCCGCGGGCTCGGCCGAGGTCGAGACGCGGTCCGACGGGTCGCGGCAGCTGGTCGTCGACCTCACCGGTCAGGTCGGTGGGGACGGGTTCCGCGAGGTGTGGCTGCTCAAGCCCGACGTGTCCGGGCTCGTCAGCCTCGGCACGCTCGACGGCCCGACCGGCCGGTTCGACCTGCCCGCGGGCCTCGACCTCGACGAGTTCTCGGTCGTCGACGTCTCCGAGGAGCAGTTCGACGGCGACCCGGCGCACTCGGGCGACTCGATCGTGCGCGGACCGCTGCAGGCCTGAGGTCGCCCGCGCGCGGGTGCATCCAGGAGGGGGTGTCGACCGGAAGTACCGGTGACACCCCCTCCGGGGCGTCCGGCCCGCGCGGGCCGACCTCGACGACGCAGGAGTCGACGATGAAGATCCGACGCACCCTCTCCGCCCTGTGCGCTGCCGCTGTCGCGGCGGGCGCCGGCCTCGCGCTCGCGCCCGCGGCCCACGCTGCCGGCACGACGTCGCTCGCGAGCGTGCTCGCGTCCGACGGCGACACGTTCGACCGCAACTGGTACGACTTCGACATCGTCGACCAGGCCGTCGCGACGGTCCTGGCCGCGAAGCCGGGCAGCCCGGTCGCGGTGCTTGCCGACGGCACGGTCCCGCTCACCGCGTTCATCCCGAACGACCGCGCGTTCCAGGTGCTGGCGAAGGACCTCACGCACCGCTGGTACGGGAGCGAGCAGGAGGTCCTCACGGCGATCGCCGGGGCGGTCGGCGTCGACGCCGTCGAGCAGGTGCTGCTGTACCACGTCGTGCCGGGCGCGACGATCGACTCGGCGACCGCGCTCGCCTCGAGCGGTGCGTCCCTGACGACCGCGCAGGGCGGCACGTTCAAGGTCAAGGTCTGGTCGAAGCGCTACGCGATCGTCCAGCTCAAGGACCAGGACCGCAACGACCTCGACCCGTTCCTCGTCCGGTCGAAGCTCGACCTCAACGCGGGCAACGTCCAGATCGCGCACGGCATCTCGCTCGTCCTGCGCCCGCTCGACCTCTGACGGGTTCGGCCGTCGCGCGTGGCAGGAGCCCGGTCCCTGGGCGGGGCCGGGCTCCTGCGTGCGTGCACGGGGGAGGGCCCGTGCGGGTCGGTCAGGTCGGGTCAGGGGAACGCGACCTCGGCCGGGACGTAGGCGTACGGCAGCTCGCCGGCCAGCCGTGACGTCGCCCCGTCGAGCTCGAGCTCGAGCGTCGGCGCGAGCGTCCCGCCGTACACGACGTCGCCCGGTCCAGGGCCCGTCGGCACGGTGTCGATGAAGCTCTCGACGAGCAGGTTCGGCATCACGTAGTGCGAGTACTGCTGCAGCGGCTGCTCGGGCGGGTTGCCCAGCACGAGCGCGCTGCCGTTCATCGGCCGGTAGTTGCTGCGCAGGCCGGGGCCGACGAAGCCGTAGACGCCGTCCGGTCCGGCCGCGATCTCGCCGGGCTCGGTCAGCCCGGGCGCGAACGTGAACATGTGGCTGATGGTCCACAGGTAGTACTGCCCGTCCTGGACGACGAGGTGCGGTCGTTCAGTCTGCTGGTTGGTGCACTCGGCGGACAGGAGCGGCGGCAGCAGCTTCCACTGCGTGAAGTCGGCGGACCTCAGCTCCATGAGGCCGATGTTGCCGGTGTAGTACCGGGCGTCGGCCGGGGTGACGTGACCGGGCGGAACCCGTCCGATCTCCGAGCGGTCGCACGTGTGGCTGCCGGCGACGCCGCCGTTGTTGCCCTCGAACAGCGCGTAGACGCGGTGGTCGGTGGGGTCGCGGAACACGAACGGGTCGCGGAACGCGTAGATGATCGGGCCGGCCTGCGACTGCTCGAGCGTCTGGTAGAGCGTCCCGTCGGCCTGGGCGATGATCTGGTGGTTCTCGAACCCGGTGAACCAGACGCCGTCGGCGTCGGTGTGGATCTGGCCCTGCGCGTGTGCGAGGCGCTGCAGCGCGTCGTTCGGGTCGATGCCGCCGCCGTCGTGGCCGGACGCGGTGTAGAACGCGTGGACGGTGCCGTCGTCGGCCAGGACCGTCGAGCCCGCCCACTCGCGTGAGCCGCGGGACGAGCCGGCGGGGAACAGGTCGCCGCCGTACGTCCAGTGCTCGGCGTCCTGCGAGTAGAAGAAGCCGATCTTGGCCTGCCAGTGCCGGTCGCCGAAGAAGATGTCCCGCGGTGCGGTGAGCGAGAAGATGATGTTCCACCCCTCGTACGCGACGGGCTGCATGTTCAGGTTGGTCAGCGGCCAGGTGTCCCAGATCCAGACCTGGTCGGTCATGACCGGGAAGTCGGACGGGATCAGCGGCGCGGTGTTGGTGGCGTCCTGCTCGATCTTGAGCGCGTCGGCGCGCGTCCAGTTGGCGTGGTAGGTCGAGCGCGGGCTGAACACCGCGTCGACGCGCTGCCCGCCGCCCACCGAGGGACCGGGGAGGCGGTCAGGGTCGGTGACGGCGGCGGTGGGCGTCACGAGCGCGGCGGTCATCGCGGCCGCGAAGGCGAGCGCGAGCGCACCGCGGATGGTGCGGTTCATGGGAGTTCCCCTCGTGCGGGTCCCGTCGGGCGTCGTCGCCCGTCGGGCCGGACGGACCGGCGTCCGAGGTGTCGGACGGTGCCGGTGGTGCGGCGCGGGGTCTGAGGGCGCGCCGGGGACACGGTGCGTCCGTCGTCCGGGCGCACCGGTGCGGTGGGGTCGTCGGGAGGGCGACCGACCGGTGGAGCGGCGTGCGCTGTCCTCACACGCCTGAGCGCTGCGTCGGCGTGCATGGTTGAGGGCACGCCGCAGGTGCGTGTGGCGCACCTGGGGTCCGGGAGGTCACGACCACGTGACTCCCGTTGATTCCGGCCATGACTGCCGGACCGGACCAAGGGAAGCACGGTCCCGGAGCGGTCGCAAGGGTCCGGGACGAAGTCGTCCTGAACCCGCCCGCGTCTGCTTGACAACGTTGTCAGCCGCGCGCCAGGCTGGCCCGGACGGTTCGAGGGGGAGCCGCCCGGACTCGACGAGGAGTGCCGCGTGCGTGCACGGACGTTATCCGCAGTCGCCGGAGGGGTCGTGGTGTCGACGGTCCTCGCGTGCCCCGTGCCGGGGGAGTCCCCGGGCGGCGACCCCTACCGGCCGGTCGCGCACTTCGCGCCGGCGGAGCACTGGGTCAACGATCCCAACGGCCCGGTCTGGTACGAGGGTCGCTACCACCTGTTCTTCCAGCACAACCCCGCAGGCGACGTGTGGGGCTCGATCTCGTGGGGCCACGCCGTCAGCGACGACCTCGTGCACTGGGAGGAGCTGCCCGTCGCGATCCCCGCGACCGACGACGAGCTCGTGTTCTCCGGCACCGTCGTCGTCGACCACGGCAACACCAGCGGTCTCGGCGCCGACGGGCGCGACCCGCTCGTCGCGGTCTACACGAGCTACGACCCGACGACGCACGTGCAGGCCCAGTCGCTCGCGTCGAGCACCGACGGAGGCGCGACGTGGACCCGCTACCCAGGCAACCCCGTGCTCGACATCGGCTCGCGCGAGTTCCGCGACCCCAAGGTGCTCTGGTACGCCGACGGCGGGTACTGGGTCATGCTCGTCGTCCTCGCGACCGAGCACGTCGTGCAGCTCTACCGCTCCGACGACCTGCGGTCCTGGACGCACCTCAGCGACTTCGGCCCGGCGCACGCGGTCGGCGGCGTGTGGGAGATGCCCGACCTCGTCGAGCTGCCCGTCGACGGCGACCCGGGCCGGACGCGATGGGTCCTCGTCGTGAGCCTCAACCCCGGCTCGCCGACGGGCGGGTCCGGCACGCAGTACTTCGTCGGCGACTTCGACGGCACGACGTTCACGCCCGACGACCTGCGCGACGACGACGTGCCGGAGGGCGACGTGGTCGCGGCGTTCGACGGCCCGACCTACGGCGACGGCTGGGAGACGACCGGGGGCGCGTTCGGGTCGGGCCCCGTCCCCGGCACGCTGCCGGGGCAGAACCACGTCTCCGGGTTCGTGGGCGAGCGGGCCGTCAACAGCTTCCTCGGCGGCGACCGGTCCGTCGGGACGCTGACCTCGCCGCCGTTCCGCATCACGCGCAGCCACCTCGCGCTGCTCGTCGGCGGGGGTGGCGCGCCCCGCCTGCCGGGCACGGGCGACGGCGGCGCGCCCCCCGGCACGGTGCTGGGCGACTTCGAGGGCGACGGCTTCGCGGGGTGGACCGCGTCGGGCACGGCGTTCGGCGACGGCCCGACGCGCGGCGACGCACCCTGCCAGGACGGCGTCACCGGCTACCTCGGCACGGGCCTCGCGAGCTCGTACCGCAACGGCACCTCGGGGGACCCGTGCGTGCCCGTGCCCGACACCGGCACCGGGACGCTGACGTCGCCCCCCTTCACGATCGACGCCGACCACGTGAGCTTCCTCGTCGGCGGCGGGCCGCACCCGGACACCGCGGTCCGGCTGCTCGTCGACGGGCAGGTCGTGCGGTCCACCTCCGGGCCGCAGAGCGGGACGCTCGACTGGGCGTCGTGGGACGTCAGCGACCTGCGCGGGCGCGAGGCGCGCGTCGAGATCGTCGACGCGTCCACCGCCGGGTGGGGCCACGTGCTCGCGGACCACGTCGTGCTCGGCGACGAGCCGGCGCTCCCGCGTGGGGCCGCGGCGTCCGTGGACCTCCTCGTCGACGGGAAGGTCGTGCGCAGCGCGACGGGCACCGGCTCCGAGGCGCTCGACCGGGTGTCGTGGGACGTCCGGGACCTCGTCGGGCGGGACGCCCGCCTGCGCGTCGTCGACTCGGCGACCGGGCCGTGGGGGCACGTGCTGGTCGACCACGTCGTCGCGACCGACGCGACCGTCCCGCGCCGGCTCGAGCGCTACGACTGGATGGACCACGGGAGCGACTTCTACGCGCCGCTGACGTTCGCCGAGCACCCCGACGGCGAGGCCGTCGCGATCGGCTGGATGAGCAGCTGGACGTACGCCGCCTCGACGCCGACGACGGGCTGGCGTGGGGCCATGACGCTGCCGCGCCGGCTGTCGCTCCGGACCGTCGACGGCCGGGTCCGGCTCGTCCAGCTCCCCGCCCCCGAGGCGTCGGCCCTCGCGAGCGAGCCGCGGTGGACCGTGCGCGACGTGCCGCTCGACGACGCATCGGTGCCCCTGCCGCGCGCGGCGGGGGACGCGCTCCTGCTCACGGCCGAGCTCGACGTCGGCACCGCGAACGAGGTGGGGCTGCACGTGCGCGGCAAGGAGGGGCAGCGCACCGTCGTCGGCTACGACGCGGCCACCGGGCGCCTGTTCGTCGACCGGCGGGCGTCGGGCGTGGTCGACCTGCACCCCGCGTTCCCGGCGGTGCACTCCGCGCCCGTCGAGGTCGCGGACGGGCGCGTGCGGCTCACGGTCGTGGTCGACCGGTCGTCGGTCGAGGTGTTCGCGCAGGACGGCCTCGTCACCATCACGGACCTCGTCTTCCCGGACGCGGACGCACACGGCGTCGCGGCGTACGCGGAGGGTGGTCGCGCGGTCCTGCGGTCGCTGGAGGTGCGCCGCCTGGGCTGACGCGGCGTCGCGCACCCGTCCGACGTCACGCGGTCCGCACCCGCCGGAGCGGGGCCGCGCGGGCCGCACCACCCCGCCCGGGTCGGGGGTGCGTCACGCGCTGCCGCGGCGTCGGGGGGCGATCTCGCCCGAGCCGCGCACCACGAGCCGCGTCGCGAGCACGGTCTGCGTCGACGGGAGCGACCGGTCCTCCAGGCGCGCGAACACGCGCTCGGCCGCCGCGCGCCCGATCGCCACCGGGTCCTGCGCGACGACCGTGACGGCGGGGTCGAGCAGGTCCGCGAGGGCGAAGTCGTCGAAGCCCACCACGGCGACGTCGTGCTGCATCCCGAGGGACCGCAGCGCGCGGATCGCGCCGATCGTGACGAGGTTCTGGCTCGTGAACAGCGCCGTGGGCGGGTCGTCGGAGCGCAGCAGGCGGAAGGTCGCGTCGAACGCGAGCTCGACCGTGTGCAGGTCCTGGACGACGAGCTGGTCGTCCGCGGGGACGCCCGCCTCGGCGGCGGCCTGGCGGAACCCGTCGAGGCGCTGGGTGGCGGTCGCGATCATCGACAGGTCGCCCAGGTGCGCGATCCGTCGGTGGCCGCGGCGCAGCAGGTGCGCGGTCGCGCCGCGGGCTCCCGCGACGTTGTCGACGACGACGCTGTCGACGTCGATCCCTACGGGGGCGCGGTCGACCGCGACGACGGGCGTGCCGGCGTCCATCTCCGGGCGCAGGTACGCCTGGTCGCCCCCGGTCGCCGAGAGGATCAGCCCGTCCACGCGTCGGGACACGAACGTGCCGACGAGCGCGCGCTCGCGCTGCGGGTCCTCGTCGCTGCTCGCGGACAGCACCGAGACGCCGCGGGACTCGGCCACGTCCTCGACGGCGCGGTGCACGGCTGCGCAGTACGGGTTGTCGACGCTCGACAGCAGGAGCCCGATGCTCTGGGTCCGCCGGACGCTGCGGCGCAGGTTGCCCGCGAAGGGGTCGGGCTGGAAGTGCAGCTCGCGGGCCGCGCGGTTGACGCGCTCGGCCGTCGCGGCGGCCACGCCGGGCTCGCCGTTGACGACGCGCGAGACGGTCTTGATGCCCACGCCGGCGCGCTCGGCGACGTCGCGCATGGTCGCCCGCGCGCGTCGGGGGGACCCGTTGGTGTCCGCCGGTTGAGACATCGTTGTCACCGGCCAACCCTAGCGTGGGCGCGAACGCTTGACGGTCCTCGGAGGCGCTGTGTAGACAGTCCGATGACAACGGTGTCAGCGGCCAGTCGGCCGCACGGTTGGAGGGGGCTCCATGACCACCACACGCAGACGTCCTTCCTCGGTCCTCGTCCCGGCAGGGCGCCGGACCCGGACCCGTATCGCGCTCGCGACCAGCACGTTCGTCGTCGCGGGGATCCTATCGACCGCGTGCTCGTCCGACTCGGGGTCCGGCTCGGGGTCCACCGCCGCGGGCTCGGACGGCGACGACAACGTCGCCGTCTCGCTCATCGTCAAGACCACGACCAACCCGTTCTTCGTCGCCATGCAGGAAGGCGCGCAGCAGGCCGCCGACGCCGAGGGCGTCGACCTCACGCTCGCCGCGGGTCGCGAGGACGGCGACGAGGACACGCAGATCCAGGCCATCGAGAACGCCATCTCGCAGGGCCAGGACGGCATCCTCATCACGCCCAACGGCCCCGCGGTCGTCGACGCCGTCGAGCGGGCGCGCGAGGCCGGGCTCTACGTCATCGCGCTCGACACCCCGCCCG
>NZ_BHYL01000345.1 GCF_003851725.1 Cellulomonas algicola | reverse complement strand
GTGCCCGGCCCGGACCCGCGTCGTCGGCGCGTCTCGGGCCCGCGGGCGCGGCGGCGTCGACCTCCGCGACGAGCGTCGCGCCGCGGGTCACCACGTCGGCCGGGGCCTCGACCTGTCCCGCGGCCAGCGCGACGACGTCGATGCGCGTGCCCAGGCGGTCGGCGAGAGCGGCGGCGCGGGCGCGGTCGTCGTCGGTGCGCAGGTCGACGAGCGTCGCGACGACGTACCGGTCCCGCACCGCGAGCCGGTGCACGGCCTCGATCGTGTGCAGCGCGGTCGTGCCGGTGGACAGCTCGTCGTCGACGAGCACGAGCGGTGCGGCCGACGCGAGCAGCGCCGGGTCGGCCGGGAGGAGCAGGTGCGTCGTCGCGTGCGAGTGGTCCTCCTCGAACGCCCCGACCGACGGCACGCCCGCGACGGGTCGCCGCGTCGAGTGCAGGTACGGCGCACCGCCGAGCGCGTCGGCGACCGCGTGACCGAGGGCCGTCGCCGTCTCCGCGTACCCGAGCACGACGGCCGGCGCCGTCACGTCGGCCACCAGGTCCGCGACGACGCCGGGCAGGAGCGTGGGCGCGACGGGGTCGCCGTCGAGGGCGTCGCGCAGGACGGCGCCCGCGCTCAGCAGGCGGTCGTCGAGGTCCGCGCCGGTGTCCGCCGCCTCGACCGGCGGCGGCCCGACGAGCGACCGCGACGCGAGCGCGCCCAGCAGCAGGCCTGCGCCGCGGACCACGCGCGGGTCCGTCGGGACGTGCTTGCCGAGCACGCGGGACACGAGCAGGTGCGCGCGGCGCGGGTTGCGGCGCACCGCGAGCCCGACGAGGTCCGTCAGGTCGAGGCCGACGGCGGATCCGGTCGTCCGCAGGGTGAGGTCGAGCCGGTCCGACACCCACGCACCGGTCCACGTCACCGCCGACGCAGCGCCGGGCGCGTCCGAGCGGGGCGCGTCGACGTGCGCCGTCACGCGCGTCCCGCCGTCGCGGCCAGCAGGTCGACGAGGCCGACGTCCTCTGCGGCGACCCCGAAGGCCCGTGCGCGCAGGATCGTCCGCTCGGCCCAGGACAGGTGCGGCTTCGACTCGTTCATCTTGTTGCCGTAGCGCGACGCGGAGACGCCGGACCGGCCGGCCGCCTCCAGGACGTCGGTCGCGTCGGCGTACTCCTCGTGCGTGACGACGGACAGGGCGTGCACCACGGGCACGTGGCTGGGGTGGATGACGGTCTTGCCGGTGAGGCCGTTGACCTTGTCCAGCACGACCTCGCGGATGAGTCCGTCCAGGTCGCGCGTGATGAGGTCGGCGCGCAGGCGGTTCGCGTCGTGCTGGTCGAACGGCGTGTGCCGCAGCTGCGGCTTGAACAGCCGCTCGTCGCTGCTGAAGTACTCCCACACGGGCCCGGTGACGACGAACCCGGTGCCGTCCGCGCGGCCCAGGACGTTGATCACGTCGGTGAGCACGCCCGCGACGAGCCGCACGTCCCAGATCGTCAGGTCCCGCCCGCGCCGGATCCCGTAGACGCTGCACAGGTCCGTCGCGCCGGTCCGGACCGCGAGCACCGACGAGCGGTGCTTGTCGAGGAGCCGCTGCACGCCGAGCAGCGCGTCCTCGCGCGTCTCGCGGTGGATGATCTCGGGCGACTCGATGACGGGCATCGCGAGCAGCCGGACGCCCGCCGTCGCCGCCGTGTCGTCGACCGCGTCGAGGAAGGCCGCGCCGTGCGTCTCGGTGAACTTCGGCAGCACGAAGCCCGACAGGATGCGCGCGTCGTCGCCGAGGGCCGTGACGATCGCCGGGATCTGCTCGGGGTTGCGCACGCGCACGAACACGAACGGCGCGGCGGCCTCGTCGCGGGCGAGCTCGCGGAGCTGCGCG
Organism: Cellulomonas algicola; assembly: GCF_003851725.1. GTDB lineage: Bacteria > Actinomycetota > Actinomycetes > Actinomycetales > Cellulomonadaceae > Cellulomonas > Cellulomonas algicola. Next base: position 8,460 of record NZ_BHYL01000345.1, on the reverse strand, counting down.
ACGACGTTGCGCTCGGCCTCCGGGACGTCCGCGTCGGCGACCGCGTCCTCCAGGCACACGACCGAGCTCACGGCACCCGCGGCGGCACGTCGCACCAGGTCACGGGCCAGCTGCGGCCGCGTGCCGGGCATGTAGAGCGTCGCGCCCAGCGCCACCGCGAGCAGCGCGGGCGGGCACGAGCGGCCCAGCGCCTCGGGCGGCCGGGAGAACAGGCGCTCGACGTCCTCGTCGGGCAGGTGCGAGAAGTGGCGCGCGCTCACGCGGCGCCCGGTCCCGGGGGTGTGGTGACCTGCATGTCGACTCCGTCCGTCAGCGGCCCGCCGCAGGGGGTGGTGCGGGGCGCGCGCACACGGTAGCCCAGCGGTGCTACGTGCACCGCGCGTCCAGGTGAACGTCCGGTGCACACCGTGGGTTCCGCCGCCGCCGACAGCGGTCGCGCCGCCCACCCGACCGGCCCGTCCTCGCGCCGGTGTCACCCTCGCGGCCCCGACGCCGTCGACCCGGGCCTGGTGACCGGTGCGGTGCCCTGAGGGGTACCCAGCCCCGGGTCGCGCCGGTCGAGCGTGGGTCGTGCGGTGGCGCGGGCGCCGGTCGAGCGTGGGTCGTGCGGTGGCGCGGGGCGTCGATCCGTCGTGGACGCCGCGGTCAGGTGAGGGGGGTCCAGGGGTCGACCCACGTGATCGACGTGAAGCCGTACGCCAGGCACGCGTCGCGGAAGGTGCCGTGGACCAGCTCGTCCTCCGCGCGCAGCACGAGCTCGCCCGCGACCTGCGTGATCGACAGCGCGACGAGCACGCCCGACGCGGGCTCACGGTCGAGCGCGACGTCGACGCGCGCGCCGTCCGCCGTCTCGACGAGCAGCGCCCCGCCCCACCGGAGCGTCTCCCCGGACGGCGAGAAGGCGAGCACGACGAGCCGCTCGAGCCGCCGGACCTGCCGCAGGTCGAGGCGCAGGACGTCACCGTGGTCCCGCGCGGCGACGACGACGTAGCGCGAGGTGCCGACCGGCGCGACGGACAGCCCGCGCGCCTCGTCGAGCACCGACGACTCCCCTGTCGCGAGCCGGTACGCCGCCGCGAGCCGCAGGTCGCCGATGTGCTCCGACACCGCCGCCCGGACGGTCAGCACACCGATCCCGGACTGGAGGCGGTCGAGCGTGAGCGTCGGGCGGTCGTCGGTGAGCGACGCGCGCCCACCCGGTGCCAGCCGGTCGGGCGCGTAGCCGAGCACGAGGTCGCCGGCCGCCGCGGACGGACGCGGGCGCACCGGTCGCGACGCCGCCGTGGGGGTCGTCGCGCCGGACAGGTCGAGCGACGCGCCTGCCGGCGCCGACGACCCACGCGCGGGCGACGACAGGTCCAGCGACGTCCCGGACGCGGACGCCGGCGCCGACGGGCGCGCGGACGACGGCAGGTCCAGCGACGTCCCGGACGACGACGACGGCGACAGGTCGAGCGACGTCCCACCCGCCGGCGCGGAGGAGGGCGCGGACAGGTCGAGCGACGTGCCCTGCGACGCGGACGGTCGCGGAGCGGGGGACGCCGGCACGGCCGGCGCAGGAGCGGCAGGCCGCGCGGGCGTCGCGGACGGACGCGAGAGGTCGAGCGACGTCTCGGGCGCGGACGTCCCACGGGCGGGTCGGGCACCCGACGACGCACCCGACGACGTCCCACCCGGGGCGGGACGAGACGGGGCGTCCGGGTGCAGTCGCCGGCGCCGCAGCCAGGGCAGGTCGTGCCGCGGCGGTGCGCCCGCCGGGCCGACGCCGACGCCGCTCACGACCGCAGGCCGTGGTCGCGCAGGATGCCCGCGATCCCGTCGGCGTACCCCTGCCCGACGACCTTGAACTTCCAGTGCGGGCCGTTGCGGTAGAGCTCGGCGAGCACGAGGCCGGTCTCGGTCGACAGCGCGGGTGCGAGGTTCTCGGACACGACGAGCTCGTCGTCCCCGGCGAGGTCGAGCACCCGGACGCGCGCCTCGCGCAGCTGGCCGAGCGAGCGCCGGTGGCCCAGGCCCTCGTTGATGTAGGCGACGACGACGATGCGCGACACCTCGGGCGGCACGTCGCGCAGGTCGACCTCGATCTGCTCGAGGTCGCCGGTGGACCGGGCCTTCTCGAGCTGCGCGACGGACAGGTCGGGCGACGTGAGCTGGTTGAAGAACACGACGTGCTCGCGCGAGAGCAGCTGGGTCGCGTCGTCGCACAGCAGGGTCGCGACGACGAGGTTGTCGACGAGCACCGTCTCGGGCGACGCGAGCGCGACGCCGACGACGACGCCCGTGAGGTGCGGGATCTCGCGCGTGAGGTTGGCGTTGCCGCCACGGGGCATGGGTCGGGCTGCCATCAGAGGTCTGCTCACAGGTCCAGGTCGGAGCGGGCGAACTTCGTACGGAGGAACGAGCCCTGCGTCATGAGGGCGTCGGCGTCCTGGTGCTGCACGGCGTCGAGGGTGGCCGCGACGGACGTCGTGAGGGTGTCGATCTGGATCATCAGCGCCTGCGTCGGCGTCACGCCGCTCCCCCGCGGGACGTCGCGCAGCGACTCGTCGACGGCGAGGTACGACCGCAGAGTCGTCGGCAGGTAGTCCGTCGCGGTGCCCTGCACGGACATCACGGCGTACACGTCGAGCGGGCGGACCTCGGCGGTGTCGACGACCTCGCGCAGCAGGTCGGTCAGGCGGCGCGCGTTGACGACGGCTGCGACGGGCAGGTCGCCCGACCGGGAGTTGACCAGGCGGACGACCTCGGCGACGGCACGGCGCAGCTCGGCGGGGCTGTCGCCGGACGCGACCGGCGGCTGCACGACGGCGACGGGCTCGTCGCGGTCGCGCAGCCGCTGCCAGAACCCCCGGCGGCGACCGCCGCTCTCAGGACTCGAGCTCACGCCGGCGGGTGCGCTCCAGGTACGGCTGGGCGCGCTGGATCTGGCCCTCGAGGGCGGTGACGGTCTGCGCCATGGAGTCGACGGCCTGCGCGCGGAAGGTGTCGAGCGCGTCCATCGTCTGGAAGACGTTGTCGAACGCGGCCTGCAGCTTCGCGACGTCGAGCGTCGCCTCGGACGCCTGCTGGTTGATCGCCGCGCCCTGGATCTTGAGCTGCTCGGACGTCGACTCGATGAGGTTCGAGGTGACGGTGTTGAGCGCCGTGATCTGGTCGAGCACGAGCTTCTGGCGCGAGAGCGCCTGCGCGACGATGACGGCGGTCCGCAGCGCGGCGACGGTCGTGGTCTGCGCGCGGTCGACGCCCTTGATGAGCTCGAGGTTGTTGCGGCGGACCAGGTCGAGCGCCATGTAGCCCTGCACGGACACGGCCATCTGCGTCATGAAGTCCTGGCGGCGCTGGCGCACGGGGAACAGCGCGTCGGCGCGCACGGCGTCGGCGTCCTCCTGGCGACCCGCGGCCTCGAGCTGCGCGATCTTCTCGACGAGCGCGTCGTCGAGCGCGGACGCGAGCGAGTTGTACTCGGCGAGGCGGCCCATCGCGGCCCAGAGGTTCGCCTTCTCGGTCTCGATGGCCGCGTTGTCCTTGCGGAGCTCGTCCTGGCCGGACGCGAGCGCCTTGATGATCGCGTCGAGGTGCTGCTGCGCCGACTGGTACTTCGCGAAGTACTGGTCGATCTTCGAGCCGCCCGGGATCCACTTGAGGACCTTCTTGGCGCCCGTGAGGTCGGCCCGGTTCGGGTCGAGGTCCGTCACGGTGTTGCGCAGGTCGACGAGCGTGTTCGCGACGCGCGTCTGGGCGTCGCCGGTGTTCTTGCCCTTCACGATCGCGGCAGGGCGGTCGAGCATGCGGCTCGACACGGTCGCGGCGGCGCGCATGTCCTGCTCGCCCATCGAGGTGATCGACGCGACCTTCTGGCTGAACGCGGGCGACTTCGCGTCGATCGCGGTGAGCTCGGCGACGAACGCGTTCGCCTTCGTCCGCAGCTCGACCTGCTTCGCGTCCTCGAGCGGCACGGCCCCGACGGCCTGCTCCTCCTTGACCACGACGACCGCGGCGGGCGGCGTGAGGACGAGCGCACCGGGCGCCGGCGCCGCAGGGGCGGGGGCGGTGGGCGTCGACCCGAGGTCGAGCTCGGACATGGGGAGACCTCCAGGCAGGGCGTTCGGGCAGGTGGCCCGGCGCCGCCGGGCACGGGAACGACTCTAGGACGCGGCGGGGGTGCGTGTGCTCGTCCGGCCGGGCGGATCCTCCTGCGGACCGACGTCGTGGCCCGGTCCGCGTGGATAGCATCGCTCGGAACCCCGGCGCCGGAACGGTCGTTGGGATCGTCCGACGGGCGGGAGAGCCGCTCCCCCCGGTCCGCGAAGGAGGAGCACGTGTCTCTCAGCCTCACCAAGGGCGGGAACGTCAGCCTGACGAAGGCGGCGCCCGGGCTGACCGCGGTCGTCGTCGGTCTCGGCTGGGACCTGCGCACGACGACCGGCGACGACTTCGACCTCGACGCCTCGGCGATCGTGGTCGGCGCCGACGGCAAGGTCCTCTCGGACAAGCACTTCGTCTTCTTCAACAACCTCACGAGCGCCGACGGCTCCGTGCAGCACCTCGGCGACAACCTCACGGGTGAGGGCGAGGGCGACGACGAGCAGCTCAAGGTCAACCTCGCCGGTGTGCCGGCCGAGGCCGACAAGATCGTCTTCCCCGTCTCGATCTACGACGCCGACAACCGCCGTCAGACGTTCGGCCAGGTGCGCAACGCGTTCATCCGCGTCGTGAACCAGGCGGACAACAGCGAGCTCGCGCGCTACGACCTCTCCGAGGACGCGTCGACCGAGACGGCGATGGTCTTCGGCGAGCTGTACCGCAACGGCGAGGAGTGGAAGTTCCGCGCGGTCGGCCAGGGCTACGCGTCCGGTCTCGCGGGCATCGCCCGCGACTTCGGCGTCGGCGTCTGATGGGCGTCGTCCTCGCCAAGGGCGGCAACGTCTCCCTGACGAAGGAGGCGCCGAACCTCACGAAGGCGCTCGTCGGGCTCGGCTGGGACGTCCGCACCACGACGGGTGCCGGGTTCGACCTCGACGCCAGCGCGCTGCTGGTCGGTGCGAACGGCAAGGTCCTGTCGGACGCGCACTTCGTCTTCTACAACAACCTGACCAGCCCGGACGGGTCCGTGACGCACACGGGCGACAACCGGACGGGCGAGGGCGACGGGGACGACGAGGCGATCGTGCTCGACCTGGCGGCGGTGCCCGCCGACGTCCAGCGCATCGTCTTCCCCGTCTCGATCTACGACGCACCCGCGCGGCAGCAGAGCTTCGGGCAGGTGCGCAACGCGTTCATCCGCGTCGTCGACCAGTCCGACGGCAACGAGCTCGCGCGGTACGACCTGTCCGAGGACGCCTCGACCGAGACGGCGATGATCTTCGGGGAGATCTACCGCAACGGCGCCGAGTGGAAGTTCCGCGCGGTGGGCCAGGGCTACGACACGGGCCTGGCCGGGATCGCGACGGACTTCGGCGTCCAGATCGGCTGACCGCCGCACGGCCGGCCGCAGTCGCTCCTAGACTGCGGTCGGCCCTGCAGCGGCCACCCCCACCCCTTCACGAGATCGAGAGTCCCGTGTTCTTCCGCATCTTCGGCTGGTCGCTCGCCGTCACGATCGTGTCGCTCGTCGTCGCGTTCTTCTACGGCGGCTGGAACGCCTTCGTGCTGTGCCTCATCCTCGGCGTCCTCGAGGTGTCGCTGTCCTTCGACAACGCGGTCGTCAACGCGAAGATCCTGGAGCGGATGAGCCCGTTCTGGCAGCGGATCTTCCTCACCGTCGGCATCGCGATCGCCGTCTTCGGCATGCGGCTCGTCTTCCCGCTGCTCATCGTGGGCATCACCGCGAACCTCAACCCGGTCGAGGCGATCTCGCTCGCGATGGAGAAGGGCGACCCGCACGAGCCCGGCACCTACGGGTACCTGCTCAACGAGGCGCACCCGCAGATCGCGGCGTTCGGCGGGATGTTCCTGCTCATGCTCTTCCTCGACTTCATCTTCGAGGACCGCGAGATCACCTGGCTGTCCTGGCTCGAGAAGCCCCTCGCGAAGATCGGCAAGCTCGACCAGCTCTCCGTCGTCGTCGGCGGCATCGCGCTCGTCCTCGCCGCGGAGCTCCTCGCGGACGACCCGGCGATCGTCATGGTCTCCGGCGTGCTCGGCATGATCACGTACATCGCGGTCAACGGGCTGGGCTCGCTCTTCAACGTGCCCGACGCCGCCGACGCCGACGCGCCCGCCGAGGCCGAGGCCGTCGCCGACAAGGCCGTCGCCGAGAAGTCCACCGGCCGGTCCGGCCCGACGGAGCTCGCGAAGGCCACCGGCAAGGCCGGCTTCTTCCTGTTCCTCTACCTCGAGGTCCTCGACGCGTCGTTCTCGTTCGACGGCGTCATCGGCGCCTTCGCGATCACGCCCGACCCGATCATCATCGCCCTGGGCCTCGGCTTCATCGGCGCGATGTTCGTCCGGTCGATCACCGTGTTCCTGGTCCGCAAGGGCACGCTGTCCGAGTACGTCTACCTCGAGCACGGCGCGCACTGGGCGATCGGTGCCCTCGCTGCGATCCTGCTGGTCAGCATCGGCTTCCACGTCGACGAGATCATCACGGGCCTCGTGGGCGTCGCGTTCATCGGTGCGGCCTTCGCCGCGTCGGTCCGCCGCAACCGTCGGGAGCGCGCCGCGCACCCGGGCGGCTCGGAGGGCGACCGCGAGCCGCAGCTGACGTCCACCCCCTGACCTCCCGACCCACCCGCCCCGTCGAAAGGCCGCACGTGTCCGTCAACCTCACCAAGGGCCAGACCGTCTCGCTCACCAAGTCCGACGGCGGCACCCTGACGCAGGTCCGCATGGGCCTCGGCTGGGACGCCATCAAGGTCAAGGGCCTGTTCGGCCGCGCGAAGGAGAAGTCGGTCGACCTCGACGCCTCGGCGCTGCTGTTCGACGCGAACGGTGCGCTCGTCGACCAGGTGTGGTTCAGCCAGCTGGCGAGCAAGGACGGCGCGGTGCAGCACACCGGCGACAACCGGACCGGTGCGGGCGACGGTGACGACGAGTCCATCCGCGTCGCGCTCACCGGCGTGAACCCGGCGGTCACGACGCTCGTGTTCGTCGTGAACAGCTACACGGGCGAGACGTTCGCGCAGATCGAGAACGCGTTCTGCCGCCTGATCGACGAGACGACCGGCCAGGAGGTCGCCCGCTACGACCTGTCGGGCTCCGGCTCGCACACCGCGCAGATCATGGCGAAGGTGACGCGGGACGGCGCCGGCTGGAGCATGACGGCGCTCGGCGTCCGCACCAGCGGCCGCACGATCAAGGACATGCTGCCGGCGGTCTCGCAGGTCCTCTGACCGACCCCGCACAGCGCCTGAGGGCGGGTCACCTTCCGGGGTGCCCCGCCCTCAGTCGTCGTCCCAGTCACTGGCGGCAGCCTTCGTCGAGCGGACGGAGAGGACGTCCTCACCCGTCACGCCGGTACCCGTCGTCCACTCGCTGAGGCCGCTGACGAGGACCCGGTTGCGGGCGGACGACGCCTCGCGCAGCACCACCGCGAGCAGGTACGCCTCCAGGCTGAGGCCGTCGCTCCGTGCCCGCGTCGCCAGCACGTCCCGCACGTCCTCGGGAACGTCATCGATCCGCAGCGTCACCACGTCGGCAGTCTGCCTCGGCGACCTTCCTCCCGGCACTCCATCACTGGTCGGCCGCCGTCAGCCCTCGACGGTCGTGAGCGCTGTCGGCTCGCGACGGACCCCGAGGTCGAGGCTCCGATCGGAGAGGACGGTCTGCCCGCGACGTCGCCGGTGACGGCGGCGGAGCTCCGCGGGGATCGCGTGGGCGCGGCGGCGGGACGGCAGGAAGCGCAGGAAGAAGACGAGGCGCAGGGTCCAGGCGAGCGGGCCGGTGATGCTCAGGCCCCAGATGTCGGCGACGCCGTGGCCGACGCCGAACGCGGCACCCTGGCCGAGCCCCAGGTAGCGGAACGGCAGCCCGGGGCGGCTCTGCAGCGCGCGGGCGACGTTGCGGCCCACCTGGTCGCCGGCCTTGATCGCCCACAACGCGTTCGCGGGGACCGGTTCGTGCGTGCGCGGGTGCAGCACGCGTGCCGCGTCGCCCGCGGCCCAGACCCCGTCGCGGACCGTGAGGTCGGGCAGCGTGCGCAGGCGGCCGTCGTCGTCGCGGGCCAGGGGCTCGGTGCCGGGCAGGCGGACCGCCCGCTGTCCCGTGGTCGCGAGAACCGTGCGGGTGCGGACGCGGGTGCCGTCGGAGAGCGTGACGCCGTCGTCGTCGGCGGACGTCACGGCGACGCCGGTGCGGACGTCGACGCCCAGGCGAGCGAGCTCGTGCTCGACCCGCCGGGCGAGGCGTGGGCGGCGCGCGTGCAGGGCGGGGACGACGCGGTCGCCGCGGTGGACCAGGACGACGCGCCCGGGCCGACCGCCGCAGCGGTCCGCGAGCGCGGCGGCGAGCTCGGCCCCGGCG
>NZ_BHYL01000344.1 GCF_003851725.1 Cellulomonas algicola | reverse complement strand
CCGGGCCCACGGCGGTCTGGCGGCCGGACCCGCGGTCAGGCAGGCGGGTCCGCGGTCAGGCAGGCGGGTCCGCGGTCAGGCGGGCGGCGCGGAGGGTGAGGTAGCGGCGCTCCGGGACGGACGTCGCCGCGGCGGCGGCCCGGTGGTACGCGGCGCGCGCGGCGGCGGTGTCGCCCGCCGACTCGAGCAGGTGCGCGCGGACCGCGTCGAGCCGGTGGCCGGGGAGGTCGACGTCGTCGAGCAGCCGCAGCCCCGCCTCGGGCCCGTCGACCATCGCCACGGCGACCGCCCGGTTCACCGCGACGACCGGGCTGCCCGTCATCCGCTCCAGCAGCCCGTACAGCGCGACGACCTGCGGCCAGTCGGTGTCCGCCGCGGTCGCGGCGCGATCGTGCACGGCGGCGACGGCGGCCTGGAGCTGGTACTCGCCGACCGACCGCGCGCCGATCGCCTCGTCGAGCAGCGCGAGGCCCTCGGCGATCAGGGCCCGGTCCCAGCGGCTGCGGTCCTGCTCGGGCAGCGGCACGAGCTCGCCCGACGCGTCCGTGCGGGCCGGTCGGCGCGCGTCGGTGAGCAGCATGAGCGCCAGCAGGCCCGTGACCTCGGGGTCGGCGGGTTCGAGCGCGTGCAGCCAGCGGGTCAGGCGGACGGCCTCGTCGGACACGTCGACCCGGTGCAGGTCGCCTCCCGACGTGCTCGTCGACCCCTCCGTGAACATCACGTAGAGCACGTGCAGGACGCTGCGCAGCCGGGCGGCGCGCTCGTCGGGCGCGGGCATCGCGAACGTCGACCCGGCGTCGGCGACGCGCCGCTTCGCGCGGCTGATGCGCTGCGCCATGGTCGCCTCGGGGACGAGGAACGCCCGCGCGATCTCGGCGGTCGTGAGGCCCCCGACGGCGCGCAGGGTGAGCGGGATCGCCGACGACGGCGTCAGCGCGGGGTGGCAGCAGAGGAACAGCACGGTGAGGGAGTCGTCGTCGCCCGCTGCCTGCGACGTGACGGCCTCCGCGGCGGCCCACCGCTCCTCGCGTCCCCGCCGCGACCGGTCCGACCGCACGGCGTCGAGCAGCCGCCGGGTCGCCGTCTGGAGCAGCCAGCCGAACGGCTTCTCCGGGACGCCGTCGCGCGGCCAGTGCGTGACGGCCACGACGAGCGCCTCCTGCACCGCGTCCTCCGCGGCGGCGAAGTCGCCCGACCGGCGCCCGAGCACGCCGAGGACCTGCGGCGCGAGCGTGCGCAGCAGGTCCTCGGGCAGCGCCGCGTCCGGCGTGGTCAGGCGACGCCGTCCGCGGTGCGCAGGTACTCGCGCATGCCCTCGACGGCGGTCGGACCGCCGTCGAGCATGACGCGCCGCAGGTGGATCGGCTGGCCCGTCGGCACGCCACCGCGGCCCGGCACCGCGGACACCAGGGCGGCGATCTCGACCGCCCGCTCCTCGGTCTCCACGTCGACGATCTGGTACCCGGCGAGCCACTCCTTGAACTCCGCGAACGGGCCGTCCGTCACGACGGGTGCACCCGCCGCGTCGACGCGCACGATCTTCGCGACGTCGGGGCCGGTGAGGATCGCCGTGGCGACCAGCTCGCCGCTCGCCTCGAGCTCGCTGTTGAGCGCGGCGTAGTAGTCGAGGTGGGCGGTGATCTCCTCGGGCGTCCACTCCTCCATCGGCGTGGGGTCGGCACCGGGCTGGAAGTCGACCCCGATCAGGTAGCGCGGCATGTCGTTCACTCCTCGTGCTCGTCGTGCCCAGACTGGCACTCTCACCCGGGGAACGGAGCCGGTGCGCGGTTCTCGACATCGGCGGCCGCCGGCGTCGCGACGCGTCGCGGGCGACCGGTGGCGGCGAGCGCGGCCGCGGCGACGAGCACGACGGCCGCGGCGGGCAGGGGCAGCGCAGCCGGGCCGGACCGGTCCACGACGGCCGCACCGAGCGCAGCGCCGACGGCGATCCCGAGGTTGAAGACGACGGGGATCACGGTGCCCGCGGTCGCGCGGTGCTCGGGACCCGCGGCCCGCAGGATCGCCGTCTGCGCGAGCGGTGGCAGGGCACCGGTCGTCACGCCCCAGGCGGCGACCACGACCACCGCGACGGCCGGGTGCGCACCGACCGCCACGAGCGCGACGAGCGCGGCCGCGACCAGGACCGTCGTCACCACCAGCGTCGCCGCGGGCCTCCGGTCCCCGACCTTCCCGACGACGGCCACGCCCACCGCCGACGCGACGCCGAACAGGAGCAGCAGCCCGCTGACACCACCGGGCAGGTCGCCGGCGGGCCGCTCGACGAGCCGCGTGACGAACGTGAACGCCGCGAAGTGGCCGACCAGCACGAGCCCGACGAGCCCGGCGACGACCAGCACGGGCCGCAGCGAGGGCCGTGCAGCCGCACCCGCCGCGGCACCGGCACCCGTCGCGGCGATCGCACCCGTCGCAGCACCGGGACCCGCCGCGGCGCTCGCACCCGCCGTGGCGCCCGCGCCACCGCCGTCCACGCC
>NZ_BHYL01000343.1 GCF_003851725.1 Cellulomonas algicola | reverse complement strand
TCGTGCCGGCAGCCATCGTGACGCCGGCGGCGCCGTGCGGGGAGAAGTCGGCGAAGTGGTCGGCGTCGAACGCGGTGAACGCGACCGCGACGAACAGGCCGAGCACCGCCAGCTTGATGACGACCATGACCGTGTTCACCCGGGCCGACTCGCTCGCTCCGCGCACCAGCAGCAGCGCGCACAGCGCGACGAGGACGAGCGCCGGCAGGTTGACGATCCCCGGGTCGTCGTCGAGCGGGCCCGCCGACAGCCACGCGGGCACGGTGAACCCGAAGAGGTTGTCGAGGAGCTGGTTGAGGTAGCCGCTCCAGCCGACCGAGACGGCGGCGGTCGACACCGCGTACTCGAGCACGAGGCACGCGGCGACGCCCATCGCGACGACCTCGCCGAGCGTGGCGTACGCGTACGAGTAGGTCGACCCCGACACGGGCACGGCGGACGCCATCTCGGCGTAGGACAGCGCGGACAGCCCGGCCGCGACCCCGGCGAGCACGAACGCCACGACGACGGCGGGCCCGGCGTCCGGCACCGCCTCGTGCATGACGAAGAAGACGCCGGTCCCGACCGTGGAACCGACGCCGAACATCATGAGGCTGAACGTGCTGAGGGACCGTCGCAGCCCTTCAGAGGACTCGCGGGTCGCGGCCGTGACGGGCTTGCGCCGCCAGAGCTGTGCCCGCAGCGAGTGCTGCTGGGTCGTCGTCATGCGCGTCTCCCCCGGTCCGAGGACTGCCACGCTACGGAGCGCCGACCGTGGCGGCAACGAGGGCGGGGCGGCGCGACGTGAGCGCGGCCCGGCCCGGCCCGGCGCGCAACCGCTGCGGCGCGTGCGCGCCCGTCAGACGGTCGCGTCCCGCAGCGTGCCCGAGTGCAGCTCGACCAGCCGGTCCGCGCGCTCGGCCATGAGCGGGTCGTGCGTCGTGACGACCGCCGCGACGCCGTGCCCGTGCACGAGGTCGACGAGCAGGTCCATGACGACCGCGGCCGTCCCGCTGTCGAGCTGGCCGGTCGGCTCGTCGGCCAGGAGCACCGCGGGACGGTGCACGAGCGCGCGGGCGATCGCGACGCGCTGCTGCTGGCCGCCGGACAGCTCGGCGGGCCGCTGGGCGGCGTGCCGCTCGAGCCCGACGGCGGCGAGCGCCTCGGCCACGCGGCGGTCGCGCTCGGCGGGGTCGGTGCGCAGGATCCGCAGCGGGACCTCGACGTTCTCCGCGGCCGACAGGACCGGGATCAGCCCGAACGCCTGGAACACGTACGCGATGCGCGTGCGGCGCAGCTCGAGGACCTGCTCGGGGTCGAGCGCGGTGAGGTCGGCGCCGTCGACGACGACGCGGCCCGCGCTGGGCTTCTCGAGGCCGCCCAGGACGTGCAGCAGGGACGTCTTTCCCGAGCCGGAGCGTCCGCGGACGACGACGAGCTCCCCGGGCGCGGCGTGCACGTCGACGTCGCGCAGCGCGTGCACGACCGCGTCGCCGGTGCCGTAGGTGCGGGTCAGGCCGATGCCGCGGATCATCGCGGTCCCTCCTCGTCGCGTGCGCGGTCGCCGGTCGCGTCGCCGGTCGCGTCGCCGGTCGCGTCGCCGGCGGCGTCCTCGGGTGCAGCGTCGTCGGGCGTCCCCGGGACGTGGTCGTGGCGCGAGACCCGCACGTGGTCCGGCTCGAGGCCGAGGCGCACGCGGTCGCGCAGGTCGAGCCGCTCGACGACCTCGCGCGGCAGCTGCAGCCGCCCGACCTTGTCGAGCACCGCGAACTCCTCGGCGTGCAGGCGCTCGACGCCGTCGTCCCCGAGCTCGGTGCGGCGCAGCACCTCGGTCGACGTGCGGCCGTCGCGGATCTGGACCGTGCGGTGGACGTGCTCGGACACCGTCGGGTCGTGCGTGACGATGAGGGTCGTCACGCCGAGCTCGGCGTTGACGTGCCGCATCGCGTCGAGCACGTCCGCGGACGTCGCCTCGTCGAGCTCGCCCGTCGGCTCGTCGGCCAGCAGGACGCGCGGGGACGCGGCGACCGCGGTCGCGATCGCGACGCGCTGCTGCTGACCGCCCGACATCTGCGCGGGCAGCCGGTCGCGGCAGTCGGCCACCCCCATGACGTCGAGCAGCTCCGCGGCGCGCGCCGCCCGCCCGCCCGTGCCCGCGACGACGAGCGGCACCGCGACGTTCTCCGCCGCCGTCAGGTACGGCAGGAGGTTGCGCGACGTCTGCTGCCAGACGAACCCGACGACGTCGCGCTGGTAGCGGCGGCGCTGCCGGGCGTCCATCGCCACGAGGTTCGTGCCCGCGACGACGGCCGTGCCGGCGGTCGGCCGGTCGAGGCCCGACAGGATCGTCAGCAGCGTCGACTTGCCCGAGCCGGACGCGCCGACGACGGCCACGAGCTCGCCCGCGTCGACGCGCAGGTTGAGCCCCTGCAGCGCCTGCACCTCGACGCCCTCGGTGACGAAGATCCGCACGAGGTCCTCGCACAGGATCTCCGGGGTGGTGGTCGTCATGCTTCTCCTTCCCGCAGGACGGTGACGGCGGACGTGCGGCGCGCACCGACGACGGCGGCGAGCACCGCTCCCCCGACGAGCAGCGCGTAGGTCGCGGCGAGCGCGAGGAGCCCGGCCGTGCCGGGCGTGGGCGGCGGCGGTGCCGCCCCACCCGTGAGGACGGACACGTCGGTCGTCCCGAGCATGACGGGCGCGAGCAGCGCGCCCGACGCGAGCCCCGCGACGACCGCGACGAGCGCCCACGGCAGGACCTCCCACCGCACGAGCGCACGCGCGTCGCGGGTCGGCACGCCGAGCGTCGTGAGCAGCGCGAGCAGCCGGCCGCGCGACCGGGCGCCCAGCGTGACGCCGAGCCCGAGCGCGAGCGCGCTCAGCGCGAGCGACGCCGCCGTGGCGACGGCCGTCGCGGTGCGGACGCCACCGACGAGCGCACCACCCGTGACG
>NZ_BHYL01000342.1 GCF_003851725.1 Cellulomonas algicola | reverse complement strand
CAGTCGCCGGACGGCACCCGCCCCGCGTCGAACGGGACGGCTCCCGGGGCGCTCAGCGGCGCCGCGTCCGACGCGTCGGCGGGGGCGTCGGCGGGCCACGCGTCCGGCGCGGCCGGGCGGGCGTCGACCAGCGCGGGCGAGGTGCGGGAGCACCGGCTCGGTGCGGCCGCCCAGCCGTTCACGGAGCCGTTCACCGAGCCGTTCACCGAGCCCTTCACCGAGCCGTTCACGGAGCCCTTCACGGAGCCGTTCACCGAGGCGCTCACCGCGAACCCGTTCACCGAGCCCTTCACCGAGCCGTTCACGGAGCCCTTCACCGAGGCGCTCGCAGCCAACCCGTTCACGGAGCCGTTCACGGAGCCGTTCACCGAGCCGTTCACCGAGGCCCTCGGCGCGAACCCGTTCACCGAGCCCTTCACGGAGCCGTTCACCGAGCCCTTCACGGAGCCGTTCACCGAGCCCTTCACGGAGCCGTTCACCGAGGCCCTCGGAGCGAACCCGTTC
>NZ_BHYL01000341.1 GCF_003851725.1 Cellulomonas algicola | reverse complement strand
GCCGCCCGCCACCGGCGCCTCACCCCCGCACCACCACCACGACGAGCGGAGCGACCGCGCATGGCGACGATGGGCATCGACGGCCTGGTCTCCGGGCTGCAGACGACCGACCTCATCAACCAGCTGATGCAGGTCGAGTCGGCCCCCCAGACGCTGCTGAAGTCGAAGCAGGCCGCCACGACGAACCTCGTCACGGCGCTGCAGTCGCTCAACACCAAGGTCTCGTCGCTCAAGGACGCCGCGACCAAGGCCGCCACCGCGACGTCGTGGGAGGTCACGAAGGCGGCGGCGTCCGCCGCGTCGGTGACCGCGACGACGAGCACGGGCAGCACGCCCACCGAGCTGACGTTCCGTGTCGACGCCCTCGCGGCCAGCCAGGTCTCGCTGACCGACTACGCCACGCTCCCCGCCGCGGGCGAAAAGCTCACGTTCAAGGCTCCCGACGGCACCCTCACCGAGGTCACCGTGGGCGCCGACGCCGCCGCCACGGCCCGCGCGATCAGCGCGTCGAAGGCCGGCGTCAACGCGGTCGCCGTCACGGTCGGCGGGACCACGCGGCTCCAGCTCACCTCCACCGAGACCGGCGCGAAGCACGCGTTCGAGGTCTACGCGGGCACGAAGGAGCAGGTCGGTGCGAGCACGGCGGCGAAGCTGTCCCTCGTCGACACGCGTGCCGCGAAGGACGCCGAGATCACGCTCTGGGCCGGGGTCGTCGGCGCCGAGCAGAAGGTCACCTCGTCGTCCAACACGTTCTCCGACGTGCTCGCCGGCACGTCGATCACGATCTCGAAGGTCGAGGCCGACCCGGTCACCCTCACGGTGAGTCGCGACACGGCCGCGATCACGTCGCTGGCCTCGGGCCTCGTCGGTGCGCTCGGTGTCGTCTTCTCGGAGGTCGCGTCCCGCACGTCGACCACGACGACCACCGCGGCGGACGGCCGCACGGTCGTCAGCGGTGGCCTGTTCGCGGGGGACAGCGCCGTCCGCGGTCTCAAGCAGGCGCTGCAGACCGCGGCGTCCTACCCCGTCGACGGCACGTCGCCCTCCGAGGTCGGCATCACGATCGGCAAGGACGGCGGGTTCACGTTCGACGACGCCAAGTTCAAGGCGGCGCTGGCCGCCGACCCCGACAAGGTCCAGAAGGTCGTGTCGGGCCTCGCGCAGCGCGTCGCCGACGTCGCGGTCGAGGCCTCCGACAAGGTCGACGGCACGCTGACCCGCAAGATCACCGGCCAGCAGGACCTCGTGAAGACCCTCGGCACGCAGATCGACGCGTGGGACCGCCGCCTCGAGATCCGTCGCGAGAGCCTCCAGAAGACGTACTCGGCGCTCGAGGTCACGCTGTCCAACCTGCAGTCGCAGTCGAGCTGGCTCGCCGGCCAGCTGTCGTCCCTGTCCGCGTCCTCGAGCTCCTGACGCCCACCGGAAGGTCGCACCCCATGCCTGACATCCGCTCGCGGTACGTGGCCGACGCGGTCGCCACGGTCGGACCCGCGCGTCTGCTCACGATGCTCTACGACCGGATGCTGGTCGACGTCGACCGCGCGGCCGAGTCGTTCGAGGCCGGGGAGGTCGTCGCCGGTCGCGGGCACCTGCAGCACGCGCAGGAGATCGTCGCCGAGCTCATCGTCAGCCTCGACGAGGCGGCGTGGGACGGCGGCCCGCAGCTCATGTCGATCTACCGCTTCCTGCTCGGCGAGCTCATCCGCGCCGGTGCGCGCGGCGACGTCGAGATCACCCGGTCCTGCCGCGCGCTCATCGAGCCGCTCGCGGAGGCCTGGCACGAGGCGGCGCGCTCGCTCGCGCAGGTCCAGATCCCCACCCCGGCGGACGCGCCCGCGCTGGAGACCGCGACCGCGGTCGGCCTGCTCGGCGTCGGCTGACATGCTCTCCCCGGCGGCCGGCACGACCGGCACGCCCGCGACGGACTTCCACGCCGCGTGGGTCCGCGCGCTCGACGCGCTCGAGGTCGACGTCGCCGCGGCGGAGGAGCTGCTGCGGACCGCGCACCTCGCGCCGGTCGACGAGGTCGCGCGCGCCGCCGTGTGGCAGCCGCCGCGCGACCTCGGCACCCTGCCCGTCTCGCTCCAGGAGCGCGGCCAGGCGCTGCTCGACCGCCAGCTCGACGTCGCCCGCCGTACCGCGGAGGCGCTCGTGCGCAGCCGCCGCCAGCTCGTCGCCGCCGACGCGCTGCGCCCGGTCCGCCCGGACCTCCCGGTGTACGTCGACGCCCAGGCGTGATGTCACCCGTTCGCCCGTCCTGAAACCTCTCATCGGCCCGGAGGCCCGGCCGATGGGGGGAGTGAGCAAGGACTCGCTCACGCAACAGGCCACGGATCGGCCGCCCCACCCGTCCTCGGGAGAGGTGTACCTGTCATGGGTCTGTTCGACTCCGTGAGCTCCGTCGCGCTCAACAGCGCGCTCGACGGGCTCGCGCTGCGCCAGCGCGCCATCGCGGACAACGTCGCGAACATCCAGACCCCGGGCTTCCAGGCCCGCCGCGTCCGGTTCGAGGACGAGCTGACGCGCGCGGTCGCGCACGGCAGCGGCGCGGTCGAGGCCACGACGCACCGGTCGCTCGAGCCGACGCGCGAGGACGGCAACAACGTCAACCTCGACGCCGAGACGTTGCTCAACATCGACACCAACCTGCGCTACCAGCTCGCGACCCAGGCGGTCTCGGGCCAGTTCTCGTCCGTCCGCACCGCCATGAGGACCAGCTGATGACGATCTTCGGAGCGATCGGGATCGCCTCCACCGGCCTGACGGTCCACCGCAAGTGGCTCGACGCCGTGAGCGACAACCTCGCCAACCTCAACACCGTCCGCCCGACGTCGGAGGACGCGTTCCGCGCCAAGTACGTCGTGGCCGCGGAGAGCGCGGGGGAGAACCAGGGCGTGCAGGTCGCCGGCATCGTCGAGGGCAGCGCCGAGGGTCGGCTCGTGTACGAGCCGTCGAACCCGCTGGCCGACGAGGACGGCTACGTCCGGTACCCCGACATCGACATGTCGAGCCAGATGACCCAGCTGATCATGGCCCAGCGCGGCTACCAGGCGAACGCCACGGTCGTGGACCGGGCGCGCGAGACCTACCAGGCGGCCCTGCAGATCGGACGGCAGTGATGACCTTCGCCGTGACCCCCGTGACGGGGGTGCTCCCCACCGGTGCGCTCGACGCGACGCGCGCCGCGACCGCCGCCGACCCGGCCGCGGGTGCGCAGTTCGCCGGGATCCTCGGCTCGATCGAGAACCTGCAGCAGCTGCAGTCCACGTCGAACGAGCTCGCGGTGCGTGCCGTCACGGGTGACCTCGACGACGTGCACGACTACACGATCGCGTCCGCGCAGGCGTCGACCGCGCTCGAGCTCACCGCCGCCGTGCGCAACAAGGCCGTCGAGGCGTTCACCGAGATCATGAGGATGCAGGCCTGATGCCCGCCCAGGTGCAGGCCGCCGTGGACCGTCTCACGGGGGCCGTCAAGCAGTTCTCGCTCGCGCAGCGCACGCTCGCGCTCATCGGCGTCGCCGTCCTGGTGCTGGGGGCGTTCGCGCTCTCGACGTGGATGTCCCGCCCGACCATGAGCCCGCTGTTCACGGGCCTGTCCGGCGCGGACGCGTCCGCGGTCGTCGACCAGCTCACCGCGGACGGCGTGCAGTACCAGCTCGCCGACGGCGGCTCGACGGTCCTCGTCCCGGACACGGCGCTGTACGACCAGCGCATCAAGCTCGCCGCGGCCGGTCTGCCGACCAACGCGGACGGCGGCGGCTACTCGCTGCTCGACGAGATGCCCATGACGTCGAGCGAGTTCCAGCAGCAGACGACGTACCAGCGCGCGCTGGAGGGCGAGCTCGCCCGCACGATCGGCGCGATCGACGGCGTCGAGTCCGCGACGGTGAAGCTCGCGCTGCCCGAGGACTCGGTGTTCGTCTCGGAGAAGGCCGACCCGACCGCGTCGGTGTTCGTCCGCACCCGCCCCGGCACGTCGCTGTCGGTCGACCAGGTGCAGGCGATCGTCCACCTCGTGTCCGCCGGCATCGACGGCATGAAGCCGACCGACGTGGCCGTCGTCGACTCGACGGGCGAGGTCCTGTCCGCGGTCGGCACCGGCACGACCGGCGGCGTCGGCGGCCAGCAGGCCAGCGACTACGAGGCGCGCGTCGCCGCGTCCGTGCAGGCGCTGCTCGACCGCGTCGTCGGGCCCGGCAAGTCGGCCGTCACGGTGACCGCCGAGGTCGACCAGAGCCAGACCGACCGGACGACGGAGGAGTTCGCGGCCACGCCCGACACCCCGCCGCTCGCGTCGTCGACCACGACCGAGACGTACGAGGGCGGTGCCGCCTCCGGCGCCGCCGGTGTGCTCGGCCCGGACAACATCCAGGTGCCGGGCGGCGACGGGACGAACGGGTCGGGCTCGTACGAGTCCACGACCGAGGACCGCACCAACGCGATCAACAAGACGACCGAGCGCGTCCAGCAGGGTCCGGGCGCGATCGAGCGGCAGTCCGTCGCGGTCGTCCTCGACGAGAAGGCCGCCGCGCCGATCGACCTCGCGGAGCTGCGCGACACCATCGCGGCCGCCGCGGGCGTCGACGCCGAGCGCGGCGACACCGTGGCCGTCCAGGCGGTGCCGTTCGACACCGCTCAGGCCGAGGCCGCCGGTGAGGCGCTCGCCGCGGCGGACGCCGCCGCGAAGGCCGCCGAGCAGCGCTCGCTCATCCAGCAGGCCGCGATCGGGGCCGTCGTCCTCGCGCTGCTGCTCGCGATCGCGATCGCGATGACCCGCCGGTCGCGCCGGTCGCGCCGCACCGCGATCGACCTGGGCGAGCTCCAGCCGGTGCTCGACGACGACGCGCGCCTCGCGCTCGAGGGCCTCCCCGAGGACGCCCTGCCCGAGCTGCCTGCCGGGCCGCTGCCGACCGAGCCCGACCCGGTCGCCCGCAAGCGCGCCGAGATCACCGCCCTCGCCGACGAGCAGCCCGAGGAGGTCGCGGACCTCCTGCGCGGCTGGCTCGGCACCGCGACCCCGTCCGGACGCCGCTGATGGCCGCGCTCACCGGGACCCAGAAGGCCGCGATGCTGCTCCTGCAGCTCGGCCGCGACCGCGCCGCGCGCGTCATGGCGCAGCTCGACGTCAACGAGATCGAGGAGCTCACGGCCGAGATCCTGCGGCTCGAGCGCGTCGACCAGCGGCTCGCCGACGAGGTGCTCGAGGAGTTCCACGCGGTGTCCGTCGTCGGCCCGGGCGTCGGTGGCGGCATGGGCCTCGCGCAGCACCTGCTGGTCGCGTCGCTCGGCGCCGAGCAGGCCGCGGACGTGCTCGAGCGGCTCCAGACGACCATGCAGGGGCAGCCGTTCGAGTTCCTGCAGCACGCCGACGCGCGTCAGGTCGTCTCGCTGCTGTCGAGCGAGCACCCGCAGGCCATCGCGCTCGTGCTCGCGCACCTCAAGCCCGACCACGCCGGCATCATCCTCGCGGGCCTCGACCCCGAGCTGCAGGCGGACATCGCGCACCGCATCGCGCTCATGGAGCGCGCGTCGCCCGACGTCGTCCAGGTGATCGCGGAGACGCTGCAGCGCAAGGCGTCGAGCGTCCTGCAGGCCAACGACTTCGCCGCCGTCGGCGGCGTGCAGCCGCTCGTCGAGATCATCAACCGCGCCGACCCCGGCACGGAGAAGGTCATCCTCGAGGGTCTGGCCGCACGCGACGAGGAGCTCGCGGAGGAGGTCCGCAGCCGCATGTTCGTGTTCGCGGACATCACGCTGCTCGAGGACCGGGCCATGCAGCTCGTGCTGCGCCAGGTCGAGACCGCCCAGCTGTCCGTGGCGCTCAAGGGCGTCAGCGACGGGGTCCGCGAGACCGTCATGCGGAACCTGTCCGAGCGGGCGCGGGAGAACCTGCTGGAGGAGATCGAGCTGCTCGGCCCCGTGCGCCTCTCGCTCGTCGAGGACGCGCGTGCGGCGATCGTCCAGGTGATCCGGCGCCTGGAGGAGAGCGGCCAGATCGTCATCCGGCGCGACGCGGAGGACGAGCTCGTTGCCTGACCTCGGATTCGTGCCCACGCCGCGTCCCACGCCGGACGCCACGGCGACCCCCACGACGGACGTGCCGGCCGCGGCCCCCGTGTTCGCCGCCGCGCTGCCCGGCGGTGCGGTCGTCACGCCCGCCGTCCCCGTGCCGGCCGCGTTCGTCGCGACCGGTGCGACGGCGTCGCCCGTCGCGCGCTCCGCGGGTGACCCGGTCGTCTTCACGCCGTCGCCGCTCGCGGCGGCCTCGACCGTCGCACCCGTGATCGACCGCGCCGCGTCCGAGGCCGCGCGTGCCGAGGGGTTCGCCGCCGGCTACGCCGCCGGGGCCCGCGAGGCCGCGCGCGTCGCCCAGGAGGAGTCGGTGCGGGTCCGTGCCGCCGCCGAGCAGCACAGGGTCGCCGCGCAGGCGGCGCTCGACCACGCGCTCGACACGCTCCAGGCCGCCGCGTCGGCCGCCGCCGCGCGCACCGTGCCCGTCGTCGCCGAGGTGGACCGTCGTCTGCACGCGGCGGCGCTCGACCTCGCCACCGCGGTCCTGGGCATCGAGCTCGCCGACCACGCGCAGGGTGCCCGTGCCGCGCTGGCCCGGGTGCTCGCCCAGGTCGACCCCGCCGAGCCCGTGACCGTCCGGATGCACCCCGACGACCTCGCCGCGGTGCCTGCCGCGACGAGCGCGACCGGCGGTACCGCCCCGACGCTTCCCGCGACCGTGACGCTCGTCGCGGACGCGACGCTCGCAGCCGGCGACGCCGTCGCCGAGCTGCCCGACGGCTACCTCGACGCGCGCGTCACGACCGCGCTGGCCCGCGCCCGCGCCGCCCTGGAGCAGGCGTGACCGCGACCCTCGACGCGCCCGTGGCGCTCGTCGCCCCCGGCGCTCCCGTCGTGCCCGTCGCACCCGTCCGCGCGTCCCACCCCGGCGCCCCCGGGTCCCCCGCGTGGGACCGTGTGCTCGCGGCCGCCGCGCCCGAGCGCATCGGCACGGTGCGTGCGGTCGTCGGCCTGACGATCGAGGTCGTCGGCACGGGTGCCGCCGTCGGCGAGCTCGTGCGCGTCGGCGACGACGTCCTCGCCGAGGTCGTCGCGACCGCGGGTGCCACCGCGCGCTGCATGCCCCTCGGCCCGACGGCCGGGCTCCGCGCCGGCATGCCCGCCCGCCCGCTGCGCGAGCCGCTGCGGGTGCCCGTCGGACCCGGGCTGCTGGGCCGCGTGCTCGACGGTCTCGGCCGGCCCATCGACGGCAAGGGCCCGCTGCGGGCGCAGGCGTGGGTGCCGCTCGACGGCCGCGCCCCGCACCCGCTCGAGCGCAGCCGCGTCGAGGAGCCGCTCGACCTGGGCGTCCGCGTGCTCGACACGCTCGTGACCGTCGGCCGCGGCCAGCGGCTCGGCATGTTCGCCGGGTCGGGCGTCGGCAAGTCGAGCCTGCTGTCGATGGTCGCGCGGGGGACGGACGCCGAGGTGTCCGTCATCGCGCTCGTCGGCGAGCGCGGCCGTGAGGTCCGCGAGTTCCTCGAGGACGACCTGGGCCCCGAGGGTCTGGCGCGGTCCGTCGTCGTCATCGCGACGTCCGACGAACCGCCGCTCGTGCGCCTGCGCTCCGCGTTCCTCGCGACCCGCATCGCCGAGGCGCTGCGCGACGAGGGCCGGCACGCGGTCCTCATGATGGACTCGCTCACGCGCGTCGCCATGGCGCAGCGCGAGATCGGGCTGTCCGTCGGCGAGCCGCCCGCGACCCGCGGCTACCCGCCGTCGACGTTCGCGCTGCTCGCCCAGCTCCTCGAGCGCGCCGGCACGGGCGCGACCGGCTCCGTCACCGGCCTCTACACGGTCCTCGTCGACGGCGACGACCACAACGAGCCCATCGCCGACGCCGCCCGCTCGATCCTCGACGGGCACGTCGTGCTCGACCGCCGCCTCGCGGTCGCCGGCCACTTCCCGAGCGTCGACGCGCTCGGCTCGATCAGCCGCGTCGCGTCCCGCGTGACGACCGCCGAGCAGCGCGACGCCGCCCGCCGGCTGCGCGCCGTGATGGCCGCCCGCCGCCAGGCGCAGGACCTCCTCGACGTCGGCGCCTACGTCGCGGGCTCGAACCCGCTCGTCGACGCGGCCGTCACGCACGGCCGGGCGATCGACGCGTTCCTGCGCCAGGACATCGAGGACGTCGTGCCGTCCGCCCAGGCGTGGGCGCACCTGTCCGCCCTCGTCCAGCAGCTGGGGGACGTCGCATGACCCGCTCCTTCCCGCTCGCCGGCCTGCTGCGCGTGCGCGCCCTCGCCGAGGAGCGCGCCGCGGCCGAGCTCGCCGCCGCGCGTCGCGCCGAGCGTGCCGCCGCCGAGCGTGCCCGCGAGACGCGCGAGCGCCTCAGCGGCTC
>NZ_BHYL01000340.1 GCF_003851725.1 Cellulomonas algicola | reverse complement strand
GCCCAGCCGCTCGGGCGCGCCGGCTCCGGCCGAGGTGTTCGCCGCGGCCGCCGCCGGCGACCCGGTGGCCGTCGCGCTGCGCGACCAGTTCGCCGCGGCGGTCGCCGCCGCGGTCCGGGTGCTCGTGCTCACGTGCGACGTGCGGCACGTCGTCATCGGCGGCGGGGTGAGCGCCGTGGGTGCGCCGCTGCTCGACGCCGTGCGGGACGTGCTCGACGCCGCGGCCGGCACGTCGCCGTTCCTCGCGTCGATGCGGCTCGCGGACCGGGTGACGCTCGCGCCGGAGGGGGTGCCCGTCGGTGCCGTCGGCGCGGCGCTCGTCGGACGCGGGGAGCACGGCGCATGACTCGCCGTGGCGCTGCCGCGGCCCGACAGGAGGACAGCTGATGGAGGTCGTCATCGCCCCCGCGGCGCAGCTCGCGGTCATCGCGGCCGACGCGGTCGAGCGGCTGCTGCGCGCACGTCCGACGGCGGTGCTCGGGCTCGCGACCGGCTCCAGCCCGCTGGCCGTCTACGACGAGCTCGCACGCAGGTACGCCGACGAGGGGCTGTCGTTCGCGCACGCGCGGGCGTTCATGCTCGACGAGTACGTCGGCCTGCCTGCCGACCACCCGGAGCGGTACCGCAACGTCATCGAGAAGGAGATCGCGTCGCGCGTCGACTTCGCCGAGGGCGCGGTGCAGGGGCCGGACGGTCTCGCGGAGGACGTGCCTGCGGCCTGCGCGGCGTACGAGCAGGCGATCGCGGACGCGGGCGGGGTCGACCTGCAGATCCTCGGCATCGGCACCGACGGGCACGTCGCGTTCAACGAGCCGGGCTCGTCGCTCGCGTCGCGGACCCGCATCAAGACGCTCACGCGCCAGACGCGCGAGGACAACGCGCGGTTCTTCGGCGGCGACGTCGACCAGGTCCCGACGCACTGCCTCACGCAGGGGCTCGCGACGATCATGGCGGCCCGGCACCTGGTGCTCCTGGCGACCGGGCGGGGCAAGGCCGAGGCGGTGCACCAGCTCGCCGAGGGTCCGGTCAGCGCGATGTGGCCGGCGACCGTCCTGCAGCACCACCCGCACGTCACGGTGCTCGTCGACGACGCCGCCGCGTCGCGCCTGCAGCTCGCGGACTACTACCGCGAGACGTACGCCGCGAAGCCCGGCTGGCAGGGTCTCTAGGGGCGGTGTCGATCCCGGCGGCGTCGGGGGCGCGACGTAGACTCCTGCGCATGACTGAGCCCCTCCCGCCGACCGGCCCCGCCGACCCGAACGACCCGGGCCAGGGCACGTCGACGAGCGTGCTCGAGCGCCAGGAGACCCACGAGCAGGTCGAGCCGGGCGACCACGAGCGCTTCGCGCACTACGTGCGCAAGGAGAAGATCATGGAGTCCGCGATGAGCGGCAAGCCCGTGATCGCGCTCTGCGGCAAGGTCTGGGTCCCGGGCCGGGACCCGAACAAGTTCCCGGTCTGCCCCGTCTGCAAGGAGATCTACGAGGGGCTGCGCGACCCGCAGGACGGTGAGGGTGCGTCCGGTGACGGCGGCTCCGAGGGCTCGGGCGGGGGTCGTCGCTGGGGCTTCGGCCGCGGCGGCAAGTGAGCGCGGCCGCACGCCCGTCCTCCACCACGTCCCACGCGTCCACGTCGGCGGCCTCCCACCTGCCGCCGGCGTTCCCCGGGCGTGCGCCGTGGGGGACCGCGGGCAAGCTGCGTGCGTGGCAGGCCGAGGCGCTGGAGCTGTACCGGGAGCGCTCGCCGCGTGACTTCCTCGCCGTCGCGACGCCCGGGGCGGGCAAGACGACCTTCGCGCTCCGCATCGCGACCGAGCTGCTCGAGGCCCGCGTCGTGCGGCGCGTCACGGTCGTGGCGCCGACCGAGCACCTGAAGAAGCAGTGGGCGGACGCCGCGGCACGCGTCGGGATCCGGCTCGACCCGAACTTCTCGAACGCGCAGGGCCGGCACGGGCACGGGTTCGACGGGGTCGCCGTCACGTACGCGCAGGTCGCGTCGAAGCCCGCGCTGCACGCGGCGCGCACGACGGCCGAGCGCACCCTCGTGATCCTCGACGAGGTGCACCACGGCGGCGACGCGCTCTCGTGGGGCGACGCGGTCCGGGAGGCGTTCGAGGACGCGACCCGGCGCCTCGCGCTCACGGGCACGCCGTTCCGGTCCGACACCGCGGCGATCCCGTTCGTGCAGTACGCGCGCGACCACGAGGGGATCCGCCGGAGCGTCGCGGACTACACGTACGGCTACGGCGACGCGCTGCGCGACCACGTCGTGCGGCCCGTGATCTTCCTGTCCTACAGCGGCTCGATGCGCTGGCGGACGCGCGCAGGCGACGAGGTGAGCGCCCGCCTCGGCGAGCCGTTGACCAAGGACATGACCGCGCAGGCGTGGCGGACCGCGCTCGACCCGAACGGCGAGTGGATCCCGAGCGTCCTCGCGGCCGCCGACCGGCGGCTCACCGAGGTGCGTCGGGCGGTGCCGGACGCGGGCGCGATGATCATCGCGACCGACCAGACCGACGCGCGCGCCTACGCGGGCCACCTGGCCCGGCTCACGGGGGAGTCGCCGACCGTCGTGCTCTCTGACGACGACGGTGCGAGCGACCGGATCGACGAGTTCTCCGCGAGCGACTCGCGCTGGCTCGTGGCGGTCCGCATGGTCTCGGAGGGTGTCGACGTGCCGCGCCTCGCGGTCGGCGTCTACGCGACGAGCACCGCGACGCCGCTGTTCTTCGCGCAGGCCGTCGGGCGGTTCGTGCGCGCCCGCAAGCGCGGCGAGACGGCGTCGGTGTTCCTGCCGTCGGTCCCGCAGCTGCTGGGTCTCGCGAGCAGCCTCGAGCTCGAGCGTGACCACGCCCTGGACCGGCCGCAGACGGCCGAGGAGCAGGGCGTCGACTTCAACCCCGAGGACGCGCTGCTCGCGGCCGCGAACGCCGAGCAGAACGGTCCCGACGCGGTCGGGCCGGACGGCAAGCAGGGCACGTTCGAGGCGCTCGAGGCGCAGGCGTCCTTCGACCGCGTGCTGTTCGACGGTGGCGAGTTCGGGACCGAGGCCGCGGTCGGCTCGGACGAGGAGCTCGACTTCCTCGGCCTGCCCGGGCTGCTGGACGCCGACCAGGTGTCGGCGCTGCTGCGGCAGCGGCAGGCGGACCAGCTCAAGGGGAAGCGCCGCCCGGCGGCGTCGGAGCCCGCGCCCGAGATGGACCACCGCAAGCAGGCGGAGCTGCGCAAGGAGCTCGCGCAGCTGGTCGGGGCGTGGTCGCGGCGCAGCGGGCAGCCGCACGGGGCGGTGCACGCCGAGCTGCGTCGGCGGTGCGGGGGACCGGAGGTCGCGCTCGCGGACCCGGCGCAGCTCACGGCCCGTGTCGCGATGCTGCGCGGCTGGTTCGTCGGCAAGAAGTGACGTCCGCTACGCCTCGGTAGCGTGACCAGACAACCCCCGTCTCACCATGCGAGACGGTGACAATTCCCTCATCTGTGCAGGTCAGAGCCCTGGACGCGCGACCACATAGCAGCGACCGGTGTGCGCGCAACTCGTCCTCTCGGCGTGCGGAGCCGTCACCCGTTCGGCAGCCTCGTCCTCGTGCTTCACGGCGCCGGGTTCCCCCGGACGCTCACGGTGACCACGTAGAAAGGGGTCGCACCATGCCCAGCTGGCTCATCCTCGTCCTCGTCGGAGCGGTTCTCCTCATCCTCGGCTTCGCCGGGGTCGGTGAGTTCCTCCTGTGGATCGGTATCGCCGTCCTGGTCGTCAGCCTGATCCTCGGCCTGGTCGGCCGCGGCCGCGGCCGCGCCCGGATCTGACCGGGCCGCGGCGCGGGTGGCGGGGGCCTAGCCCCCCTGCGCTCCCGCCCCGCGTCCGCGGCCTGGTCCTCGCGCAGCGG
>NZ_BHYL01000339.1 GCF_003851725.1 Cellulomonas algicola | reverse complement strand
CGCGACGAGCGCCGCACCGCTCACGGTCGGGCTCGGCGTCGGGGCGGGCGTCCCGCTCGCGCTCGGCGCCGGGGCGGGTGCGGCAGCCGGGGGCGGACCGGCCGGCACGGCGGGGATCGGCTCGACCGGCTCGGCGGTGGTCGGGGCGTCGGTGCACGCCGGCCGCTGCCCGCCCTCGCCGAAGTGCTCGTTGTACCCGCTGACCTCGACCCACGTGACGCAGTACGTGCCGGGCAGGCCCAGCTCGGTCCACGCGAACCCCGTCCGGCCCGCGAACGCCCCCTGCGCGGTCGCGGCCTGGACGTGGAGCTGCGCGGTGAGCGTCTGGCCGTCGACGACGTACCGGACGTTGACGTGGTCGTGCTCCACGAACGTGCGGCCGCCGGGCAGGGTGAGCCCGTCGGCGGTCACGGTGTAGGGCGTCGGGTCGTCCGAGCCGCCCGCGAACGCGGCGGCCGCGCTGCCTGCGAGCAGCAGGCAGGACAGCGGGACGACGGCGGCGGCGCGGCGGAGCATCGGACCTCGGGCGGATCGGTTCGGACGGCGTGCGGGCACGACCCTAGGCGGGATCCGGACATCACGGACGAACCGGGCGATGAGAGTCCGGTGAGAACCTGCACGTCAGGGGCGTGCGGCGCGCCGGGGCCGTCCCGCCGCCGCTGCCGCTGGACGCCCAGCGGCCCGCCGTCCGGCCGCGGGTACCCTGGTCCCCGTCTGCCGACCCCGCCGCGGTCCGGCGTCCCGCCGCCGTCCGCGCCCCCACCGAGGGAATCGATGACCACCGCATCCCCCCGCACCGCGCCCACGACCGACACCGTCGAGCACGCCGCCGCGACGCCCGACCAGGAGCAGCCGTTCGCCGAGCTCGGGCTCAAGCCGGACGAGTACCAGCGGATCCGCGACATCCTCGGCCGCCGCCCCACGGCCGCCGAGCTCGCGATGTACTCCGTGATGTGGTCGGAGCACTGCTCCTACAAGTCGTCCAAGACGCACCTGCGCCAGTTCGGCGACAAGACGACGCCGGCGATGAAGGAGCACCTGCTCGTCGGCATCGGCGAGAACGCGGGTGTCGTCGACATCGGCGACGGCTGGGCCGTCACGTTCAAGGTCGAGTCGCACAACCACCCGTCCTACGTCGAGCCCTACCAGGGTGCGGCGACCGGCGTGGGTGGCATCGTGCGCGACATCATCTCGATGGGTGCGCGCCCGGTCGCCGTCATGGACCAGCTGCGGTTCGGCGCGGTCGACCACCCGGACACCGCGCGCGTCGTGCACGGCGTGGTCGCGGGCGTCGGCGGCTACGGCAACAGCCTGGGCCTGCCGAACATCGGCGGCGAGCTCGTCTTCGACGCGTCCTACCAGGGCAACCCGCTCGTCAACGCGCTGTGCCTCGGCGTGCTGCGGCACGAGGACATCCACCTCGCCAACGCGTCGGGTGCGGGCAACAAGGTCGTGCTGTTCGGCGCGCGCACGGGCGGCGACGGGATCGGCGGCGCGTCGATCCTCGCGTCGGAGACGTTCGACGACACCAAGCCGTCGAAGCGCCCGTCCGTGCAGGTCGGCGACCCGTTCATGGAGAAGGTGCTCATCGAGTGCTGCCTCGAGCTCTACGCGGCGCAGGTCGTCGAGGGCATCCAGGACCTGGGCGCGGCCGGCATCTCCTGCGCGACGAGCGAGCTCGCGTCCAACGGCGACGGCGGCATGCACGTCGACCTGGAGAAGGTCCTGCTGCGCGACCCGACGCTCACGGCCGGCGAGATCCTCATGTCGGAGTCGCAGGAGCGCATGATGGCCGTCGTCGCGCCCGACAAGCTCGACGCGTTCCTCGCGATCACCGGCAGGTGGGACGTCGAGACCGCCGTGATCGGCGAGGTCACCGGCACGGGCCGCCTCACGATCGACCACCACGGGCAGCGCATCGTCGACGTCGACCCGAAGACCGTCGCGCACGAGGGCCCTGTCTACGACCGGCCGTTCGCGCGCCCGGCGTGGCAGGACGCGCTCAACGCCGACTCGGTCACGGACGAGGCCCGCTTCGCGCGCCCGTCGACCGCCGCGGACCTCCGCCAGACGGTGCTGCGCCTGCTCGCGAGCCCGAACCTCGCGGACAAGTCGTGGGTGACGAACCAGTACGACCGCTTCGTGCAGGGCAACACCGCGCTCGCGCAGCCCGACGACTCGGGTGTGATCCGCGTCGACGAGACGACCGGCCTGGGCGTCGCGCTCGCGACCGACGCGAACGGCCGCTACGGCAAGCTCGACCCGTACACGGGCGCGCAGCTCGCGCTTGCCGAGGCGTACCGCAACGTCGCGACGACGGGCGCCCGCCCGCTCGCGGTGACCGACTGCCTGAACTTCGGCAGCCCCGAGCACCCGGACTCGATGTGGCAGCTCGTCGAGGCGATCCGCGGCCTCGCGGACGCGTGCCAGGAGCTCGAGGTCCCGGTCACGGGCGGCAACGTCTCGCTCTACAACGGCACGGGCGAGCCCGGGAAGATCGACTCGGCCATCCACCCGACGCCGGTCGTCGGCGTGCTCGGCGTGCTCGACGACGTCGCCGACGCGGTGCCGTCGGGCTGGACGACGCCCGGCCAGGCCGTCTACCTGCTCGGCGAGACGCGCGCGGAGCTCGACGGGTCCGCGTGGGCCGACGTCGTGCACCAGCACCTCGGCGGCACGCCGCCGCGCGTCGACCTCGCCGCCGAGCGCCGCCTCGCGCAGGTCCTCGTCGCCGCGGCCCGCGACGACCTCGTCGACTCCGCGCACGACCTCTCGGAGGGCGGCCTCGCGATCGCGCTCGTCGAGTCGAGCCTGCGCTACGGCACGGGCGTGCAGGTCGACCTGGACGCGCTGTGCGCGCGGGACGGCGTGACGCCGTTCGAGGCGCTGTTCGCCGAGTCGCAGGGGCGCGTGCTCGTCGCGGTCCCGCGCTCGGAGGAGGTGCGCCTGCTCGACCTGTGCACCGCGCGCGGCGTCCCGGCGCTCCGGCTCGGCGAGACCGCGGAGACCTGCACCCCGGGTGCGGGCACGCCCGTCGACGACGCGGACCACGAGCACGCCCCGGCCGTCGAGGTGCGCGGCCTGTTCACGCTGCCGCTCGTCGAGGCGCGCGCCGCCTGGTCGGCGACGCTCCCGCAGTACTTCGGCTGACCCTCCGCGACGGCCCGCCCGGCGCCGCCGCACCGCAGCACCCGACGCCCGCGTCCGCCTCGTGCGGCGCGGGCGTCGTCGTGCGTGCGGGGGGCGGG
>NZ_BHYL01000338.1 GCF_003851725.1 Cellulomonas algicola | reverse complement strand
CGGCCTCTGGATGAGCTCCGCGGTCCTGGACGCGGTCGGGCAGGAGAAGGCGGCGCGTCGCCTCATCGGCGCCGGGATCCTCGCCGCCGGGCCGACCGTCGTCACCGGGTGGGCCGACTGGTCGGTGGCCGACGACCGGACCCGCCGCGTCGGCGTCGTGCACGCGGCCTCCAACGGTGTCGCGCTCGCCTGCTACACCGTGTCGTGGGTCGCCCGTCGCAACGGCAACCGGGGCGTCGGCCTGCTCGCGTCGGCCGCGGGTGCTGCGGCGCTCGGCGTCGGCGGGTTCCTGGGCGGGCACATGGCGTACGTGCTCGGCTCGCCTCCGCGCGACCCCGACGCGCCGGTGCGCTGACCGTCGTGCGGTCCGGAGTTGCGGGCCATGTGCCTCGAACCGCGAGCCCAGCCGCTCGACCCCGTCTCGCGGGTCGGGCGCGCGCGTCCTGACCGCCCTTCGTCCCGTACCCGCGGGCCGCGTCGTCGGTGACAATGTCCTGCGCGCACCGACCGCCGACCGCGCACCCCCGGGCAGCGTCGCCCGCCACGACGACGCGACCGAGGACGACACCATGGCCACCACCGACACCCCGACGCTGCCCACGGCGATCCCGCACGGGCGCGCGGAGGACCTGCTGGGCCTGGTGACGGGCGTCGTCCTGGTCGCGGTCGGCATGTCGCTGCTGCGGACCGGCGGGCTCGTCACGGGCGGCATCGCGGGTGCCGCGCTGCTGCTGGGCCATGTCGTCGACCTGCCGCTCGGCGTGCTGTTCTTCGCGCTCAACGTGCCGTTCTTCGCGCTCGCGGCGCACCGGTCGGGCTGGTCGTTCACGTTCCGCAGCGCCGCGACCGTGGGGCTCGTCTCGCTCGGCACCGCGGTGACCGCCGCGCACCTCGACGTCGCGTCCGTCGACCCGTGGTTCGCCGCGGTCGTCGGCAACCTGCTGTGCGGGACGGGCCTCCTCGTCGTGTTCCGGCACCGGGCGAGCGTCGGCGGGTTCTCGATCGTCGCCGTCCTGCTGCAGGAGCGGTCGGGCATCCGCGCGGGGCACGTGCTCATGGCGCTCGACACGCTCGTCGTCCTGGCGGCGTTCGCCGTGGCCCCGCCGCTCGACGTGCTGGTGTCCGCCGCGGGCGCCGTGCTGCTGAGCCTCGTGGTGACGTTCAACCACCGGCCGGGCCGCTACACGGGCTTCTGACCCGCCCGCGTCGGCCGTCGGCAGCCGCACGCCGAGGCGGGGGACGTCACCCGCCGTAGAACGACTTGAGCAGCTCGTACGCGACGATCGCGGGCCACACGAGCGCCTTCGGGATCGCCAGGACGAAGTCCCAGAAGCCCACCCCGGCCGAGAAGTAGTAGACCGCCGCGCCGATGATCCCGAGGCCGTAGACCGCCCCGCCGCCCGCACCGCCCGCGTCCGAACCCTTCGCCATCTCGCACTCCCGTCGTCTCGCGCGTCGTCCCCTCGACCGGCACCCTCCCGCCGTGGCGACGGCGGCGGCATCACCCGCGACGGGCGGTTCCGGGGTGCGCGCGAGGGCTGGACGGCGTGTGGGTGGTCCGCGGGACCATGGGACGGACGCCGCCGGGGACGTCCGGCGGGCCGACCGAGGGGGTCTCCCGTGGAGTTCAGGCTCGAGCTCGTGATCGTCCCCGTGAGCGACGTGGACCGCGCCGTCGCGTTCTACTCCGAGAAGGTCGGGTTCGTCGTCGACCACGACCAGCGCGTGAGCGACGACGTGCGGTTCGTGCAGCTCACGCCGCCCGGCTCGCAGTGCTCGATCGCGGTCGGGCTCGGCCTGTCCGACGCCGCACCCGGGTCCGTCAAGGGCCTCCAGGTCGTCGTCGACGACGCCGACGCGGCGCGCGCGTTCCTCGTCGAGCACGGGATCGACGCGCCCGAGGTGCAGGAGTTCCCGTGGGGCCGGTTCACCGGCTTCCGGGACCCCGACGGCAACGAGTGGTCGGTCCAGCAGCTCCCGGCCTGGCGCGGCTGACGCGCGACCGTCGACAGACGACGACCCCCGACCCCGGCGGCGGACCGGGGTCGGGGGTCGCGTCGGTCACGGTCGGGGCAGCCCGATCCCGGTGCGGGCGAACCCGTCGGCGGCGGCGCGCAGCGACTGCGGCGACGAGTCGAGCCGCCAGTCGTTGGTCGAGCGGCCGCTGCCCTCGCCCGACGTGACGGCGAGGCTGAACCAGCCGATGCCGATGATGTCGCTGTTCTCCGGCCGGGCCAGCCCGTCGAACAGGCTGCTGATCCACTGCGCCTTCTTGCCGCCGCGCTCGGTCGCCCCGATCTCCGCGAGGAAGATCGGCTTGCCGGGTGCGGCCTCGCGCAGCATCGGCAACGTCATGGCGTACGTGTCGTCGAAGGTCGGCACGGGGTCGCCCGGGCGGTAGTAGCCGGACATGCCGACCCAGTCGACGTACTCGGGGCCAGGGTAGAACTGCCGCGGGTGCGGCTGGCTGGGGATCTTGTTGACGCGGTTGGGCGCCCACAGCCACACGACGAGGTCGTTCGCGCCCTCGGCCTCGAAGATGTCGTGCACGTGCCGCCACATCTCGACGTACTGGCCCGGCTTGTTGCCGTTGACGGACCCGCCGTCCCAGCCGCGGATCTCCGACCACGGGTACCACGAGCCGTTCATCTCGTGGTCGAACCGGATGACGAGCGGCAGCCCGGTGGCGGTGATGTCGCGGGCGTACTGGTGCAGGTAGTCGTCGAACGCGCCCCCGATGATGCGGCTGAGCGAGAACTCGGGCACGTCGCTCGTGATCGAGCCGATCTGGCTCTGGCTCTCCCACGTCAGCAGGGGGATCTGCCCGCGGCTCCACGCGGCCTGCACGGCGTCGGGCCGGAACGGGGTGTCCCACGACTGGAAGTAGCCGCTGACGTTCGCGTTGCGGTTGACGGCGGCCTCGACGCCGTTGAACTCGGCGTAGTCGAACGGGCTCTGCGTCGTGTAGAGCCCGAACAGCTGGCTGGCGGCGAGGATCTGCGACTTCGTCATCGACGCGGTCACGGGCGGTGGCACGTAGCCCTTGGGGTTCGCGACCTTCCAGGACAGCTCCTGCACCTGCCGGCGCAGGTCGGCGATCTTCGCGGTCGTGTCGACGGCGGCGGCGTTGTGCCGCTCGCGCGTCGCCTTGAGCTCGCCGTTCACGACGTTGGCGGTGTCCGCCTGCGCGGCGGCCTCGGCCTCGGCGCGACCGAGGGCCTGCTGGGTCGCGACGAGCTCGGCCTGCAGCGCGTCGAGCTGTGCCTTGAGGTCGTCGGCGCGGGCCTTCTGGACGGTGTCGAGCACGGGAGGCCGGCCACCGGTGAGCTTCTCCTCGGCGGCGGTGAGCTGGGTCTTGAGGTCGTCGGCGCGGGCGCGCTCGGTCTGCAGCGCGACCTCGGCCGCGGAGGGCCCTTCCCAGAAGCGCTGACCCTGCGGCGTGGACCACGCGAGGCCGGTGACCAGCAGGAGCGCGACGACGAGGGCCGCACCGCTGATGCGCTGACGTCGGCTGAGGCGGAACAGGCGGTCAGAGAACATACGCGAGGGCCTCCACGCTGAGCAGGGCACCGCCGAGGAGGTAGGGCACGGCGGCCTTCGGGTTGAGACGGCGTCGCCGGGGCGGGGGAGCCGGGTGCGTCCGGACGTACGTGAGCGTCTCGGTGCGGCGCGCGGCCCGGGTCTCGGCCGCCGTCCGGGTCCCCTGCGGACCGTGGCCCGGGCCGCCGGCGACCGGGACCCCGGACGGCGGGGTGTCGCCGACGGACGGCAGGGCCGCGTCGATCGGGCGCCCGGCGTCCGTGCGCAGCGCGTCCTCGGCGACGTCGAGCACCCCGTCGGACGTGTCCGCGGAGTAGGCGTGCGCCCGGGTGCCCCACGACGCGACGTGCGCCATGCGGAAGAACCCGAGCAGCCGGATCGGCATGAGGAAGAACGTCGAGAACACGATGTACGCGGGCAGCAGGAGCAGGTCGCCCGGGACCTCGCGCAGGTGGCGCATCTGCCGCAGCGCCATCGACAGCCAGCTGGCCGCGACGACGAGCCCGACGAGCAGCACGACGCCCTGCCACCCGGGCCGCAGCTCGAGCAGCGGCGTGTAGAAGTTGTAGCCGGTCGCCGCGAGCGTGCGGTACAGGCCCCCGGCCCACGTCCCGAGCAGCAGGAACGGCAGCAGGATGTCCATGACGAAGAAGAACCCGAGCACGGGGGCGTGCCCGGTCATCCAGGGCAGCATCCGCAGGGTGTTGTACTGGCTGCCGCGCGCCCAGCGCAGCTGCTGCTTCGCCATCTTGCGCAGCTTGAGCGGCGCATCGGTGTAGACCAGGCTCGTGTGCTGGTAGACGGTCCGGTACCCCTGCTTGAGCGTGAGGTTCGTGAGCGTCCGGTCGTCGGAGACCTCGAGGAAGATGCCGAGGAACTCCTCGCCGAGGAACTGCGGCATCGCCCGCACGAGGACGTCGCGGCGGAACGCGATGGTGCGGCCCGGCAGGCACCCGACCTGGCCGAGCGCGGACTGCGCGGGCATCGCGTACAGCGCGCGGCTGTTCTCGAGCCAGTCGGCCCAGCGGGTGATGAACTTGCGCCGCGGGTCGAGGATCCGCTGCCGGGTGGTGACGCCGCCGACCTTGGGGTCGTTGAACGGCTTCACGAGCTCGGTGAGCGTGTGCGGCGTCCAGATGGTGTCGCTGTCGACGAGCGCGATGATCTCGCCCGTCGACACCTCCACCCCGATGGCAACCGCATTCCTCTTCCCGGCGACCGGGGTCCAGATCCGGCGCACTTCAGGAAAGTCGTCGCAGACGGATTCCAGCGCGGTGTTGCGCGGTCCGTTGATGACGACGACCACCTCGTGGGGCTGCTGCTCGGTGATGCGGCGCAGCACGTCGTGGAACAGGTCGAGCGGTTCGTCGACGACCGGGATCACGACCGACGTGGTCGCGTGGCACGGCTCCGTCCACGTGCGGTAGCGCGCGGAGAGGACGACCTTGACGAGCCAGATGAGCCAGACGAGAGCGGTGAACAGGGCGAAGAGGTAGATCTCGAACGGGGCGTCCGAGAGCAGGTCACGGACCTGCAGCAGGAAGATGAGCACGCGGGAGCTCCTCGTGTCGAGGCGTCGGCTTCTTCAACGCGGCGGGCTTCGGGGTCGCGCGGGGTCGGCGGCGAGGACGTCGCGGGGGAAGGGCGGCTCGACATCGAGCGGTGAGGCGGCGCGGCACGCGTTCGGAGTCCCCCCGGTCTCCGAGCAGTCGTGCGGCGCCGGATCCCGTTTTCGGGAGCGGCCAGGTCCGGCGTACCGGACAAGTGCTCACAGTTTCCACGAGTCACCCGTGAAGGAAAATACCCGTCCACAAGTTGGTCACTACAGATATGACTGGATGAACAATCGTCTAGGACTTACGTCCTATATACATGTCCAGGAGTGTGCTCGTACGCTTGTTCGGTCAGCGACAAGGGCAAACCTGCCGCGAGGCAGGGACGCAAAGCCATGGGGCCCTCGAGGTCCGCCAGGCTGCCGAACGACTCAGGGGGGCTCCTCACTTGCGCACGTCCACGCCCGTTCCGGGCGCCATCACCCATGCCCGGACCCACCCGACCGGCCGTCTCCGGGGCACCCGTGCGTCCCGGCCCGGCACGACCCGCCGCCGCGCCGTCGTCGTCGTGACGACCCTCGTCGCCGGCCTCCTCGGCACCGGCGTCGCCGCACCCGCGACCGCCGCCGAGCCCGCGCCGGGCGACGCCGCCGCGGCCCTCACCCCGCAGGACGGCCTGCTCTTCGGTGCGTTCGTCGCCAAGGGCGCGACCACGCAGGAGGAGGCCGTCGCGACGTTCGAGGACACCGTCGGCCGCAAGCTCGACACCCAGCGCCTCTACCGGCAGTGGGACGAGGACCTGCGCGCCGGTGGCGTCGCCTCGGCCGTCGAGCGCGGCCGCACGCCCGTCCTGTCCGTCGCGACCAAGCGTGTCGACGGGACCAAGGTGAGCTGGGCGTCCATCGCCCGCGGCGACCAGGACACCACCATCGCCGCCCAGGCCGCGACCGTCGCGGGCCTCGGCGTCCCGCTCTACCTGACCTTCCAGCACGAGCCCGACTACGCGACGGGCTACGGCACGGCCGCCGAGTACCGCGCCGCGTGGCGGCACTACGTGCAGGTCTTCCGCGACAAGGGCGTGAGCAACGTCGTCTGGACGTGGATCGTCACGCCCACGCCGTTCGCCGCGAACGCGACGACGACCGCCGACGCGCTCTACCCGGGCGACGACGTCGTCGACTTCGTCGGGCTCGACGTCTACAACTGGAACGGCTGCAACCCCGGCGGGCCCAGCTCCTGGCAGAGCGTCGCGACGCAGTCGACGGCGGCCCGGGCCTTCGCGCAGAAGCACGGCAAGCCGATGATGGTCGCCGAGTGGGGCTCGGTCGAGGACCCGACGAACGCGCAGCGCAAGGCCACCTGGCTGCGCGACTCGATGACCACGTGGACGAGCTGGCCGGAGGTCAAGGCGGTCCTCTACTTCCACCAGCAGGGCAGCTGCCCGTGGTGGGCGGACTCCTCGTCGACGACGCTCGGCGCGTTCCGGTCGATCGCGGCCGACCCCGCCGCCCGCACCCGCACCACCGCGTGGCTGCGCGTGTCCGCGACGCACGGCGCCGCACCGCTCGCCGTCACGGTCGACGCGTCCCGCTCGTGGGCGGCCGGCTCGGTGCCCGGGGCGGGGATCGCGTCGTGGACCCTCGACCTCGGCGACGGCTCCGCACCCCTCACCGGCACCGGCACGCCGCCCGCCACGGTGAGCCGGACGTACGCCGCGGGCACCTTCGCGCTGCGGCTCACCGTGACCGACACCGCCGGCCGCACCGCGACCGACCGCGTGTCCGTCGAGGCCGCACCCGTGCCGACGGTCACCGTGTCGGCCAAGGACGTCACGACGACGTCCGCGACGTCGCAGGCGCTCGTGGACCTGCACGGGTTCGCGGGCACCGTGCGGTCGGAGTGGGGCACGACGACCGCCTACGGGACGACCGGTCCGGTCACGTCCGTCCCGGCGGTGTCGTACGCGAAGGCGGTCAACCAGCCGCTCGGCACGCTCCAGCCGAGCACGACCTACTACGTGCGCACGACGACGACCACGCCCGCGGGCACGACGGTCACGACCAGCAGCTTCGAGACGGCCGGGAAGCCGACGTCGTCGAAGCAGTGGACGTCCGGCACGACCGCGACGTCGACCACGTTCGTCGCGCAGGTGCACCCGCACCGGCTCGCGACCACGGCGTGGATCGAGTGGGGCACGACCACGGCCCTCGGCCAGGCCTCCCCCGTGACGTCGGTCGCCGCCCTCACCTACGAGAAGTCGGTGTCGAGCGGGCTCGTCGGCGGGCTCGCGCCGAGCACGACGTACTACTACCGGGTCGTCGCGCAGAACTCCGCGGGCACCCTCGTCGGGCCGATCGCCAGCGTGAAGACGGCGCGCCTGTCCTGACGCCGGGCCGCGGCCTAGGGTCGGCACCATGGCCGTGACGGACGCCGACCTGGTCCACCTGCGACGGTGCGTCGCGCTCGCGCGCGAGGCGCTCGACGACGGCGACGAGCCGTTCGGCTCGGTGCTCGTCGACGCCACCGGGACCGTGCTGATCGAGGAAGCAACCGCGTCAAGGACGGCGACCAGACCCGCCATCCCGAGCTCGAGATCGCCCGCTGGGCCGCCGCGCACCTCCCGCCGGAGGAGCGCGGCGGCTGCACGGTCTACACGTCGGGCGAGCACTGCCCCATGTGCGCCGCCGCGCACGGGTGGGCCGGGCTCGGGCGGATCGTCTACGTCGCGTCGAGCGGGCAGCTCGTCGCGTGGCGGCGGGCGTGGGGGCTGCCGGCCGGGCCCGTCGCGCCGCTGCCCGTGAAGTCCGTCGTCCCCGGGGCGGTCGTCGACGGGCCCGCCGAGGCGCTCGTCGACGCGATGTGCGCGCTGCACCGCGAGCACGCGGACCGGTCGCGCTGAGCCCGGCCGTCCGCGCGGGCCGGCGCCGCCCGCGTCGACGTGACGAGGTCGTCCGACGTGGCCGTCGCCGGCCGCGTCGACCGTGAGGAGGCCGTCCGACGTCAGGCGCGGGACGTCGGGGCCGCCGCCTCGCGGCCCGTGCGGTCCGTGCGTCCCACCGCCCAGCGGTTGACCAGGTACAGCACCACACCGATCGCGAGCAGCGCGCCCGCCCGCACGTAGACGGCCGGGTCGCGGCCCGTGAGCGGTGACGCCAGGACGAGCGACACGACCGCGCCCGCGACCGGGGCCCACGTCGGCGCCCGGAAGGTCGGTCGCTCCGCGTCGTCGCCTGCGGCCGGGTCCTCGTCGCGTGCGTCCGCGCCGTCGTCCGGCCGGCGCCGCAGCACCAGGACGGCGACGTTGACCGTCGCGAAGACGAGCAGCAGGAGCAGCACCGTCGTGTCCGCGAGCCCCGCCAGGTCGCCCGTCGCCACGAGCGTCAGCGCGATCACCACCGTGAACGCGATCGCCACGTACGGCGTCTGCCGCCCGCCCACGCGCCCCAGCACGCGCGGCACGATCCGCTCCTGCGCCATCCCGTAGACCAGCCGCGACGCCATGAGCATGTTGATGAGCGCCGTGTTCGACACCGCGAGCAGCGCGATCACCGCGAACAGCGCGGGCGGGAACGTCAGCCCGGCGACCTTGACGACCTCGAGCAGCGGTCCCGTCGACTCCGCGAGCACGTCGGTCTCCACGAGCATCGACGACGTGAACGCGACGCCGACGTAGATGAGGCCCGCGACCGCGAGCCCGCCGAACAGCGCGCGCGGGAAGTCGCGGCGCGGCGCGTGGCACTCCTCCGCGAGGTTCACCGAGTCCTCGAACCCGAGCAGCGCGTAGAACGCGAGCGCCGTCGCGCCGAGCACCGCCATCCACGCCGACCCGTCGGTCTCCAGCACGAACGCGCGGCCCGGGTCGCCCTCGCCCGTCAGCAGCGCCCACGCCCCGATCGCGAGGATGACCAGCAGGCCCGTCGCCTCGACGATCGTCAGCACGACGTTGACGCGCACCGACTCCGAGATCCCCAGCAGGTTCACGCCCGTGATGAGCAGCAGGAAGAACCACGCCGCGACCAGCGTCGGCACGGACACGAACTCCGCGAGGTAGTCGCCGCCGAACGCCCGCGCGGCCGCGCTCGCCGACGTGATGCCCGACATCATCACCGCGAACGCCACGAGGAACGTGAGGAACGGCCGCCGGAACGCCCGGTTCGCGTACAGCGCCGCACCCGCCGCCTGCGGGAACCGGCCGACGAGCTCCGCGTACGCCGTCGCCGTGAGCGTCGCCAGCACGAACGCGCACACGAACGGCAGCCAGATCATGCCGCCGACCTCCGCCGCGACCTTGCCCGTCAGCGCGTAGATGCCCGCGCCCAGGATGTCGCCGACGACGAACAGCAGCAGGACGCGTCGGCCGATGGTGCGCCGCAGCGGCGGGCCGTCGGCCGACCGCGCGCTCGTCGTGGCCGTGCCCGGGTCGCTCATGCCGACCTCCCCCTGCCGTCGCGTGCCGCCAGTGTCGACCCGACGGTCCTCGCGCGCGCGGCGTGGTGACGCGACGCCCTCCGTCGCGCCGACCGCGTGGTGGCCGCGCGCGCCCGCAGCGGCGAGGGCGCCGTTCGACGCGCGCACCCGCGGGCCGGTGCCTACGCTCGGACCTTCGGACGGGCGGCGCGCACTGCGGACGTCGCCGCCACGGACCCACGGGAGGACCGCTCATGAAGGGCAAGGTCGTGTTCGCCGTCGGCGTCGGGCTCGGGTACGTGCTCGGGACCCGCGCGGGACGGGGTCAGTTCGAGAAGATCAAGGGCTGGGCGAACGACGTCTGGCAGGACCCGCGCGTCCAGGGCTACGTCCAGGACGTCGAGAGCCAGGCGACCGAGTTCGCCAAGCAGCAGGGTTCGGCGCTCAAGGACAAGGCCGTCGAGGCCGCGAAGTCTGCCGTCGCGGGCAACGCACCGTGGCGGTCCTCCACGACGACGCCCGAGGCCGACGACCCGGCGCCGGACGTCCTCGCCGGCGAGCCGATCATCGACGCGGACGACGCCCGGTACCGCACCCCCTGACGAGTCGCCGCTCCCGCTGGCCTGGGAGAAGCACCGGGAGCGACCGACCACGACGACGCGCCCCCGACGACCGCCACCCGGCGGGACGTCGGGGGCGCGTCGGTGCGTCAGGCGTCCAGCGCGTCGACGACCGCGGCCGCGGTGTGGGCCGGGTCGCGGTGGACGGACAGCGTGACGCCGTCCTCGTCGGGGCCGAGCGGCTCGAGCGTCGCGAGCTGCGACTCGAGCAGCGACGCCGGCATGAAGTGACCGCGCCGCCCGGCCATGCGCCGGGCGAGCTCCTCGTGGCCGACCGCGAGGTGCACGAACCGCACGCGCCCCTCGGCGCCGCGCAGCACGTCGCGGTACGCCCGCCGCAGCGACGAGCACGCGACGACGGTCCCGCGACCGGCCTCGGCGTGCTCGGTCATCGCGGCTGCGACGAGCCGCAGCCACGGCCCGCGGTCGTCGTCGGTGAGCGGGACGCCCGCGGCCATCTTCTCGACGTTCGCCGGCGGGTGGAGGTCGTCGCCCTCGACGAACGGGCTCCCGAGCGCCTCGGCGACGAGCCGCCCGATCGTCGTCTTGCCCGTCCCGGACACCCCCATCACGACCACGTGCTGCACGCCCACCGACTCTCCTCCCGCTCCCGGACCCGCCCACCCTCCCACGCCCCGCCCGCGCGTCGCCGTGAGACGGCGCCGGACCCGGCGAGGACGGGTGCCCCGGGCGACGTAGGGTGGCGGCGATGTCCGTGCTCGTCGACACCACACCCCTCCGCGTCAGCCCGGCGTTCCGGCGGCTGTGGTGGGGCCTGTCCGTGTCGAACCTCGGCACGCAGCTCACGGTCGTCGCCGTCGGGCTCCAGGTGTACGACCTCACGGGCTCGACGTTCTCCGTCGGCGTGCTCGGCGTGTGCGCGCTCGTGCCGCTCGTGGTCTTCGGGCTGTACGGCGGCGCGATCGTCGACCACTACGACCGGCGCCGGGTCGCGCTCGTCGCGTCGCTGGTCGCGTGGACCGTGGTGCTCGGGCTCGCGGTGCAGGCGTGGCTCGGCAACGAGCACGTGGGGCTGCTCTACGCGCTGGTCGCGGTGCAGTCGGCCGCTGGCGCGGTGAACAGCCCCGCGCGGACGGCGATCATCCCGCGCCTGGTCGACCCGACCCTGCTGCCCGCCGCCAACGCCCTGCATACCACCGGCTGGAACGTCGCGCTCACCGTGGGCCCGCTGCTCGGCGCCGGGCTCGTCGCCGCGTTCGGGTACGCCGCCGCGTACACGCTCGACGCCGCGCTGTTCACGTTCGCGCTCGCCGCGCTGCTGCGCCTCCCGCCGGTCCCGCCCGAGCCCTCGTCGGTCCGGCGTGCGCGGGTCGGCCTCGGCTCGGTCGTCGACGGCCTGCGCTACCTCGGCACGCAGCGCAACGTCCGCATGACGTTCGCGGTCGACCTGGTCGCGATGATCACCGCGTCGCCGCGCGTGCTGTTCCCCGCGGTCGCGCTCCTCTACCTGGGCGGCGGCGAGACCACGACGGGCGTGGTCAGCGCCGCGGTCGCCGTCGGGGCGGTCCTCGCGGGCGTGTTCTCCGGCGCGCTCGTGCACGTGCGCTGGCAGGGCCGCATCATCACCGTCGCGATCGTGGTGTGGGGGCTCGCGATCGCCGGGTTCGGCGCGGTCCTCGTCACGGTCGACGCCACGCGGCCCGACCAGGTGCTGTGGGGTGCGCTCGCGCTCGCGGTGCTCACGCTCGTCGTCGCGGGGGCCGCGGACGCCATCTCGTCGGTGTTCCGGCAGAGCATCCTGCAGACCGCGACGCCCGACGACATGCGCGGCCGGCTCCAGGGCGTGTTCGTGGTCGTCGTCGCCGGAGGCCCCCGACTCGGGGAGCTGCTGCTCGGCGGGCTCGCGACGCGCGTCGGCGAGGGCTGGACCGCGGTGATCGGCGGCCTGACGTGCGTCGTGCTGGTGAGCGTCCTCGTGCGCGTCCAGCGCACGTTCTGGCACTACGACGCCCACCACCCCACCCCCTGACCGGGTCCTGTCGATTCCGGCGGGGCTCGTCCGTCACAGTGGTGACACGCCGCCACGGAGCGGCCGGCACACGAGGAGCGACGATGACCCGGTACGCCATCTACTTCCAGCAGAACTGGGTCGGTGACCACCCGGCCGAGTGGTTCCAGTCCCGCGTCGAGCCGAGCACGGCGGTCGTCCGCGACATGGAGGCGGCCGGGGTGCTGGTCTTCGCCGGCGGGCTCGAGGAGGACCTGGCCGAGGCGTTCACCGCCGACGCGACGAGCGGGACGGTCACGATCACCGACGGTCCCTACGCCGAGACCACCGAGTACCTGGGCGGGATCACGGTCATCGACGTGCCCGACCTGGAGACGGCCAAGATGTGGGCCGGCCGGGTCGCCGAGGGGTGCGGCTGGCCGCAGGAGGTCCGGGTCATCACGTAGGAAGCCCGGCGTCGCTACGCGAGCGAGTCCAGCAGCGTGCGCAGCGCGTCGGCCAGGGTCGTGCGGTAGCCCGGGAGCCAGTCGCCCGCGAACGACCGGGGGACGATCTCGGTCGTGAGGATCAGCGTGAGGAACGTCCGGTACAGCGCGAGCCGCGTCTGCGCCGACGCGCTGGTGACGTCGATGCCGCCGGGCACGACGCTCGCGTAGCCCGCGAGCACGCGGGGGTTCACCGGGCCGACGTTGTGGCAGTCGGCGCCGACGAGCTCGTGCAGCGGGTCTCCCCAGAACGCGCGCTCGGGGTCGATGACGCCGACGAGCCCGCCCGTCTCCGGGTCGACGAACAGGTTCCCGGCCCAGAGGTCGGTGTGCACGAGCGTCGGCGTGGTGACGTCGTCGAGCGCGTCGCCGTGTCGCCGCAGGGCGGCGCGCACCTCGTCGGCGGGCAGGTCGACGCCCCAGCGCGGCGCGTCGGTCAGGACGGCCTCGACCATCGCGGTGAACGTGCCGCGCCACGTGGGGGCGTTGAGCCCGGCCGCGGGGTTCGGGTAGCCGAAGCCGCCGTCCGGGGCGGGCAGCCCGGCGGTGTGCAGCCGCGCCATGTAGGCGCCGAGCTCGTGCTCCGCGCGCGCGGCGCGGGGGTCGTCGTCGGCGGTGCCGAAGCCCGCGTCGACCAGCGGGACCCCGGGCAGGTGGCTGACCACGAGCGCGTCGGTCGGCACGTGCGTGCGGGTGAAGTCGGTGAGGAGCACGCGGGGCATGAGCAGCGACGGGTGCTCCTCGGTGAGCCGGTAGACGTGCGCCTCCGACCGGACCAGGTCGTGCTCGTAGGTGAGCAGCGCGTCGGTCGCGGTGGGCGCGGTCTTGACGACGACGCGCGTGCCGTCGTCGAGCGTCACGCGGTAGCTCGTCGCGAACATCCCACCGGTGAGCCGCTCGACCCCGGCGACCGTCCCGACCGGCGCGAGCACGGCCCGCAGCGCGTCGACGGGCACGTCCGCGGCGGTGTCGCCCGCCGGTGCGGTGCCGGCGGCGGGGGCGTCGGCGGGTGCGGCCGGTGCGTCCGACGTCAGGTCGGACGAGGTCGCGGAGTCGGCCACGGGTGTCTCGTCGGCGAG
Organism: Cellulomonas algicola; assembly: GCF_003851725.1. Taxonomy (GTDB): domain Bacteria; phylum Actinomycetota; class Actinomycetes; order Actinomycetales; family Cellulomonadaceae; genus Cellulomonas; species Cellulomonas algicola. The sequence continues at coordinate 4,346 of NZ_BHYL01000338.1, read as the reverse complement.
GGTCACGACGCGTACGGTACTGCGGGGGCCGGGCGTCGGGGGAGGCCGGATGGGCCGTTCGTGGTGTCGAAAACGGGCACTCCCGCGGTATCGGAAGTCGCGACGGCGACGAGGTCGGCGACACGCGGCCCGACTGCGGGCTGGGAGGCGCTCAGCCGTCCTCGGCGACGCCCGTCGGCCGGGGCGGTGCGGGGTGCTCGACGGCGCTGCCGACCTGGCCGTCCGTCGCGGACCGCTGCTGCACGGCGCTGCGCGGGTCGACGCTCTCGGCGACCTCGCAGGCGGCGACGGCGGCCCCGGCGGTGGCCGACGGCGACTCGTCCTCCACGGCGCGCGCGACGCGCTCGTCGGCGGCCTTCGCGTCGGGACGCGGCCGCAGCGTGCGGTACGCGGCGAGGGTCGCGACGAGCGCGAGCCCGGCGGAGACGATGACGACGAGGAACCCGCCGTGCGACCCGTCGGCGTCGATGCGGGCGCCCGCGATGGACGACCCGAAGGAGACGCCGACGCCGAGCGACGTGCCGACCCAGGTGAGGCCCTCGGTGAGGCGCGCGGGCGGCACGAGCTGCTGGACGAGCGCGTTGCCGTTGATGAGCGTGGGGGCGATCGCGAAGCCGGTGACGAACATGACGGCGGCGAGCACGACGAGGTTGGTCGCGACGACGAAGAAGGACACCCCGACGGCGAGCACGACGACGCCGATCGCGAACCGCTGGTGCAGCGGGCGGACCCAGTGCCGCGTGCCGTAGAGGAGCCCGGCGATGAGCGACCCGAACGCGAACACGGCGAGGATCACGCCCGCGATGCCGGTGTTCCCGGACTCCTCGGCGAACGCGACGGTCGACACGTCGGTCGCACCGAAGATCGCGCCCATGGCGACGAACACGAGCGCGAGCACGACCATGCCGGGGTTCGCGAGGACGGAGCCGCGCACGCGCTCGCCGCCGGCGGTGCTGGTCGGGGCGGGCTCGGTGGCGCGCAGCGCGAGGAACCAGTAGCCGCCGACGACCAGCGCGACGAGCGGCACGACGAGGCCGGCGGCGGGGTCGACGCCGGTCGCGAGGACCGTGGCGAGGACGGGGCCGACGATGAAGACGAACTCGTCGATGGTCGACTCGAGCGCGTACGCGGTGTGCATGGGGCGGGGGTCGCCGCCCAGCACGCCGGACCAGCGGGCGCGTACGAGCGAGCCGAACGACCCGACGGCGGCGCCGGTGACGGCCGCGGCGACGTAGAGGAGCCACGGGTTGCTGTCGGCGCGGGCCGCGACGACGAGCGTCACGAGGCCGACGGACGCGACGGCGACGGCGGGGCGCATGACGCGGGCCTGGCCGTGCCGGTCGACGAGCCGGGCGAGCTGCGGCGAGCAGAGGGCCTGCGCGACGACGTAGACGGCGGACACCCGTCCGGCCAGCCCGTAGGAGCCGTACAGCGCGGAGATCATGAGGACGATGCCGATCCCGATCATCGACATCTGGAGGCGCGCGACCATCCCCGCGACGGAGAAGGCGAGGGCACCCGGGCGCGACAGGATCTCGCGGTAGGGCTGGAGCATGCCCTCAGTCTCGCACCGCGTACCGACGGCGGCCCGGGGCTGGTGGTCGGGCGTCCCGTGCCGCACGATCGGTGCATGACGGACGTGCTGGTCAGCGACGCGCCGGAGGCGCACCGGTTCGAGGCCCGCGACGAGGCGGGCGAGCTGCTCGGGTTCGCGGTGTACGACGTGGTCGGCCGGACGGTCGTGTTCACGCACACCGAGGTCGACCCGCGCGCGGAGGGCCACGGGGTCGCGTCGACGCTCGTGCGCGAGGCGCTGGGCGCCGTCCGGGAGAGCCACCGGGACGTCGTGGCGCTGTGCCCGTACGTGAAGGCGTGGGTGGCACGCCATCCCGACTACCAGGACCTGCTGCACCGGGCGTGACAGCCCGCTGCCAGACCTCTGTCACACCGTGACGGGCGCTGTCGTCCCGAGCAACTTCTTGTAAATTTCGTGTGAAGTTGCCCAGGGCAAATCAGACATAACCCCGCAAGGGGTAAGCGCTTGCGGTGAGCGGTGTCACTTTTGGACAAGTGTCCGTCTCAATGCCCTGTTACCGCCTGGTAGGTTCGATTTACCGAGTTCGCCGGACGTGTTCACGTGTGCTCCGTCCGAGACCCGGATCGTGCGCCTCCAATCAAGCAGGGGGCGGTTGCGCACGTCCGTGCCCAGGTCAGAGACCTGCGCGCGGTCTATCGACGCGCCCGCGGCGGCCCTGAGCCCGCCCAGGCGACGTCCACGCTGGATCGCCGACGACGCCGGGACAGCTGGTCAGAAAAAGCCACCACCGTGTCGGGTAGGCCATTCAGATGTTTGTTTTCGTCCTTCAGCTGCGCCATATGCTGGAAGGGCAGTCGGAGTTTTATCTCTTCGCTGTCTTCTCCACGTTGATCTGGGCGTTGTGGCTGCTCAAGGTCCTCCTCTCGCGCCGCTACAAGCCGTACACCGGCGAGTACCACGGCACCACCTCCGTCGTCGTCCCCGTGGTCGACGAGCCCCTCGACCTCTTCCACGACGTGCTCTCGCGGATCGTCGCGCAGCAGCCCGACGAGGTCATCGTCGTCATCAACGGCAAGCCCAACCCGGGCCTCGAGCGCGTCAGCGAGCAGTTCGCGCCGCTCGTCCGCTGGGTGCACACCCCGATCCCGGGCAAGCGCAACGCCGTCAAGATCGGCACCGAGATGTCGCGCGGGGAGATCACCGTGCTCGTCGACTCCGACACCGTCTGGACCGACGGCACGCTCCCGGAGCTCGTCAAGCCGTTCGCCGACGCCAACATCGGCGGCGTCACCACGCGTCAGCGCATCCTCGACCCCGAGCGGTCCTGGATCACCCGCTGGGCCGACTGGCTCGAGAACACCCGCGCGCTCTACTCGATGCCCGCGCAGTCCGCGCTCGGCCAGGTCGGCTGCCTCCCCGGACGCACCATCGCGTTCCGCCGGCACATCCTCATCGACGTCATGGACGACTTCATGCACGAGAAGTTCATGGGCGTCTTCCTCGAGGTCTCCGACGACCGCACGCTGACCAACCTGACGCTCAAGGCCGGCTACAAGTGCGTGTACCAGTACACGAGCCTCGTCTACACGGACGCCCCGCTGCAGGTGAAGAAGCTCTTCAAGCAGCAGCTCCGCTGGGCCCGCGGCAGCCAGTACAACACCCTGCGGATGCTGCCCTGGATGATGGGCCACGCCCCCGTCCTGGCGATCTTCTTCGTGATGGACATCATCCTGCCGTTCCTGCTGGTCGGGACGATCGCGGGCTGGATCTACCGCGCCGCGTCCGGCACGGGCGTGAACCTCTACCAGGCGATCCTCGAGACGTACACGGGGCTGCAGGGCTGGGTCTGGGTCGTCGCCACGATGGTCATCTCGTCGGTGCTCTCCATGGCGATCCGCCAGATCCGCCACCTGCACGAGAAGCCGTCCGACTTCCTGCGGCTGCCGGTCTTCATCATCGTCTCGACGTTCTTCCTCATGCCCGTCCGCCTGCTCGGCTTCCTGCGCATGGCGCACGCGTCGGGCTGGGGCACCCGTGCCGGCGCCTACGCCGGCGGTGACCTCATGGAGGAGCTCGAGCAGGCCCCGCAGGGTCCCGTCGACCTCGTCGACCGCGCCCCCGACGGTGTCGTCCCGCACCAGCGGTCCGCCGACGGCACCGTCCTGACCGAGGCGCCGACGCGCGTCCGCCGCGCCACCGCGGCCCCCGCGCCGGCCCCCGCGCCGCGTCGCCGTCGCCGTCTCAACCCTCTCGCCGGCATCCCCTACGTGGCCGCCGTGCTGATCTTCGCCCTGGAGGCACTCGTCTATGTCTGAGCACACCGCCCACGGCTGGTGGACCCGGGCGATCCGCCCGTCCCCCCGCAAGCGGCTGACCGCAGCCGCGATCGCGCTCGCCCTCGTCGCCGTCACCGTCGGCGTCTGGCTGTCGCCCTCCGTCGACGGCGTCGTCCCCACCCGCGCCAGCGCCGAGGAGATGCGTCTCCAGGCCGAGAACGACAAGCTGCGGAACTCGCTGGAGGCCCGCGAGCAGGAGGTCCTCGACCTCGAGCGCTCGCAGCGCAAGGCCGCCTCCGAGCGGTCCGCCGCCGCCGAGCGCGGCAAGGCCAAGGCTGCCGAGGAGAAGGCCGCGGCTGACGCCGCCGCGCAGCAGAAGGCCGCCGAGGAGCAGGCCGCCGCGAAGGCCGCGTCCTCCGCGAAGGCCGCGTCCGAGAAGAAGGCCGCCGCCGAGCGCGGCAAGGCGCGCGACCGCGCCGAGCAGGCCGAGGCCGCGCTCGCCCGGGCCCGTGCCGCCGCGGCCACGCCGTCGT
>NZ_BHYL01000337.1 GCF_003851725.1 Cellulomonas algicola | reverse complement strand
GAGGAGGGCGCCGACATCGTCGACCTGGGCGGTGTCCGCGCAGGGCGCGGCCCGCACGTCGACGCGGCCGAGGAGGTCGCCCGCGTCGTCCCGCTCGTCGCCCGCGTGCGCGCCCGCCACCCCGACCTGCTCGTGAGCATCGACACCTGGCGAGCCGACGTCGCGCGCGCCGCGGCCGACGAGGGCGTCGACCTGGTGAACGACACGTGGGCGGGCCACGACCCGCACCTCGTCGAGGTCGCCGCCGAGCGCGGGCTGGGCGTCGTGTGCTCGCACACGGGCGGCGCGCGACCGCGGACCGACCCGTTCCGCGTCGCGTACCCCGGCGACGGGCTCGACGGCGTGCTCGACGACGTGCTGGCGACCGTGACCGCCGGCGCCCGCCGGGCCGTGGCGCTCGGCGTCGACCCCGCATCGGTGCTCGTCGACCCGACGCACGACTTCGGCAAGAACACCTGGCACTCCGTGCACCTGCTGCGCCGCACGGCGGCGCTCGTCGCGACGGGGTTCCCCGTCCTCATGGCGCTGTCCCGCAAGGACTTCGTCGGCGAGAGCCTCGACCTGCCCGTCGACGACCGGCTCGAGGGCACGCTCGCGGCGACGTCGGTCGCGGCATGGCTCGGGGCACGCGTCTTCCGGGCGCACGACGTCGCCGCGACGCGGCGGACCGTGGACATGGTGGCGGTCCTGCGCGGCGACGCGGCCCCCGCCCGGGCCGTGCGAGGGCTGGCATGAGCGGCGACCGCACGGCCGCGGAGTCGACGGACGAGGGGGCGACGCCCGCGGCGCAGGACGCGGCCACGCCGCTCTCCCGGGACGGGTCCGCGCCCGTCACCACGGACGCGGCTGCGCCTCCTCCCGCGGACGCGGCGGGGCCGGTCGCCCCGGATGCCGCCGACGTGCGGGCCCCTGCGGTCCCGCGTGCGTGGTTCGACCCGCGCGGCTGGCCGTGGTGGGTGCAGACGCTCGCCGTGTACCTCGCCGGGCGGGCGTTCAGCGCGGTCGCGCTCGTCGTCACCGCGCAGGCGCAGGTCGAGAACTACTGGACGCCCGCGCAGCCGTCGTACCTGCAGTTCACGGGCTTGATGTGGGACGCGAGCTGGTACCGGCAGGCGGCCGAGCAGGGCTACCCGGACACGCTGCCCGTCGGCGAGGACGGGCTGGTGCAGCAGAACGTCTGGGCGTTCTTCCCGCTGTTCCCGATGCTCGTCCGCGGGCTCATGGTGCTGACCACGGGTCCCTGGTACGTGGTCGCCCCGCTCACGGCGCTCGTCCTCGGCGCGGCTGCCGCCGTCGTGATCCACCGGCTCGTCGAGCGCGGTGCGCCGCGCGCCGTCGCCGCACGTCCCGGCCTGCCGCTGGCGACGGTCGCGCTCGTCACGGCGTTCCCGACGGCGGTCGTGCTCCAGGTCGCGTACACCGAGTCGCTCGCGCTGCTGCTCGTCGCCGCCGCGCTGCTGCTGCTCGTGGAGCGGCGCTACCTCGCGATGTCCGTCGTGGTGATCGCGCTCGGCTTCACGCGCGCGGTCGCGCTGCCGATGGCCGCGGTGATCGTGGTGCACGCGGCGGTGCGCTGGTGGCGCAGCCGGCGCGGCGAGGACCACCTCGGTGCGCGTGACGTGGGTGGCCTGGCCGCGCTCGCGGTGGCCGCGGGCGTCTCGGGCGTCGCGTGGCCGCTGATCTGCGGCTGGGTCACGGGCGTGCCCGACGGGTACCTGCAGACGCAGGAGTCGTGGCGCGGGCTGCGCGAGGTCCAGCCCTTCGGGGCCTGGGGGTACGTGTCGCGGTTCTGGTTCGGCGAGTGGGCGCCGTGGGTGCTCGTCGCGGGCTTCGCGCTGGTGGTCGCGGTCCTCCTGGTGCCCGCGGCGTGGCGTCTCGGCAACGAGCTGCACGCCTGGCCCGCGGCGTACCTGCTCTACATCGCGGCGGTCATCGAGCCCGGCAGCAGCCTCGCGCGGTTCCTCGTGCTCGCCTTCCCGTTGGGCGCTGTCACGGCCGGCGTCGTGACCCGACCTGCGGCGGCGAGGCGGCTCTGGTTCACCGGCGTGCTCGTGCTCATGCTCGCGCTGCAGCTCGTCTGGGTCTGGAACATGTGGCGGCTGACCCCACCGCAGGGCTGGCCGCCGTGACCGGTGCACCTGGACCGGCGTCCGACGCGGAGCCGATCGGGCGGTCCGGGTCGCATCGGTCGAGGTGGGGGACCCTCGGGTGAACTAAGATGGTCGGCGGACCACCGGCCAAGCGGGCCTCTCGTCGCGCGCTCCGCGCACGAGCACCCGGCCGGGACGCACGAGCGAAGGAGAGGCCCCCCGTATGGCCGCGATGAAGCCGAGGACCGGCGACGGACCGCTCGAGGTGACGAAGGAGGGGCGCGGCATCGTGATGCGCGTCCCGCTCGAGGGCGGTGGACGGCTGGTGGTCGAGCTCAACGCGACCGAGGCCGCCGAGCTGGGCGAGGCCCTCACGTCCGTCGTCTCCTGACGACGGACCGCACGACATGGCGAGGCCGACGACAGGTTTCACCGCTTCCATCGGCCGGACGCCGCCCGAGGTGACGTCGGTCGGTGGCGGGCTCGCGACGAGCCCGCTGCTGACCGACGGCTCGGTCGACGCCGTCGCTGTCCCGGTCGCCCCACCGGGACCCGGCGACGAGGGCGTCGAGGCCCGCGAGGGCACCGCCGACGCCGCGGCACGCTACGGCGTCGACCTCGCGGAGATCGCCGAGCGGGTCCGCCTCACGGGCGCCGCCGGCGAGGCGTACGTCCTGCAGCTCCCGCGACCCGTCGGGTCCGCGGTCACCCTGCCCTGGGCCGGGCTGCCCCCGCGCCTGGTCGTCGTGGGCGTCGGCGACGGCTCCCCGCGCGACGTCCGTCGTGCCGGGGCCGCTCTCGCGCGGGCCACCCGCGGGCTGCGCCGCGTCGTCACGACGGTCGGCGCCTACGCCGGCCAGTCCTCGTCCGACGAGGCCGCCGCGGCCCGCGCCCTCACCGAGGGCTACCTGCTCGCCGCGTATCGCACGCCGACGGTCGCGACCGGCAAGCCCGACCCCGCACCGGCGCCGCTCGTCCTGCTCGGCAGGGACGGCACGCGCGTCGCCGCGGCGATCGACGCGGGGCGGACCGCCGCGCGCGCGACGTGGCTCGTGCGCGACCTGGCCGCGACCCCGTCGAGCACCAAGAACCCCGCGTGGTTCGCCGACCAGGCGCGCCGGCTCGCCCGCACCGCCGGGCTCGAGGTCACCGTGCGCGCCCCGCGCGAGCTCGCCGCCGAGGGCTTCGGCGGGATCCTCGCGGTCGGCGCCGGCTCGGCGTCCCCGCCGCGGCTCGTCACCGTGTCCTACCGGCCCGCCACCGCGGGTCCCGACGCGCAGCACGTCGTCGTCGTCGGCAAGGGCATCACCTACGACACGGGTGGCCTGTCGATCAAGCCGCGCGAGGCCATGGTCCCGATGAAGACCGACATGACGGGCGCCGCCGTCGCGCTGGCGACCGTGCTCGGCGCCGCCGAGTCCGGTGTCGCCCACCGTGTCACCGCGGTGCTGCCGCTCGCCGAGAACCACGTCGGCGCCGCGTCGTACCGGCCCGGTGACGTGCTCACGCTGTTCGGCGGCACGACCGTCGAGATCGCGAACACCGACGCCGAGGGGCGCCTCGTCCTCGCGGACGCGCTCGCCTGGGCGGACGCGCACCTCGACCCGGACGTGCTCGTCGACGTCGCCACGCTCACCGGCGCCGCGACGCTCGGCCTCGGCAAGCAGCACGCCGCGCTCTACGGCACCGACGACGCGCTCGTCGCGGCCCTGGCCGCCGCGGGGGAGACGTCGGGCGAGCTCGCGTGGCCGATGCCGCTGGTCGCCGAGTACGAGGAGGCGGTGTCGTCCGACGTCGCCGACCTGCGGCACGTGCCCTCCGACCGCCGGATCGGCGGCGGGTCGATCACGGCCGCGCTGTTCCTCCAGCACTTCGTCGGCGACCGGCGCTGGGCGCACCTCGACATCGCCGGGCCTGCCCGCGCGAGCGCGGACAAGCACGAGGTCACCGAGGGCGCGACCGGCTACGGCGCGCGCCTGCTGCTGGAGTTCCTCGCCGAGCTGCGCTGACGGTCACGCCCGCGTGGCGGGCAGGCCGTCGTGCCGCGGACACCGACCGCGGTGCGACGCGCGAGGCGGACCGCTCAGCGGCGGACCGCGACCAGCAGGCCGTCACCCGTGGGCAGGAGCGCGGGCAGCAGCCGGTCGTCCGCGCGCACGACGCGGCCGACCTCGCGGATGGTCGTCGTGGTCTCGTCGCGCCGGGCCGGGTCGGCCACGCGGTCGTGCCAGAGCGCGTTGTCGACGGCGAGCACGCCGCCGGGCCGGAGCAGGCGCACGGCCTGCTCGACGTAGCCCGGGTAGGACTCCTTGTCGGCGTCGACGAACACCAGGTCGTAGCCGCCGTCGGTGAGGCGCGGCAGGACGTCGAGCGCCCGGCCCGAGATCGTGCGCGTGCGCGTGCCCCGGACACCCTCCTCGGCGAAGGCCTCCTTGGCGGCCCGCTGGTGCTCGACCTCGAGGTCGATCGTCGTGAGGACGCCGTCCGCGGGCATGCCGCGCAGCAGGTACAGCGACCCGACACCCGCCCCGGTGCCGACCTCGACGACCGCACGGGCCTGCGCCGCCGCCGCGAGCACCGACAGCGCGGCCCCCGACCCCGGCAGCACGGGCGTGCAGCCGAGCTGCGCCGCACGCTCGCGGGCGCGCAGGAGCACGTCGTCCTCGGGGAGGAACTCCTCGCAGTAGACCCAGCTCTGGGCCTTGTCGGTGGAGATGGCAGCCTCCCGGGGCGGTGCAGTGGGGCGTGGGATGCGGCCAGCCTATCGGTGCACGCGCGGCCCACGAGGGAGGCGGGCGGGCCGGCCGCGGAACTTTCCGGGCCGTCGACGCGTTCCACCAGGACGCACGTCACGATTCGAAGACCGCCGCGCGACCTGGGAGACTGGTGCCCCGTCCGCAGACCCCGAAGGAGCCCGACCCGATGACCACGCCCCCGGCCGCCTGGCAGCCGCCGACGTGGGAGCAGATCGTCCGGGACCACTCGGCGCGTGTCTACCGCCTCGCGTACCGCCTCACCGGCAACCGGCACGACGCGGAGGACCTCACGCAGGAGACCTTCGTGCGCGTGTTCCGGTCGCTCAACACGTACACGCCCGGCACGTTCGAGGGCTGGCTGCACCGCATCACGACGAACCTGTTCCTCGACCAGGCGCGCCGCAAGCAGCGGGTCCGCATGGACGCGATGGGCGACGACTCCGACCGCTACGCGTCGGTCGACAGCCTCGGCAGCCCGGAGCGCGCGTACGAGCACGGCAACCTCGACCACGACGTGCAGCGCGCGCTCGACGAGCTGCCGCCCGAGTACCGCGCCGCGGTCGTGCTGTGCGACATCGAGGGACTGTCGTACGAGGAGATCGCGGTCACGCTCGGCATCAAGCTCGGCACGGTGCGCTCGCGCATCCACCGCGCCCGGGCGCGGCTGCGCGACTCGCTGGGGCACCGAGCGCCCGAGGTGCAGGGCACGCAGGCCGCCGCGCGCGTCACCGCGTCGGACGCGGCCGTCGAGCCCACGCTGCACGCGGTCGGCACGGGCCGGGGGAGCGTGGGGTGAGCCACCTCGGGTCCCGGATCAGCGCGCTCGTCGACGGCCAGCTCTCGGTCGCCCAGACGGAGCGGGCGCTCGCGCACGTCGCGCTGTGCGCGCAGTGCGCGACCGAGCTCGCCGCGGCCCGCGCCGCGCGCCGGGCCCTCGCGTCCGCGGCGGACGAC
>NZ_BHYL01000336.1 GCF_003851725.1 Cellulomonas algicola | reverse complement strand
CGCTCACCACCGAGTGGTCGGGTCACTACCGGATCGCGGGCGACGACACCTGGTACCCGGTGACCGGCACGGCCCAGACGTCGACGACGAGCGCACCCTTCGAGGTCGTCGAGCGCAGGTCGCGGCTCGTCGACGACCTCTGCACCGACGTCCCCAAGCCCGACGACTGCTGACGTGGAAGCCGTGTCGCGTCAGGCGCGACAGATCTTCCACACCGTGGTGGAGCCGCTGCCGGCCGTTGCTTGGGGGACCATCGGGCGGCGCGCCGGCGGCCGCGCGGTGGACAGCCGGCTGACTGACGGGCCGAGGGGTAGCCCGGGAGGCCACGGACCCAGGCAGAGGCGCCGAGCGACAGCGGCGCCGGACACGACGAGGCCCCGGACCCGAGGAGAGTGGAGGGGTCCGGGGCCGCGTCGCCGCGCCGGCGCGCGCTACTTCAGGCCGTTGTTGATGGCCGTGATGAGCTCGCCGTTCGTGGTGTCACCGGACAGCTCCCAGAAGAAGGCGCCGCCGAGGCCCTGGCTCTTGGCCCACGACATCTTCCCGTTGATGGTCGACGGGGTGTCGTAGCTCCACCACTCGCTGCCGCACTTGGCGTACGCGGTGCCGCCGACGGTGCCGGTGGCGGGGCAGCGGTTCTTGAGGACCTTGTAGTCCTCGATGCCCTGCTCGTACGTGCCGGGGGCGGGGCCGGTCGCGGAGCCACCGGGGGCGGTCTGCGAGACGCCGTTCCAGCCGCGGCCGTAGAAGCCGATGCCGAGCAGGATCTTGCTCGACGGGACGCCCTTGGCCTTGAGCTTCGCGACCGCGTCGGCGGAGTTGAAGCCGGCCTGCGGGATGCCCGGGTACGACGTGAGCGGCGAGTGCGGGGCGGTCGGGCCCTGCGGGTTGAACGCGCCGAAGTAGTCGTAGGTCATGGGCATGATCCAGTCGAGCTTCTGCGCCGCGGTGGCGTAGTCGGTGGCGTCGATCTTGCCGCCGTTGCTGCCGTCCGCGGTGATCGCGGCGGTGACGAGCGCCTTCGAGCCGAACTTGTTCCGGAGCGCGGTCACCACGTTGTTGAAGGCCTGCGGGCCGCTGCTGTCGCAGCTCAGACCGCACGCGTTCGGGTACTCCCAGTCGACGTCGATGCCGTCGAACACGTCGGCCCAGCGCGGGTCCTCGACGAGGTTGTAGCAGGACTCGGCGAACGCGGCGGGGTTCTGGGCGGCCTGCGTGAAGCCGCCGGACCAGGTCCAGCCGCCGAACGACCAGATGACCTTGAGGTGCGGGTACTTCTTCTTGAGCTCGCGCAGCTGGTTGAAGCTGCCGCGCAGCGGCTGGTCCCACGTGTCGGCGACGCCGTCGACGCTCTCGGCCGCGGTGTAGGCCTTGTCGTAGTCGGCGTACGAGTCGCCGATGGTGCAGCGGCCGCCGGTGGTGTTGCCGAAGGCGTAGAGGATGTGCGTCAGCTTCGACGCCGAGCCGCTCGTGTCGATGTTCTTCACGTGGTAGTTGCGGCCGTAGACGCCCCACTCCGCGAAGTAGCCGACGACCTTCTGGCCGGACGGGGTGCCCGGGTCGGTCGGGGTCGGCGTCGGTGTGGTGGGCGTCGGCTTCGGCGTCGTGGGAGTGGGCGTGGGGGTCGGGCTGGTCGGCGACGGGCCGGGGCCGCCGGTGCACGCGCCGCCGTTGACGGTGCAGCCGGTCGGCTGCTTGAACGCGCCGGAGGCGACGTAGCCCCACGACTGCGTGGCGCCGGGGGCGAGCGCGCCGGCCCAGCTCTTGCCGGTGACGCGGTAGTGGTTGCCGCTGCGGGTCACGTCGGCGTCCCACGAGCTCGTGATCTGCACGCCGCTGGGCAGGTCGAACTCGAGGGTCCACGTCGGGATCGAGGCGGTGGTGCCGTTGTTGACCTTCACCGACACCTCGTGACCGGTGCCCCAGTCGCCGGTGGAGGTGAACGTGGCGGTGAGGGAGCCGGCGGCGGTCGCCGCGGTGGGCAGGCTGGCGGCGACGAGCGCGGCGATGACGCCGGTGACGGCTGCGATCGCCGTCGCGGCGAGCGCCCGTCGACGTCGTGAGGGTCGGTGGAACCGGGGACGCATGTGGCCTCCTGGAGGACGGATGGAACCGGGCGATTTGTAAAGATCACTCACTAATGGTTCACTTGCGACAGTAGCGACGGCCCGGAAGGGCGGTCAACGACGTCGTGCGCACCCGGAACCAGCGGCGCTCGCTCTCGCCGCATTCGCAGGAGTGCAGGTCAGCCGCATGTGAGTCACTGCATTGACGCTGGTCACAGCCCCTGAGACCGCTCCCACGGACACGTGTCACCGATGATCGGGCAAACGGTTGCTCGACTCGGCCGGTCGGGCGAATTGATCACCCGAAGGAGTGAGACCCGAGCCACTCGTTCGTGTCGGTGGGTGGCCGTAGCGTCGACCCCGGACGGACCCGCCTCGCGCGAGGCCGGTCGCACACCAGCCCTGGCCGCCCCGCACCGCCCCGACGAGAACTCCCGAGGGCCGCTCGGCGGGCCGGTCGACGACGGACGTGAGGGGACGACCGTGCAGCGCACCTACCCGGAAGGCGTGACGTCCTGGGTGGACGTCGAGCAGGACGACGTCGAGGCCGCCACCCGGTTCTACGGAGCGGTCCTCGGCTGGCGTTTCCACGACGCGACACCGCCGGGCGCGCCCGTGCGGTACGTGATCGCCCAGGTCGACGGGCAGGACGCCGCGGGCATCGGCGGCCCGGCGACCCCGACGGGCACGGCGCCGACTGACCCGTCGTGGCAGACGTACGTCGCGGTCGACGACGTCGAGGCGGCGCTCGCACGCATCGAGGCCGCGGGCGGCACCGTCACGACGGGTCCCACCGTCGCGGGCGAGGGTGGGACCTGGGCCGCGTTCACCGACCAGCAGGGCGCCGGCCTGCGGCTGTGGCAGGCCCGTCGCCGGCTCGGCGCCCAGATCACCAACGCCCCGGGGACGTGGAACTTCAGCGACCTGCACACCCCGGACCCCGCGGCCGCGCGCGACCTGTACGCGCGCGCGTTCGGGTGGGAGCTCAGCGACCTCGGGTTCGGGACGATGATCCGCGTCCCCGGCTACGGCGACCACCTCGCCGCCACCGTCGACCCCGGGATCCACGAGCGTCAGGACGCCGTCTCGGCCCCGCCCGGCTTCGCCGACGCGATCGGCTGGGTCGTGACCACGGCACCGGACGAGCCGCCCCACTGGCACGTCACCTTCGCGGTCGCCGACCGGGACTCGACCGCCGCGCTCGTCGAGCAGCACGGCGGCACCGTGCTCGGCACCGACGACTCCGACTGGACCCGGACCGTCACGGTGCGCGACCCGCAGGGCGCCCTCTTCACCGCGAGCCAGTTCACGCCGCCGGCATGACGGGCCGACGCTCCCCCGCCCTCGACGGCCGTGCCAGGCTGACGCCGTGACGACGGACGAGCGCGAGATCGCCGAGCTCACGCGACTGGTGCGGGAATTCGCCACCGAACGGGACTGGCAGCAGTTCCACGACCCCAAGTCCGTGATCCTCGCGCTCGTCGGCGAGGTCGGCGAGCTCGCCGAGCTGTTCCAGTGGGTCCGGGCCGACGACGCGATCGCGACGTTCGCGGTGCCCGAGCGCAAGGCCCGTGCGGGCGAGGAGATGGCCGACGTGCTCATCTACCTCGTGTGCCTCGCGGACGTGCTGGGCGTCGACCTGGGAGCGGCCGCGCGCGCGAAGCTCGCCGCGTCGCACGTCCGGTTCGCCGCCGACGAGGTCCGGGGACGCGCACCCGACAAGCCCTGACCCGGCGACGTCCTCGCCGGCCGCCCGACCGAGCGCCGCCGCGACCAGGCAGAGCCGGCGCGACTCCCGCCCTGGCGCGGGCAGGGAGCCACCGCCAGACTCGACGCATGCCAGCAGCGCACGACCGGACCGCGGAGCCGTCCGCCGGGCCGCGCGTGTGCGTCCTCGCGCCGACGCCGCTGCTCACCGTGACGATCGAGCCGCCGACCAGCGAGGAGTCGCACCCCGAGGTCCACGTGCACGCCGGCGGGCAGGGGCTGTGGGTCGGCCGCATGGCGGTCTCGCTCGGTGCGGAGGTCGTCGTCTGCGGGCCGTTCGGCGGCGAGACGGGCACGGTGCTCGCGCACCTCGCGGAGGTCGAGCGCCTGCGGGTCCGACCGACCGCGTACGCCGGCGGCAACGGCGCCTACGTGCACGACCGTCGCGACGGCGACCGTCGGGAGATCGCCGAGACACCGCCGCACCCCCTCG
>NZ_BHYL01000335.1 GCF_003851725.1 Cellulomonas algicola | reverse complement strand
CGGCGACGAGCTGCCGCGCGAGCTGACCGCACACGGCGGTGAGCGCGGCGGCGAAGCCCGCCGGGTCGGGCGTCGCGCCGCTCGCGCCGGAGACCAGCAGGGCGACCGTGTCCGAGGTCGACATGCAGCCGTCGGAGTCGACGCGGTCGAACGTGGCACGCGTGGCGGTGCGCAGCGCGTCGGCGGCGACGTCCGCGTCGACGACCGCGTCGGTCGTGATGACGCACAGCATCGTCGCGAGGCCCGGGGCGAGCATGCCCGCGCCCTTCGCCATGCCGCCCACGGTGAAGGTGCCGAAGTCGCCCGGGACGGTGACGTGCGCCGTCTTGGCGACGGTGTCGGTCGTCATGATCGCGGTCGCCGCGTCGGGGCCGCCCTCGCCGTGCAGCGCCGCGGCGGCCTCGTCGACGCCCGCGAGGAGCTTCTCGATGGGCAGGCGCTCACCGATCAGGCCGGTCGACGCCACGACCACGTCGCCCGCGGAGACGTCGAGGACGTCGGCGACCTTCTCGGCCGTGCGGTGCACGTCGGCGAACCCGTCCGGGCCCGTGCAGACGTTCGCGCCGCCCGAGTTGAGGACGACGGCCGAGACCGTGCTGTCGGCGACGACCTGGCGCGACCACACGACGGGTGCGCCGACCACGCGGTTCGTCGTGAACACGGCCGTGCCGACCTGCAGCGGCCCGTCGTTGACGACGAGCGCGAGGTCCGGGCGGCCGGACGCCTTGAGCCCGGCGGTCACGCCGGACGCGCGGAAGCCCGCGGCGGCGGTCACGCCGGGCGAGGCGAGGTCGTCGGTGTCGACGGCGGTCTGCTGTGCCATCAGTCCTCCTGGTCCACTGTCAGGCCGGTGCTCGTCACGCTCGTGCCGCTCACGGCGCGACGCCCTCGAGCGGGAGGCCGAGCGTCTCGGGCAGGCCGAGCGCGAGGTTGAGCGACTGCAGCGCGCCGCCCGCGGTCCCCTTGACGAGGTTGTCGATCGCCGTCACGGTCACGACGCGGCCGGCGCGCGCGTCGACCGCGACCTGCACGAGCGCGGTGTTCGCGCCCAGCGTCGCAGCCGTCGTCGGCCACTGCCCCTCGGGGAGCAGCTGCACGAACGGCTCGTCGGCGTAGGCGGCCTCCCACGCGGCGCGCACGGCTGCCGGGTCGGTGCCCTCGACGAGCCGGGCGGTCGCCGTCGCGAGGATGCCGCGCGACATCGGCACGAGCGTCGGGGTGAACGAGATCGTCACGTCGGGCGCGCCCGCGGCCCGGAGGTTCTGGGCGATCTCCGGGATGTGCCGGTGCGTGCCACCGACGGCGTACGGCTGCGCGGAGCCGAGCGCCTCGCTCGCGAGGAGGTGCGTCTTGAGGGTCCGACCGGCGCCGGAGTAGCCGACGGCGAGGACCGCGACCACGTCGACGGGCTCGATCACGCCCGCGGCGACGCCGGGCTGGAGGCCGAGCGTGACCGCGGTGACGTTGCAGCCGGGGACGGCGATGCGTCGCGCGCCCGCGAGCGCGTCGCGCTGGGCGGAGGCCGTCGGCTCGCCGGCGTGCAGCAGCTCGGGCAGGCCGTAGGGCCAGGTGCCGGCGTGCGCGCTGCCGTAGTACGTCTCCCACGCGACGGGATCCACGAGGCGGTGGTCCGCACCGAGGTCGACGACGATCGCGCCGTCCCCGCGCCCCGCGAGCTCGGCGGCGACGGCGCCGCTCGCGCCGTGCGGCAGGGCGAGCACGACGACGTCGTGCCCCGCGAGCGCCTCGACACCCGTCGGCGCGAGGACCCGGTCCGCGAGGGAGCGCAGGTGCGGGTGGATGCCGCCGAGGGTCGCGCCCGCGTTGGAGTGGGCCGTGAGGGCACCGATGCGGGCCTCGGGGTGCGCGAGGAGCACCCGGAGCATCTCGCCCCCGGCGTACCCACTGGCCCCCGCGACCGCCACGCTGAACGTCATGTGCATGAACATACACGGTGGTGCACGAAGATACGTGCACGATTCCGGGATGACGCGCCGACGGAGCCGCGTTGCGGCTGACGTGCGCGCCATCCTCGCCACCGCCGCGGGCGGTCCCGACGTCCTCGAGCTCCGTGACGTGCCCGACCCCGAGCCCGGTCCCGACCAGGTGCTCGTGCGTGTCGCCGCCGCGGGCGTGAACTTCATCGACACCTACCGCCGCAGCGGGCTGTACCGCGTCTCCTACCCGCACGTCGTGGGGGCCGAGGGGTCCGGCGAGGTCGTCGCCGTCGGCGCCGACGTCACGCTCGTCGCTCCCGGTGACCGGGTGGCCTGGGCCGCGTCGCCCGGCGCGTACGCCGAGCTCGCGCTCGTCGCCGAGCGGGACGTGCTCGTCGTCCCCGCGGGCGTCGACGACCAGGTCGCCGCCGCGCTCCCCCTGCAGGGCATGACCGCGCACTACCTCGTCACGTCCTCGTTCCCCGTCGCGGTCGGCCACGACGTGCTCGTGCACGCCGCCGCGGGCGGCGTCGGTCTGCTGCTCACGCAGCTCGCGGCCCAGCGGGGCGCGCGCGTCATCGCGACCGTCGGGACCGCCGAGAAGGAGGCGCTCGCGCGCGCGGCCGGCGCCGCCGACGTCATCCGCTACCGCGAGCTCGACGACCTCACCACGGAGCTGCCCGCGCTCGTGCGCGACCTCACGGGCGGGCGCGGCGTGCACGCCGTCTACGACTCCGTGGGCAAGGACACCTTCGACGCGTCCCTCGCGTCGCTCGCCCGGCGCGGCACGCTCGTGCTGTTCGGCGCGTCGTCCGGGCCGGTGCCGCCGTTCGACCCGCAGCGGCTCAACTCCGGCGGCTCGCTGTTCCTCACCCGCCCGACGCTCGGCGACCACACCGCGACCCGCGACGAGCTCGACTGGCGCGCTCGCGAGCTGTTCGACGCCGTCCTCGCGGGCACGCTCGACGTGCGGGTCGGTGCCACGTTCCCCCTGGCCGACGCGGCCGACGCCCACCGCGCGCTCGAGTCGCGCTCCACCACCGGAAAGGTCCTGATCCTCCCGTGACCACCCTCCGCACCCTCGACCACGTCGACGGGTCCGTCGTCGGCCCGCGCCCGCTGCACGTCGAGGTCTGGTCGGACATCGCGTGCCCGTGGTGCTTCATCGGCAAGCGCCGGTTCGCCTCCGCGCTGGCCGAGTTCCCGCACCGCGCGCACGTGCGCGTCACGTGGCGCTCCTACGAGCTCTCCCCCGACACGCCCACCGGGCCGGGACGTCCGGAGGTCGACGCACTCGTCGAGCACAAGGGCATGCCCGCCGACCGCGTGCGCGAGATGTTCGCGCACGTGACGGCCGTGGCCGCGGGCGAGGGCCTCGCGTACGACTTCGACCGCGCGCTCGCGTTCAACACGTTCGACGCGCACCGGCTCGTGCACGTCGCCGCCGAGGCCGGCGGGGCGCCGCTCGCGGACGCGCTCGTCGAGACGCTGTTCTCCGCGCACTTCGAGCACGGGCGCGACCTGGGCGACCCGGCGACGCTCGTCGAGCTCGCCGCCGCCGCGGGTATGGGCGCGGCCGGGCTGTCCGACGACGACGTCCGCGAGGTGCTCGACGGCGACCGCGCCGCCGACGCCGTGCGGGCCGACGAGGCGCAGGCGCGCCTGCTCGGCGTCACGGGTGTGCCGTTCTTCGTCGTGGACCGACGCATCGCCGTGTCGGGCGCGCAGCCCGCTGCGGTCTTCACGCAGCTGCTCGAGGCGGGATGGCGCGAGGCCAACCCGCTGACCGTCCTCGGCGACGCCGACGCGGCCGCGTGCACGGACGACTCCTGCGCGATCTGAGCACCGTTCCGGCGCGGGGCGCCGTCGTCGCGGCCTAGGGTCGCGCCATGACCACCACGCCCGACGACGTGCGCCCCGCCCCCCGGACCGACCCGCTCGGGGTCGTCGTCCCCTCGTCCGTGCCGACCCACTGGTACAACCTCGCGGCCGACCTGCCCGAGCCGTGCCCGCCCGCGCTGCACCCCAGCACGCGCGAGCCGCTCACGCCCGACGACCTGGCCCCGCTGTTCCCGATGGCGCTCATCGCGCAGGAGGTGACGACGGAGCGCTGGGTCGAGATCCCGCAGACCGTGCGCGAGCTGTACGCGCTGTGGCGGCCGTCGCCGCTGGTGCGCGCCGTGCGGCTCGAGCGCGCGCTCGGCACGCCCGCGCGGATCTACTACAAGTACGAGGGCGTGAGCCCGGTCGGGTCGCACAAGCCGAACACGGCCGTCGCGCAGGCGTACTACAACGCGGTCGAGGGCATCACGAAGCTCACGACCGAGACCGGCGCGGGCCAGTGGGGCGCGTCGCTGTCGATGGCGTGCTCCCTGCTCGGGCTCGAGTGCGAGGTGTGGCAGGTGCGCGCGTCGTACGACGCCAAGCCCTACCGCCGCATGCAGATGGAGACGTACGGCGGCGTGTGCCACCCGTCGCCGTCGGACCTGACGGAGTCCGGTCGCGCGATGCTCGCCGCCGACCCCGACACCACCGGGTCGCTCGGCATGGCGATCAGCGAGGCCGTCGAGGCCGCCGCGACGAACCCCGCGGCGCACTACGCGCTCGGGTCCGTGCTCAACCACGTGCTGCTGCACCAGTCCGTCATCGGCCAGGAGGCCCTCGCGCAGCTCGACGAGATCGGCGAGACGGCCGACGTCGTGTTCGGCTGCGCGGGCGGCGGGTCGAACCTCGGCGGGCTCGCGTTCCCGTTCCTCGGCCGCAACCTGCGCGACGGCGCGACCACCCGCGTCGTCGCGTGCGAGCCCGCCGCGTGCCCGTCGCTGACGCAGGGCGAGTACCGGTACGACTTCGGCGACGTCGCCGGGCTCACGCCGCTGCTCAAGATGCACACGCTCGGCAAGGACTTCGTGCCGCCGCCCATCCACGCCGGCGGCCTGCGCTACCACGGCATGGCGCCGATGGTGTCGCACGCCTACGAGCTCGGGCTGCTGTCCGCGATCGCCGTCGAGCAGGAGGACGCGTTCGCCGCCGGCGTCGAGTTCGCGCGCGCCGAGGGGATCATCCCCGCGCCCGAGTCGACGCACGCCGTCGCCGGCGCCATCGCGCACGCGCGCGCGGCGACCGAGGCGGAGACGATCGTCATCGGCCTGTCCGGCAACGGGATCCTCGACCTGCCCGCCTACCACCAGTACGTCTGACGCGGTCGCGCGGCCGGGGCGACGCGTCCCGGGCCGCGCGCCTGCGTCAGCGGACCGCGAGGGCGGCGACCTGCCGTCCCGGGTCCGTCGCGACGACCGCGACCTGACCGAAGAACGCCACCTCGTGGCGGCACGACGCGTCGAACGCGGCGATCATGCGCTCCCGCGTCGCCGGGTCGACGTGCTGCGCGGCCGCGTCGGCCAGCCGGCACGCGTGCGCGGCATGCTCGGTGAACGGCGCACTGCCGTACGTCGCGACCCAGTCGCGGTACGGGTGGCCCGGGACGGCGTCCGCCTGCGCGAGGAGCGTCACCCCGACCTCCGCGTACACCCAGTAGCAGGGCAGGACCGCGGCGACGACCTCCGCGTACGAGCCGTGCGCCGCGACCGCCGCCAGGTGGTCGACGTAGGCGCGCGTCACGGCCGAGGGCGGCGACGACGGGCGCACGGACGCGCGCGCGAGGTACGTCTCGTGCAGGCTTCGCTCGACCGCGAGGCACGAGTGCGCGCCGCGGGCGAAGAACTCCTGCGCCTCCGCCGACGGTGCGAGCGTCGACGCGCGTGCGAGAACCCGTGAGTACGCGGTGAGGTAGAGCGCGTCCTGGTGGAGCTGCTCGACGAACGCGTCCCACGGCAGGCCGCCGTCCGCCAGGCCGCGGACGAAGGGCTGCTCGAGCGACGCGGCGCACGCCGCCGCGAGGATGCCCCCGACCTCGTCGGTGAAGACGGGCAGCCCGAGCGCCGGCGCGTGGTGGAAGTGGTCGACCGGGCCGTGGCCCGAGCCGACGCGCAGCGCCTCCCCCGCCGCGATGGCCCCGCCGAGCCAGCGCTTGGCGTCCCGTGCCGCCGACGCCCAGTCCGGACGACGGGGACGCAGCGCCGCGAGCGCCGCCGACAGCGAGCAGCCCGTGCCGTGCGTGCTCGTCGACGCGACCCGCGCACCGGGCAGCTCGACGACACGCCCACCCTCGACCAGCGCGTCGGGACTCTCGACGCCGGGCAGGTGGCCGCCCTTGACGAGCACCGCGACCCCGGCGGCGCTCGCCAGCCGCGTCGCCTGCTGCACGGCCTCCGGCCAGGTCCGGGCGACGGGCTCGTCGGCGAGGACCGCGAGCTCCGGGAGGTTCGGCGTGACGACGTCGGCGACCGCGAGGAGCCGGCGGACCGCGGCGACCGCGTCGTCGTCGAGCAGCCGATCGCCGCTCGTCGCGACCATGACGGGGTCGAGGACCACGAACGGCGGACGGTGACGTGCCAGCCAGTCCCCCACCTCGTCGGCCACGGCCGCCGTCGCGAGCATGCCGATCTTCACCGCGTCGACGGTCACGTCGTCGGACACCGCGTCGAGCTGCGCGCGCAGGAAGGCGGCGTCCGGCACGAGGACGTCGCGCACGCCGTGCGTGTTCTGCGCGAGGAGCGCTGTGACGACCGCCATGCCGTACGCGCCGTGCGCGGCGAACGACTTGAGGTCGGCCTGGATCCCGGCTCCGCCCGTCGGGTCGGTCCCCGCGACGGACAGGACGCGCGGGCGCGACCCCGTCGGCGGCGTCTCGCGCTCGGTCATCGCACGGCCTCCGCGCGCACCGTTCCCGCGGCCGTCCCGGCCGGACGCGCGCCGCCGGCCCGTGCGACCCTGCCGCCGGCGAGGGCGACGGGTCCTGCGCCGACGTCCGGCCCGCTCCGCCC
>NZ_BHYL01000334.1 GCF_003851725.1 Cellulomonas algicola | reverse complement strand
CGCCCTCGCGGGTGGCCTCGTCGAGGTCGACGAGGCGGCGCCAGCCGGTGAAGTCCTCGGCGAGCACGTCGTCGATGCGCGGCAGACCGTGACCGGGGAGCGGCTCGACGTCCGCAAGCGCTCCCACGGCGTCGGCGACGGCGGCCAGGTCGGTGGGACGCCACGGCAGCTCGGGGGAGCGGCCGTGCACGACCTCGAAGCCGAGGATCACCCAGTCGCCGTCGTCGTCGGACCACAGCATGCGCGGCGCGGGCACCTGCGGGGGAAGGGCGGCGGCGACGCGGGTCTCGGCGCGTGCGAGGTGCGGGGAGACGGGGTTCTGCTCGCCGGACACGGCCTTCACGAACACGCCCCGGCCGTCGGCGAACTCGAGGACCGCGGCGAAACCGGGGCTGAACCCGCTGGTCGCGCTGATCTCGGCGGTCACCTGCGACCCGGCGAGCGTGCTGATGCGCTCGCGGACGTGCCGGGGCAGGTCACGCCAGTCCAGCCGCTGGCCGCTGAACGCGGGCGGCAGGGCGATGACCTCGTCGGCACTCACGGCGCACATCCTGCCAGGCCGCGTCGACGTCTTTCGAGGGTGAGACCACGCTGCGGCCGGGTGGGCGCACGCGCGGCCGCCGTCCGGAGTCCCGCGCGCACGTTCGTAGACTGGTGCGGATGACTGCGTACCTCGACCATGCGGCGACCACGCCCATGCTCCCGGGGGCGGCGCGCGTGCTCACCGAGCACCTGGCGCACCCGGGCAACCCGTCGTCGCTGCACGGCTCGGGCCGGGCGGCGCGACGCGTCGTCGAGGAAGCGCGCGAGACGGCCGCGGCGGCGCTCGGTGCGCGGCCGAGCGAGGTCGTGTGGACGTCGGGCGGGACCGAGGCCGACAACCTCGCGGTCAAGGGGCTGTTCTGGGCGCGCCGCACGCAGGACCCGTCGCGGCGGCGCATCCTCGTGTCGGCGGTCGAGCACCACGCGGTCCTCGACCCGGCGTTCTGGATGGCGGAGCACGCGGGCGCGGAGCTGGTGCTGCTGCCCGTCGACGCCGACGGCGTGGTGGACGTCGCGGCGCTGCGCGACGAGCTCGAGCAGAACGGTGCGCAGGCGGCGCTGCTGTCGGTGATGTGGGCGAACAACGAGGTCGGTGCGCTGCAGCCGCTCGACGAGGTCGTCGCGCTCGCGCGGCGGCACGGGGTCCCGGTGCACGCGGACGCGGTGCAGGCCGTGGGGCAGGTGCCGGTGGACTTCGCGGCGTCCGGGCTGGACGCCATGACCGTGTCCGGGCACAAGATCGGCGGGCCCGGCGGGGTCGGAGCGCTGCTCGCGCGGCGCGGGCTCGACCTCACGCCCGTGCTGCACGGCGGCGGGCAGGAGCGCGGGGTCCGGTCGGGCACGCTCGCGGCGCCGCTCATCGCGTCGTTCGCGGCCGCGCTCGACGAGGCCGTGCGCGAGCGGCCCGTGTACGCGGCGCGGGTCGGTGCGCTGCGCGACCGGCTCGTCGCGGGCGTCCGGGCCGCGGTCCCGGACGCCGTGCTGCGCGGTCCCGCCGACACCGACCGGCGGCTGCCCGCCAACGCGCACTTCACGTTCCCCGGCTGCGAGGGCGACTCGCTGCTGTACCTGCTCGACTCCGCGGGCGTCGAGGCGTCGACGGGGTCGGCGTGCCAGGCGGGTGTGCCGCGACCGAGCCACGTGCTGCTCGCGATGGGGGTCGACGAGGACGACGCGCGCGGCGCGCTGCGGTTCACGCTCGGGCACACGTCGACCGAGGCGGACGTCGCGGCGCTGCACGCGGCCCTGCCGGCGGTCGTCGAGCGCGCGCGGGCCGCCGGGCTCGCCGGTCGCGGGAGCACGCCGGCGGTGATGGCCTGATGCGCGTCCTGGCCGCCCTCTCCGGCGGCGTCGACTCGGCGGTCGCGGCCGCGCGCGCGGTCGACGCCGGGCACGACGTCGTCGGCGTGCACATGGCGCTGTCCCGCACGCGCGACCAGTTCCGCACCGGGTCGCGCGGCTGCTGCTCGATCGAGGACGCGGGCGACGCGCGCCGGGCCGCGGACGTCCTCGGCATCCCGTACTACGTGTGGGACCTGTCCGAGCGGTTCGAGGACACCGTGGTCGCCGACTTCCTCAGCGAGTACGAGGCAGGTCGCACGCCCAACCCCTGCGTGCGCTGCAACGAGCACATCAAGTTCGCCGCGCTGCTCGACAAGGCCGTCGCGCTCGGGTTCGACGCCGTGTGCACCGGCCACTACGCGCGCGTCGAGGTCGGCGACGACGGCACGCGCGAGCTGCACCGCGCGCGGGACGCCGCGAAGGACCAGTCGTACGTGCTCGCCGTGATGGGCCCCGAGCGGCTCGCGCGGTCGCTGTTCCCGCTCGGCGACGTCGCGTCGAAGGACGAGACCCGCGCCGAGGCCGCCGCACGCGGCCTGTCGGTGTCGGCCAAGCCCGACTCGTACGACATCTGCTTCGTCGCCGACGGCGACACCCAGGGCTTCCTGCGCGACCGGCTCGGGTCGCGCGAGGGCGAGATCGTCGACACGTCCGGGGAGGTCGTCGGGCGGCACGACGGCGCGTACGCGTACACCGTCGGGCAGCGCAAGGGGCTCGCGCTCGGGCGGCCCGCTCCCGACGGGAGGCCGCGGTACGTCCTGTCGGTCGAGCCCGTGCGTAACCGGGTCGTCGTCGGGTCGGTCGAGGAGCTCGCCGTGGGGACGGTGGAGGCCGACCGCGCGGTGTGGTTCGACGTGCTTGGGCCTGCGCCGTTCGCGTGCGAGGTCCAGGTGCGCGCGCACGGCGCGCCGGTGCCTGCGGTCGCGACCGCGACGCCGGAGGGGACGGTGCGCGTCGACGTCGACGCGAGCGCGGGGTTGCGCGGCGTGGCGCCGGGGCAGTCGCTCGTCGTGTACGACGGCACGCGCGTGCTGGGGCAGGCGACCGTCACGGAGACGCGGCGCCCCGGGTCGGCGCCGGGAGGCGTCGTGGCCTCGTCGTCCGCACCGGTGCCGGAGGCCGAGACGGCGGCGTCGTCGCGCGTCGCGGCGACGGCCCCGGACGCATCGCTCGGCACGGCCGCCGCGGGCGTGCACCGGTGAGCGGCCGTCCCGGGGTCAGCGGCACGGGACCATGGCCGGGCACGGACGCGCTCGAGGCGCAGTCGTCGGTCGTCGGCGACCTCGTCGACACCCCGTCGGAGCTGCAGGGCCTGCCGTTCACGGTGCTCCTGCCCGCGCGCGGGCCGTGGGGCGACCGCGCCGGTCACGCCGCCGCGGTGCTCGAGGAGCTGCCCACCGAGCTCGGGCCGCACGGGTGGAAGCTCGCCGACCGTCCCGGCGGCGATCTCGCCCGCGCGCGGGCGTTCGTGCGGGAGGACCTCGACGCCCTCGCGGTCGCGGCGCACGGGTACACCGGGCCGCTCGTCGTGCCCGTGGCCGGCCCGCTGACGCTCGCCGCGAGCCTGTACCTCGCGCGCGGGGACCGCGTGCTGTCCGACGCGGGCGCGGTGCGCGAGCTGGCCGAGTCGCTCGCGCTCGGTGCGGGCGAGCACGTCGCCGCCGTCCGGCGCGTCGTCCCCGGCGCCGAGGTCACCGTGCTGCTGCACGAGCCGCTGCTCGCGCAGGTCGTCGCGGGCGTCCTGCCGACGTTCTCCGGGTACGCGGCGCTGCGCGCGGTGCGCGGGCCGGTCGCGGCCGAGCGGATCGGCACGGTGGCCGCGGGGGCGCGCTCGGGC